>JBFGUI010000231.1:0-6116 GCA_041565695.1 Kiloniellaceae bacterium
CGCCCGGCCCAGCTTTCGGGCGGCCAGCGCCAGCGCGTCGCCCTGGCCCGCGCGCTGGTCGGCGAGCCGCGGGCGCTGCGGCAGCTCCTTCAGCTCGACCTGCATCTGCTCGCGCAGCTTGAGATCGAGCGCGCCCAGCGGCTCGTCGAGCAGCAGCGCCCGCGGCTCGCCGACCAGCGCGCGGGCCAGGGCGACGCGCTGGCGCTGGCCGCCCGAAAGCTGGGCCGGGCGGCGGTCGTCGTAGCCTTCGAGCCGCACCAGGGCGAGCGCGCGGCGCGCCCGCTCGTGGCGCTCGGCCTTGCCCATGCCGCGGATGCGCAGCGCATAGGCCACGTTGTCCAGCACGCTCATGTGCGGGAACAGCGCATAGTCCTGGAACACCGTGTTGACGTTGCGGCGGTAGGCCGGCACGCCCTCCACCGTGTCGCCGAAGATCTCGATATGCCCGGCATCGGGCTGCTCGAAGCCGGCGATCAGCCTGAGGCAGGTGGTCTTGCCGGAGCCGGAGGGCCCCAGCATGGCGAAGAACTCGCCCTCGCGGATCTCCAGGTCGACCGCGTCCACCGCGCGCACCGCGCCGAAGTGGCGCGACACGCCCTGGAAGCGCACCGCCACGGCCCCGGCCTCGGCGGCCCTGCTCTCGGTGGCCCGGGTCTCGGCGGCCCGGGTCTCGGCGGCGGTGGCCGGCGGGGAGAAAGCTGCGCCCTCTCCCCCCGCCGCCGCGGTCTCTCTCTGCTCTGCCATCGCCTGGTCGAAGAACGGTGTCACCGCCGGGACTTTCCGACAGCGTCGCGCTGCACCGGCCTCACCGTCCACCGAGCACCGCGATGTAGTCGGTCACCCAACGATAGTAGGGTACGCAGCTTTCCTGGGTCTCGCACTTGGAAACCGGGGTGCGCCAGAATGAGATCTTCTCGAAGTCGCCGAGGCCGTTGGTGGCGCAGCCCGCGTCGCCGAGCAGCGCGTTGCCCTTGCAGGCGTCGAGCACCACCGGCACCGAGCCGAACCAGGCCGCGAGGTCGCCCTGCAGCTTCGGATTGATCGAGTGCTCCAGCCACATGTAGGCGCAGTTCGGATGCGGCGCGTCGACATGCATCATGGTGGTGTCGGCCCAGCCCGTCGCCCCTTCCTGCGGCACGGTGCTGGCGATCGGCTTCTTCTGCCCGACCATGAGGTTGACCTGGAACGGCCAGGCCGAGGAGGCGACCACGCCCTCGTTGGTGAAGTCGTCGATCTGGATGAAAGGGTCGTGCCAGTAGCGGCTGACGATCTCGCGCTGGCCGCGCAGCAGGTCGAGCGCCGCCTTGTACTGCTCCTCGTTCAGCTCGTAGGGGTCCTTGATGCCCAGCTCCGGCTTGTGTGTCATGAGGTAGAGCGCCGCGTCGGCGATGTAGATCGGCCCGTCGAAGGCCTGCACCCGGCCCTTGTTGGACTTGCCGTCCGGCAGCGTCGTTTCCTCGAAGACCACCTTCCACGAGGTCGGCGCCGCGCCCTTGAAGGCCTCGGTGTTGTACATCAGGACGTTGGAGCCCCACTGGTAGGGCACGCCGTAGTGCACGCCGTCGACGGTGTGCCAGCGGGCGTCCTGCAGGCGCGGGTCGATCTTCGACCAGCTGGGGACGAGAGCGGTGTTGATCGGCTGCACCCGCTTGCCGGAGATGAGGCGCAGGCTGGCGTCGCCGGAGGCGGTCACCAGGTCGAAGCCACCCTCGTTCATGAGGGCGACCATTTCGTCGGAGGTGCCGGCGGTCTTGACCCGCACCTGGCAGCCGGTCTTGGCCTCGAAGTCGCTCACCCAGTCGAAGTTCTTGTCGGTCGCGCCGCGCTCGATATAGCCCGGCCAGGCGACGATATCGACGACGCCCTCCCCGGCGCCGATCTCGGTCTTCATCTCGGCCGCAAGAGCCGGTCCCTGCAGTGCGCAAACCGCTGCGACAGCCGCCGCAGCGTGAAGAAATCTAGCCATCCCTGAAGCTCCCTCGAAGAGTTCTTGGCGTACGCCGGGACCCGCGGATGGGTCGCCGTCCGTCGCTGGAGGATGATAGCGACCGGATCGGAGATTTCGCCAATTCAAAAAGATAAAATGATATATCGGAAAAACCGATATTACCGGCCGGCCGCCTGCCGCCCTCAGCGGCTGCGCCGCTGGGTCGTCGCCAGGTCGATGAAGGTCTCAGCCGTGGTCGGCAGCGGCGAGCCCTTGCGCCAGGCGACGCCGACGGTGAGATCGGGCAGCGGCTCCTCGATCTCGCGCGCCTCGATGCGGTCGCCTTCCAAGGACCAGGGCCGGTAGGCGAGGTCCGGCAACACCGCCACCCCCGCGCCGGTGGCCACCAGGCTGCGCACCGCCTCGACCGAGCGGGTGCGGAAGGCCACCTTGGGGCGCACGCCGGCCCGGCGCCAGTAGCGGCCGGTCACCTCCTCCACCTCGTCGACGCTCAGCACGATGAGCGCTTCCTTGGCGACCTCGTCGAGGCTGACCGGCGAGGCGCGCAGCAGGCGGTGGCCGCTCTGCAGCCAAAGGTGATAGTGGGAGGTCTGCAGCGCCACGGTCTCCAGCGCCACGTTGTCCTGCAGGTTGGAGACGATGATCACGGCGACATCGATCTCGCCGTTGAGCAGCAGGTGCTCCAGGTAGTCGCGGGTGTCCTCGACGACGCTGACCTGCACCGCCGGGAAGACCCGCCGGTAGCGCGCCAGCAGGTCGGAGAGGCAGTAGCCGGCGACCAGCGTGGTGACGCCGATCTGCAGCCGGCCGACCAGCGGCGCCTCCTGGCTGCGCAGGGCGTGCTGGGCGTCGGAGACCTCGGCCAGGATGCGGTGGGCGTGGCGCAGGAACTGCTGGCCCTTGTAGGACAGGGCGACCCCGCGGGCCTGGCGCTCGATGAGCTTGATGCCGAGCTCGTCCTCCAGGCCCTTGATGGCCTCGGTGACCGTGGACTGGGAAACGGAAAGCTGCTGCGCGGCCCCGGTGACCGAGCCGTTTTCGGCGACAGCGATGAAGTAGCGGACCTGGCGCAGCGAGAAAGCCATGGCCGGAAACTAGCACGCGACCGCTCACCGCGCCGCAGCTTCCGCGCGCGCGGCGGCATCCCGCTGCGAGACTGTGCGGCGCCTGACGCCTGGCCCGACGCCTAGAAGGTGATCAGCCCGAAAAGAAAAGTCACGCCGACCAGCACCACCAGGCTGACCAGCACCCCTTCGGCCCAACGCCACAGCCGGCGGCGCTCGCTTTCTTCCTGCCGGCTTTCCGTCACCGAACGATACATGCAGTCTCCCTCCCCTGTGCGGCCTCAGGTCATGGCCTCCCTTCTTGCTGGCGTTTGCTTCGCCGGAGGTTGTCCTGGCCGCCTGACGTTCCCCGAAGCCGGGGACGCCCGGAACACTTGCACCGGCTATGAGGATAGCAAAAGCCTGAAACAGCGAGAAGGCCTCTCGAAGACGGGACAAAGGCGGGGCACCCGGCCGCCCGGTCGCGCCGTGCCGCGGCCGGAGCCGGACGTGGCGGGAGCGCGGGAGGACGGTCATCGGAGGACGGAAATCCCAGGAAATCGCCGGCCGCCTGGCGGGAAACGGCGACTTTCGCCTGGGCGCCGGGCCGGCCGCGGGACGCGCCAGGGGAGAATATACTCCTGGATTACCCGCTGAAATTTAAGAGAATTTACAAGTTTCGGGGAAACTGGCGCAAAATCGTCATTGCAGTGCAACATTTTTGTTGCATTCATAAGCTGGTGTCGGTATCACCCCGGCCATGAGTGACTCCACGAAAAACTCCAAGCCGAAATCCGACCGGACCTACGAGAAGAAGCGGCGGAACTGCCTGATGTGCAGCTCCGAGTTCCTGAGTTCCTGGCCCGGCGAGCGGGTCTGTCAGTCCTGCAAGTCCACCAGCGCCTGGCGCGAGGGCATCGCCGCCTAGGTAGCGCGATCCAGCCCCACCCGATCCCGTCGCCGTAGTCACCGACTGCGGCGGCTCTTGGTTGGGGCGGGCGTTTTCCAGCGCTGAGCTTGCTGCTGCGCAGGCTGCCCCAAGGACTTTCGGCCATTCCAAAGCAAAAAAGGCTGCCGCCCGGCGGGATGCGGGCGGCAGCCTTTTTTTTTGCGTCTGGGCGCCGGCCGGCGGCAAGCCGGCAAAAGCGCGGGAAAAGCTACGACTTGATGTCGAGCAGGCTGTCGGTGATCTCGTCCTGGGTGCGCAGCGCCGCGGCATTGGCCTCGTAGGCGCGCTGCGCCAGCTTCTGGGTCACCAGCTCCTCGGCCAGGTCGACGTTGGGCACCGCCGCGATACCCTGGGCGTCGGCGTCCGGGCGGCTCGGCGCATAGACCTTCACCGCGGCCGGATCCACCGGCCGCTCGACGGCCCGCACGCCGCCGCCGGCGGTGGTCACGTCCTCGACCTGCCGCGGCACGTAGGCGCCGGGTTGTTCAGCCGGGCCGTCCTCGCGCTGCCCGCGGCTGCGCATGTTGGCGACGTTCTCGGCCGAGACCGCAAGGCGCTTGCTCTGCGCCATGAGGCCCGACAGGGAAGCCGAAAAACCGGCGATCATGGAGCGATCCCTTCATCCCTTCACAAAACGCGTCATTCTACGGGATCGGCGGGTTCATTTCAAATATTTGAATTTTATACAATTTTTCCCGAAATCCGCGAGACGGAGAGGCTTTCCGCGGCTCCATGCCCTGGCCGCAGGGCCGCTGCCCACCTATATAGGGTTGATATATGCAGGGGCGATATAGATCATCTTCTGTCCCCAACTTCTGCCCCTCAAAAGGTGCGACATGGACGTCAAGACCCTCTGCCTCGGCGTGCTCTCGCGTGGCGAGGCCAGTGGCTACGAGATCAAGAAGGCCTTCGCCGAGGGCCCCTTCAGCCACTTCCACCAGGCCAGTTTCGGCTCGATCTACCCGGCCCTGAACGCGCTCGCCGCGGAGGGCCTGGTCGAGGTGCGCGAACAGGCCCAGGACAAGCGCCCGGACAAGAAGATCTACTCGATCACGCCGAAGGGCCGGAACGCCCTGGTCGCGGCGCTGATGACCGAGCCGGCGCCCGATGCCATGCGCTCGGACTTCCTGTTCATCCTGTCCTTCGCCCAGTATCTGCCGCCGGCGCGCGTCGACCAGCTGATCGATCAGCGCATCGCCTGGTACCGCGAGGCCCTGGCCCGCATGGAAGACTGCGCCTGCAACGAGACCATCCCGGCCGGCCCGGCCTTCGTGCGCGGCATGGGCATCGCCGTCTACCGCGCCGCCGCCGACTACCTGGAAGCCAACCGGGAAAAGCTTCTGGCCGAGATCGAGGAGTCCGCCCTCATGGTGGCGGAATAGCCACCCCGCAGAAGTCGTCGCGCAAACAAAAGGAAACGAAACCGCCCCCCGGCACGTATCAGACTCATGCAGACACGACGGACCATGACCCAAGCCAGCAGAGGCGCCGCAGGATGAAGCGCTCGATCCTCTTCGCCGTGGTGCTCGCCGCCGGCGCCGCGGCCTGGGTGGCCTCCGGCCAGCTCGGCGAGAGCGGCGCCCAGCCGCAGCCGCAGAAGCCGCCGGCCGACCTCGGCGCGCTCGACCAGGCGCCGGCCGTGCGCGTGCGCCCCTCCACGGCCCAGTCCCACGCCGTCATCGACCTGCTGCGCGGCCGCAGCGAGGCCAACCGCCTGGTCGAGATCAAGTCGGAGACCGACGGGCGCATCACCGAGCTGACGGTCGAGGACGGTCAGGCGGTCAAGGCGGGCGCGGTCATCGCGCAGCTCTCCGCCGGCGACCGCCCGGCCCGCCTGGCCGAAGCCAAAGCCCTGCTCGCCCAGCGCAAGATCGAATACGAGGCCGACAGAAAGCTGTCGCAGAAGGGCTTCCGCGCGGAAACCCAGCTGGCCGCCACCGAGGCCTCCCTGCAGGCCGCCGAGGCGGCGGTGACCATCGCCGAGGTCGAGCTGTCCTACACCCGCATCCGCGCACCCTTCGACGGCGTGATCGACCAGCGCCTGGTCGAGCTGGGCGACTACGTCGACCGCGGCGACGCCGTCGCCCGCCTCGTCGAGCTCGATCCCATGCTGATCGTCACCCAGGTCAACGAACGCCACGTGCGGCGCCTTGCCGTCGGCGCGCCGGGCCGGGCG
>JBFGUI010000232.1:0-6082 GCA_041565695.1 Kiloniellaceae bacterium
CGTGAGCCGGCGGCTCGACCCCTCGCTCAACATCTGGACCCTGGCGCAGCCGCTGATCGACGCCTGGATGCGCCAGAACCGGGGGCCGGAGGCGCGCCTGCGCGAAGGCGTCGAGGAGCTGCTGCACGGCCTGCGCCAGCTGCCGAGCCTGGCCGACAACCTGGAGCGCGCCACCGAGGAGCTGGCCGCCGGGCGCATCCGCCTGCACCCGGAGACCATCGAGCGGCTGACCAGCCGGCAGGGCGGCAATCTCGGCCGCTGGGCCCTGCCCATCGCCATCGCCGCGCTGGTGCTGGCCGCCGTTGCCCTGTTCTAAATTACTGAAACAAGTAGATTAATTGGCTTCTCTTGCCTTCCGGAGGGCGAGCACCTAGGTTATTCACGACTGATAACCGTGAAATATGAGCTTTACCGTAGTGTTGGCTGGAAAACGGGTACTCCTGATCGTCTCGGGGGGGATCGCCGCCTATAAGTCGCTGGAGCTGATCCGTCGCCTGCGTGACAAGGGCGCGGCGGTGCGCTGCGTGCTGACCCGGGCCGGCGCCGAGTTCGTGACGCCGCTGTCGCTCTCGGCCTTGAGCGGCGACAAGGTCTACGGCGAGCTCTTCTCCCTCACCGACGAAGCCGAGATGGGCCACATCCAGCTGTCGCGCGCCGCCGACCTGCTGGTGGTGGCGCCGGCCAGCGCCGACCTCCTGGCCAAGATGGCCCAGGGCCGCGCCGACGACCTCGCCTCCACCGTGCTGCTGGCCACCGACAAGCCGGCGCTGGTCGCCCCGGCGATGAACGTACGCATGTGGGAGCATCCGGCGACCCAGGCCAACCTGGCGACCCTGAAGCAGCGCGGCGTGCTGACCGTCGGCCCCAACGAGGGCGACATGGCCTGCGGCGAGTTCGGCTTCGGGCGCATGGCCGAGCCGGCGGAGATCCTCGCCGCCATTGAGGCGGCGCTCGGCCTGCCGGGACCCTTGAGCGGCCTGCGCGCGCTGGTCACCTCCGGGCCGACCCACGAGCCCATCGACCCGGTGCGCTACATCGCCAACCGCTCCTCCGGCAAGCAGGGCCACGCCATCGCCACAGCCCTGGCGCGCCACGGCGCCGAGACCACCCTGGTGTCCGGCCCCAGCCGCCTGGCCGATCCCGAGGGCCTCAGGACCGTGCACGTGGAGACCGCCGCGGAGATGCTGGCCGCCTGCCGCGCCGCCCTGCCGGTGGAGATCGCGGTCTGCGCCGCCGCCGTCGCCGACTGGCGCGTAGCAGCCGCCGCGCAGCACAAGATCAAGAAGGACAACGGCATGCCCGCCGCCCTGGAGCTGGCGCAGAACCCGGACATCCTCGCCGAGCTGTCTCAGCCGGGACCGGAGCGCCCCAGCCTGGTCATCGGCTTCGCCGCCGAAACTGAGAAAGTGGTGGAACAGGGCCGCGCAAAGCTGGCGCGCAAGGGCTGCGACTGGATCCTCGCCAACGACGTGGCGCCGGGCACGGCGACCTTCGGCGGCGACGACAATCTCATCCACCTGATCACCGCCGCGGGCGTCGACGACTGGCCGCGCATGAGCAAGGCCGAGGTGGCCGAGCGGCTGTGCCGCGAGATTGCCGCCACCCTCACCCGCTGACCGAGAACAAAAGAAGACAGGGACCGCGAAACCGCCCATGACCGCTCTCAGCGTCGCCATCAAGCGCCTCGACCACGCCGCCGATCTCGACCTGCCCGCCTATGCCACGGCGGACTCGGCCGGCATGGACCTGCAGGCCGCCGTGACGGCGCCGGTCACCCTGGCCCCGGGCGAGCGCCGCCTGATCCCCACCGGCCTCGCCATCGCCCTGCCGCCGGGCACCGAGGCGCAGGTCCGCCCGCGCTCCGGCCTGGCGCTGAAGCACGGCATCACGGTGCTGAACGCGCCGGGCACCATCGACGCCGACTACCGGGGCGAGGTGGGCGTGATCCTGTTCAACGCGGGCGAGGCCCCCTTCGTGGTCGAGCGCGGCAGCCGCATCGCCCAGATGGTGGTGGCGCCCTACGCGCGCGTCACCTGGACGGTGAGCGCCGACCTGGAGGAAAGCGCGCGCGGCGCCGGGGGCTTCGGCTCGACCGGCGTCGCCGCAGGTCAGAACGCAGCAGCGGGCGATTGAGGAACCATGCTGAGGCTTTCGAAAAAACTGCTCTTCGCCATCGAGGCGGTGGTCGACATCGCCTACCACGCCGGCGCCGGGCCGGTGCGCTCCAGCGACATCTCGCGGCGCCAGGGCATCCCGCGGCGCTACCTGGAGCAGGTGCTGCAGCAACTGGTCCACAACGGCATCCTGGCCGGCCAGCGCGGCCCCAAGGGCGGCTACCGCCTGGCGCGCGAACGCCGGCGCATCTCGGTCGGCGAGATCATCCGCATCGTGCGCAAGCTGGAGGGCACCGCGGATCCGGCGGCCGACCCCGACGGCTCGGAGCTCGGCGTCAAGGTGCTGCGCCCCATCTGGCAGGACATGCAGCAGCAGATGATGGCGCGCTTCGACAACATGACCATCGAAGAGCTCTGCGAGAAGGCCCGCGAAGAAGGCATCGCCAGCGAGGCGCGGCAGATCACCGACTTCACGATCTGACGAAAAACAAGAAAGAGCTCGCCGCAGCGCGCGCAAGGGAACGGAGACCTCATGGAATCAGCAAAGGCCGCAAAGCCGGCGTACGACGACGCGGGCGCCGACTTCAGCGGCGAGTTCCGCGGCAGGATCTACGACTCCATCCTCGATACCATCGGCGCCACGCCCATCGTGCGGCTCCGCAAGCTGGCCGCCGCGCACGGGTCGAAGGCGGAGATCGCCGGCAAGTGCGAGTTCTTCAACCCGCTGGCCTCGGTCAAGGACCGCATCGGTCTGGCCATGATCGAGGCCATGGAACAGGACGGCCGCCTGAAGGAGCATGGCGTCATCGTCGAGCCGACCAGCGGCAATACCGGCATCGCGCTGGCCTTCGTCTGCGCCGCCAAGGGCTACCGCCTGATCCTCACCATGCCCGAGACCATGTCGGAGGAGCGCCGCAAGATGCTGCGCCTGCTGGGCGCCGAACTGGTGCTGACCGACGGCGCCAAGGGCATGACCGGGGCCGTCGCCAAGGCCGAGGAGATCCTGGCCGAGCATCCCGGCGCGGTGATGCCGCAGCAGTTCAACAACCCGGCCAATCCGGAGGTGCATTTCCGCACCACGGCGGAGGAAATCTGGCGCGACTCGGCGGGCGCAGTCGACGTGGTGGTCTCCGGCGTCGGCACCGGCGGCACCCTGACCGGCGTTGGCCGGGCGCTCAAGGCGCGCAAGCCCTCCCTCAAGATGATCGCGGTGGAGCCGGAAGACAGCCCGGTGCTGTCCGGCGGCCCGCCGGGTCCGCACAAGATCCAGGGCATCGGCCCCGGCTTCATCCCCGGCAACCTGGACACCAGCCTGATCGACGAGGTGCTGCGCATCGGCAACGACACCGCCTTCCGCACCGCGCGCGAGGCCGCGGCCCTCGACGGCCTGCCGGTCGGCATCTCCTCCGGCGCCGCGCTGGCCGCCGCGCTGGAGGTCGGCGCCCGCCCGGAGATGGCCGGCAAGCTGATCGTCGCCATCCTGCCCTCCTTCGCCGAGCGCTACCTCACCACCCCGCTGTTCGACGGGCTGTAGGAAACAACCAAAGCCCACTCACCCCGACCCCCTCCCCCAAAGGGGGCGAGGGAGTTGCAGCCGACGCAAATGGAATCCCTCGCCCCGCCGGGGAGAGGGTTGCGCAGGCTTGGCGAGCAAGGCGAGCCTAGCCGAAGCTGGGTGAGGGGGAGCCGCCCCTTCACACCCCCTTTGTCCAACAGGCTCAAGCCGCTAACATATTCCCCATGGACCTCAGCGACGACCAGATCGACCGCTATGCGCGCCACCTGGTGCTGCCGGAGATCGGCGAAGAAGGCCAGCAGAAGCTGCTCGACGCCCGGGTGCTGGTGATCGGCGCCGGCGGCCTCGGCTCGCCGCTGCTGCTCTATCTGGCTGCCGCCGGCGTCGGCACGCTGGGCATCGTCGATGACGACCAGGTCGACCTCTCCAACCTGCAGCGCCAGGTGCTGCACGACACCGCCAACATCGGCATGGCGAAGGTCGAGTCGGCGCGCCGCCGCCTCGCCGAGATCAATCCCGAGGTCAAGGTCGAGGCGCACAACCAGCGCCTGACGCCGGACAGCGCCCTCGACCTCGTCGCGCGCTACGACCTGGTGGCCGACGGCTCCGACAACTTCCCGACCCGCTATCTCGCCAACGACGCCTGCTATCTGGCTGGGAAGACCCTGGTTTCCGCCGCCATCATGCGCTTCGACGGCCAGCTTTCCACGTTTAAGGCACATGACGGCGAAACGCCCTGTTATCGCTGCCTCTTCGGCCCGCAGCCGGGCGATCCCAAGGAAAGCTGCGCCGACGTCGGCGTGCTGGGCGCGCTGGCCGGCACCCTGGGCGCGCTGCAGGCCAACGAGGTGGTAAAGGAGATCCTCGGCATCGGCACGTCGCTCGCCGGAAGCCTCGTCCTCTTCGATTCGCTGGAGACCACCTTCCGCAAGGTGAAGGCGCCGCGCGATCCGGACTGCGCGCTCTGCGGTTCGCAGGCCACGATCCGCGACCTCAAGACCATAGACTACCGCACGGGCGAAGCGCTCTGCGCGGTTTAGGGCGGTGTCTTTCAGCGACACCGTGATTCACCTAGAATCCAACCGCTTGACGCCACGCCGTTCCGGGAGCCTGCCCCAAGTGATCCTGCGCCCCATCCTCTTTGCCGCCCTGCTTGGCCTCGTCGCCGCCGCCGCCGTGGCCCAGTCCGCCCCGCCCAAGCCCGCCGTGATCTATTCCGTCGGCGGCAAGTTCGACGGCTCGTTCAACGAGGCGGCCTGGGTGGGGGCCGAGCGCTACCGCGAGGAGACCGGCGAGAGCTACGGCGAGTTCGAGATCGCCACCCAGGCGCAGAGCGAACAGGCGCTCAGGACCTTCGCCCAGCGCGGCTTCTCGCCCATCGTCGCCATCGGCTTCACCCATGCCTCTGCCCTGGCCAAGGTGGCGCCGGATTTTCCGGAGACCCGGTTCGCCATCGTCGACATGGTGGTCGAGGCGCCCAACGTGCAGTCCATCGTGTTCCGCGAGCAGGAAGGCTCCTACGTGGTCGGCCTGCTGGCGGCGCTGGCCTCCAGGACCGGCACCATCGGCTTCGTCGGCGGCATGGATATCCCGATCATCCGGCGCTTTGCCTGCGGCTACATCCAGGGCGCGCGCAGCGCCGATGCGGAGGTAACGGTGCTGGTCAACATGACCGGCAACACGCCGGCCGCCTGGAGCGACCCGACGCGCGGCGCGGAGCTGGCCCGCACCCAGATCGAGCAGGGCGCAGACGTCATCATCCAGGCGGCCGGCGGCACGGGGATCGGCGTGCTGCAGGCCGCCGCCGACGCGGGCGTGCTGGGTATCGGCACGGATTCCAACCAGAACGGCCGCCACCCTGGCCTGGTGCTGACCTCCATGCGCAAGCGCGTCGACGTGGCGGTCTACGACAACTTCATGGCCGCCAAGGAGGAAGAGTGGGAGCCGGGCATCAAGGAACTGGGCCTCGCCGAGGGCGGCCTCGACTGGGTGATCGACGACGACAACCGCCCGCTCATCACCGAGGCGATGCAGATCGCCGCTGAGGCCGCCGAGGAAGGCATCGCCGAGGGCACCATCCAGGTGCACGACGCCGCCCAGAGCCCCTGTCCCTTCAAGTGAGCGGTTGGGGCAGGCGCCCCCTCACCCAGCTTCGGCTAGGCTTGGCTGCGCCGCGCCAAGCCTCCACAACCCTCTCCCCGGCGGGGAGAGGGCTGCGCAGCGTTGGCGAGCGCTGGCGCGAGCTTAAGCGGAGCTGGGTGAGGGGGCCCTTACGTGGCTCTCGGCCACCAACGCAAAACGCAATTCGAATCTTGGTTACAGCAGCGCTTTAAACGTCTCGGTTACCGGCAGGTGGTAGGGCAGCTCGGTGTTGGTGTGGTGCCAGGCCTGCGGCACGCGCACATCCACCGGGATCCCGGCGCGCGAGTTGAAGGCGCCGAACCAGTCCCAC
>JBFGUI010000233.1:0-6051 GCA_041565695.1 Kiloniellaceae bacterium
AGGACCTCATCGCCGACCTGGACCAGGCCCTGGCGGCGGCCGGCGCGTCGTGATGCCGGGGGCGCCGCGGACCGATCTCGTGACGAGACAGAAGTTCACGCTGCCGGTGGACCGCGCGGTCGTCGCCCGGGACTGGCAGGGCCGCGGCTTTTCCTGCGCGCTCTTCGTCGATCCGCCGGGGCAATGCTGGGAAGGCTTTTCCCATGCGGTCAACGAGCTCGTCACCGTCGTCGAAGGCCGCCTGGAAATGGAGATCGCCGGGCAGGTGACGGTCGTGGAGCCGGGCGACGAAGCCTTCATCCCGGCGCAGGCCGTGCACTCGGTGCGCAACGTCCACGACGGCACCAGCCGCTGGCTCTACGGCTACGATTAGCCGCGAAGCTAGCGCGCACGGCGCAGCGGGTTCGGGGTCTGAACGTAGATATCCTTTGAGACGTTCTCGAGCCGCATGCGCAGGTTCGCCTTCAGATACCAGCCGTCGTCCAGAAAGGCGGTACGCTCCTGGCGCCACGTCTGTGCAGGGACCTCGCCCCGCAGGTCGTCGAATGCGGACTGAAGGATGTCCGCCACAGCTGACCAGAAGGGACGCTCGTTGCACCGCAGGTGGCGACAAGTGCTGGCGATGAGGAATCCTATGTGCCGATGCAGGCCGCGGGAGACCAGCTTGCTGCGCACGCTGCTGAAATCATCGACGACGGTCAGTCGGTCGGGATGCACCTCGAGGTCCAGACCGGCCCGGCGCAGCGAGGCTTCGTGGATGCGGATGCCGCCGAAGTCCCGATGCACGAAGCCTCGAAGCGCACCGGCATGGCTGTAAACCGCAAGCGTGTTCTGCTGATGGGCCTCGATACCGATCCCATATCTCAGATAGAGCATCAGCAAAGGCCGCAAAAAGGTCTCTGCATAGTGCGAGAAATGCTTCTCCACCGCTTCTGCGCCTGCACCGCCGCCCGCCTCTGCGAGTTCCACGAAGAGGGGCGCGCCGGTCAGCGGTGAAATGCCGGTCAGCGCAGTCGCCGGAACTGCAATTTCATCGTCGGCGCAGAGTCGCGACGGATTGCGCCGCAGCAGCGCCGACAGCTGCCGTGACTCCTCCTTCTCCTCAGGCACCGCCGACGCGAAATACATGCCTGCTTCCTCCGGCGCGATCCTGAGGCTCGACGACAGCACACCATCGCGCGCCACAAGCTGCTGCAAAAGGTTGCTGATGCGCGGTCCCATCTCGCAGGAACGCGGCGATATGGTGCGTTCCACAGACGTCAGCCGCATGCCGAGCGCGAGCTTCAGGTGGGGCGCATCGGGCATTCCCATAGGCGCCAGGGTGCGGACCGACACAAGGGGGGCGCCCATGATGGTCGGCGCGTCGAGCAGCACGAGATCGTCCCTGGCCAGCGACGCGGCGAAGCGCTGCGGAATGCTGTGCTGCGCCTGCCAGGGATGTATCGGCAGGGGGATGTAGTCTTCCGGATCGCGTCCCTGCTCGGTGAGTCCGTTCCGCCAGGCCTCCGCTTGATCCGGAAAATGATGCTTGAGCCAGCTCGCAATGGGGGGCCCGCCTGGCAAGGTCTCTCCACAGACCCTTTCGCGCCGCGCCGCCGCCAGCCTGACCGGCACCGCCGGTTCGAACTCGGGGCAGTAGGCCAGCACCTCCTTGGGCGTCATGGCGCGGCGCGTCTTGTGGGCCGGGTGATAGGGATGGCCCGTCGCGCCCCATTGCTCCAGAAGCACCATCGGCATAGAGGCGCGGGGCTGTCCTGCGAGCCAGTCCCAGAATGTCGCGGCGCCGGATGCAGAGGCGCTGTCTCTGATGCGGCCGTTCCAACCAGCGCGATAGGAATCGCAGAGCGCTTGGTTCAGCTGCGCATCGGTCAGCTCCTCGACCAGACGCACCAGGGTCTCGAAGGAGGCCTCCCCGAAGGCAGAGGCGGCCAGTTCGAGCAACTCGGCGAGTTCTTCGATGGGCCGGGCTTCCGCTTCGTCACCTTGCGCGCGAAACAGGCGCAGCTGGGGAAACAGGCTCGGCGAATCCGGACCCAGGCCCCGCAGAAGCAAGACACGGTCTTCACCATCGGGACCGGGCACGGCCATCCTCGCCTCGCCACCTTCGCCGAGGTCGGGCTGCAGGATTCCCTCGTGCAGCATGGCGAGGCCGACGCGTGCCACCATGGCACGCCCCGCCCGCGCGATCGCGCGGGTCAGCGCCGCGTCATCGATGCCCGGGGGCCAAGGTTCCAACTGCGCAAGGGACGCACGCCAACGCGCGGTCTTTCGCCGCGCCCATTCCGCCAGGCTGGGCTGCGCGTCGGGGCGCCGCGCCGGGATCTGCTCTGCACTGCTGGAAAGCTTGTCGGGCATGAAGGCGCGAAGGTTGAACGGGAATCCGGCGGCGGCGCGATCCCGCCAAGCTAGAGCACTTTGCCCGCAAATTGGTATCTATTCCGTTTCCGCGCGTGGCGGCCTCCGGAAAACGCGCCAGGCGCGCCAGCAAGGCTTTGCCATAGCAGGGCGAAGGGTGCTATCCGGACCCCATGCCGCCGCCCGCTTCGCGTCCCGGGGGCCGCCGGCCGGCCTACTGCCCGCTGCCGACGACCGACCCCACCATGGCCTGGCCCGCCCGCCTCGGGCCGCCCGGACTGGCCAAGCTGGCGATCCTGCTGCAGCTCGAGGAGAGCCAGTGGTGGTCGCCCGCCGAGCTGCTGACGCAGCAGCTGCGCCAGGCGGCCGCCCTGCTCGACCACGCCCGGCGCGAGGTGCCGTTCTACCGCGACCGCCTGGCCCGCGCGGGAATCGCTGCCGAGCGGCCGCTGACGCCGCAGACCTGGGCGCGCATGCCGGTGCTGTCGCGTGCCTAGCTGCAGGCGGCCGGCGAAGCGCTGCACGCCGGCGCGCTGCCCCCCGGCCACGGCCTGCTCTACGAGCTGGCGACCAGCGGCGCCACCGGGCGTCCTTTGAAGGCGCGCGGCAGCGGTGCGTTCCAGCACGTCTGGGACGCCCTCACCCTGCGCGAGCACCTCTGGCACCAGCGCGACTTCGGCGCCAAGCTCGCCGCCATCCGCTCGTTTCCCAACGGCACCGCCGAGTACCCGGCGGGCATACGCTCGGCCTTCTGGAACAGCACGGTGTCGCAGATCTTCGGCGACGGTCCCGCCGTCGGCCTGCACATCGGCGCCAGCGCCGCCGAGCAGGCGGAATGGCTGCAGCGCGAGCAGCCGGCCTATCTGCTGACCTATCCTTCGGCCCTGCGCGACCTGCTGATCCACTGCCGCGCGCACGGCATCCGCATCGCCGGCCTGCGCCAGGTGCGCACCCTGTCCGAGCTGCTGAGCCCGGACCTGCGCGACCTCTGCCGCGAAGTCTGGGGGCTCGAGATCGTCGATCTCTACAGCGCCCAGGAGACCGGCTACCTGGCCATGCAGTGCCCGGAGGAAGGCAGCTACCACGTACCGTCGGAGGCGGTGCTGCTGGAAGTGCTCGACGCCGCGGGGCGGCCCTGCGGCGTCGGCGAGGTCGGTGAGGTCGTGGTCACGCCGCTGCACAACTTCGCCATGCCGCTGCTGCGCTATGCGGTGGGCGACCTCGCCGAGGTCGGCGCGCCCTGCCCCTGCGGCCGCGGCCTGCCGGTGCTGAACCGCATCCTGGGGCGCACCCGCGACATGCTGGTCTTCCCCGACGGCCGCCGCGCCTGGGCCCAGCTCGGCACCTCGCAGTTCACCCGCATCGCCTGCCTGCGGCAGTTCCAGATCGTGCAGCACGCCGTCGACGACCTGGAGATCAAGCTGGTCGCCGAGCGCGAACTGACGGCCGAGGAGGAAGCGGAGCTGCGCTCCACCATGCAGGCGCGCTGCGGCCACCCCTTCCCCATCCGCATCACCTACCACGCAAGCATTCCGCGCAGCGCCGGCGGCAAGTTCCAGGACTTCATCTGCCGGATCCCCGAGGCGGGCGCAACTGCCCGCTGAATCGCCTTACGCCGCCGGCAGGGCGGCGGCCGCGACCCGCTTGGGCGACGGCAGGAAGCAGGTCACCCCGGCGGCGACCGCGGCGACCGCGGCCATGATGAGGTAGAGCTCGCCGAACTCGCCGTGGCGCCCCTCGACCCAGGAGGCGAGCAGAATCGCCGGGTTGGCGATGGCGAAGGCCAGCACGAACTTGACGCCGAAGGCGAGCCCGCGGTGGCGCTGCGGCGTGTAGCGCGCCAGCAGCATGTTTTCCGCCGGCAGGGCGACGGCGGAGAGCACCACGGTGAGCACCGCCAGCGCCATGAGCGGCGCGCTGGCCGCCTGAGCCAGCAGCAGCATGACCGGCACCTGAAAGACGAAGGCGCCGAGGTAGACCGGCTTCAGCGGGAAGCGGTCGGCGAGCCAGCCGCCGACCAGCTGCATGAAGCCGCCGGCGGTATAGACCAGCGCCACCAGGGCGCCGATGCCGAGCGCCCCCTCGCCCGCCAGGTCGCGCAGGCGCAGGTCGAAGACCTTGGGCAGGGAAGCCTGGGTGGCATGGAACAGCAGACCCATGACCATCATGGTCATCAGCAGCACGGCATAGACCCGCACCATGTCGCGGCGCGCCGGCGCCGGCTCCGGCGCGCGGTCGCCCGCCGTCTCGCGCACCCAGCCGAGGCGCAGGGTCGCGACCAGCGCCACGCCGGTCAGCAGGCAGATCACCCCCGGCACGATGAAGGCGGCGCGCCAGGAAAAGGCGTCGATCAGCACCCCGGCCACCAGCCCCGCCGAAGCGATGCCGAGGGAGCCGAAGATGCCGTTGACCGCCAGCGCCATGCCCCTTGCGCTGGCGCTCTTCACCACCCAGGCGATGCCGACCGGGTGATAGATCGCGCTGAACAGGCCGACGGCGGCGAGACCCAGCATGAGAGCCGTGGTCGAGGCGACCAGGCCGCAGACGATGCCGGCAAGGCCAAGGCCGATGAAGAACACCGCCATCATGCCGGAGGCCGACCAGCGGTCGCCGAGCCAGCCGGCCGGCAGGGCGGCGAGCCCGACCAGCAGCGAGCCGAGCGCCCAGAGCTTCACCAGCTCGTGGTTGGGAATGCCCCAGTCCGCCTCGAGCGCCAGGGCGATGACGAAATAGAAGGCGGTGAAGAGGTGCATGTAGGCATGGCCGAGGCAGGAGAATGTCAGCGCCAGCCGGGCGGAGGGGGCCTGCATCGCTTTCACCGGTCTTCCTTCATGCCTCCCCAGTAACGGTTAACGGCCCGCCGGACAAGGCACGCGATTGCATGGCTGGCCTGCGCCCGCGCCCAGGTTTTGCCGCAATATGATCATCCGGCGGCCCCAGCCCGCCCCGGAGTTGCCCAATTCCCGGTCCAGGGTGGAGCCTGGATGCGAAGGCGGAAACCCATAGAGCAGGGAGCGGCGCCCATGAACAGCGCAGTGGACCGCAATCAGGCAGAGCCCCGGGAGGCCGCGGCGGCCCGCGGCCGGGGCCCTCGCGCCGCCGAGGCCGAGCTGGATCTCGAGCGGCTGGTGTGGGACCCGGAGTACCGCAACAGCGTGCGCCACCTCTTCAAGACCGGCAGCCTTAAGAGCGGCCGCTGAGCCCGGCTTTATCCGGCCTCAGTCCGGGGCCGCGTCCCCGGTTTCGCTGGTGATCCAGTCGAGAAAGGCCTTGCTGCCGCCGGCGATGGGCAACACCACGGCGCAGGGGCAGTCGTAGCTGTGCATGGCCTCGACAGCGGCGATCAGTTCCGCGGCCCGCGCCCGCGTGGTCTTGAGCAGGACCACGCTCTCCTCCGCCTCGCCGATCTCCCCCTCCCAGCGGAAGATCGGGATCATGCCGGGAATGACGTTGGCGCAGGCCGCCAGGCGGGCCTCGACCATGGCGCGGCCGATCTCCCGGGCCTCCTCGGCATCGGCGGCGGTCACGTAGACCAGGCAGTGGGAGAAATCTTCAGACATTAGGTTAACAGGCGTCCCGATTCGCTTTCTGCGTCAGGCTAGCGTAGCATGGCGGCTGAAGCAGGGAGAAAGAGCATGGACCGATTGTCCCCCACGGCCCAGACGCTCGGCAAAGAGGCGCTCGGCAAAGAGGCGC
>JBFGUI010000234.1:0-6012 GCA_041565695.1 Kiloniellaceae bacterium
AGCAGCGCAGCGTGCGGTGGCGCTCGACAACGACTCCGCACGCGCGCACTTTCGCCTGAGCACAGCGTATTTATGGCGCAACGAGCGCGAGCTTGCTCTCGCGGAGGGACGGCGGGCCGTCCAGCTCAATCCGCTCAGTTCCGATGCCCGGCACGCTCTCGGCAACAAGCTCGATCTCGCCGGCGATCCGGAGGGGATCTCGATGATGGAGCAGGCCCAGACGCTCAACCCGGAAGATCCGCAGCGCAACATGCATCTTTCCTTCCTGGCGCGCGCCTATGTCAATGCCGGGCGTTACGAAGATGCCGCGAGGGCCGCGCGATCCGCCATCGAGCGCCGGCCGGACTACGCCAATGCCTACTACATTCTGGCCATCGCCCTGGGGCAGCTGGGACGTGCGGAGGAGGCGCGAGTCGCGCTTCAGCACTGCGAGCGCCTGCACCCCGGCTTCCTCGCCAGTCGGGCCGACTGGCAGCCCTACTGGGATGCGGCGTGCAACGTCCACTTGCACGAAGGCCTGCGCAAAGCGGGTCTCGTCGACTGAGTTACCGAGGCGGTGCGGCGGCGCCCCGGGTCGGCCGCTACTGGCACGGCGCGGCGCCCTTCAGGTTGACCAGGATGATGCGGTTGGTGCTGCTCCGGTGGATCAGCAGGTTGCCGTCCGGCGTCGCCTGCATGTGGCGCACGATGCCGGCGGAGACGCCGCCGGAGGGGACCGGCCAGGACTGGAAGGTCTCGGTGCGGGGGTCGAAGCGCACCAGCGGGTCGGGCCGCACGTCGGACTCGTTGTACCGGACGATGCCGTCGATCACGGCGATGGCATAGGGATGCGACTTCGGGCCCGAGGGCGAGGGCCATTCCCTGCTCTCGCCGCCCGCCGGGTCGATCCGGCCGATCAGGGCGCCCCACTGGCCGGCCCACCAGATGGCGCCGTTCCGCGCCTGCACGGGATCGCGCGCGGCGGCCCAGGGTCGGCACCTGCCCTTCGGTGAAGGCGATCTCCAGGTCGCCGGGCACCAGGGTCGTGGCGCGGCTGTCGCCCGGCGACGCTGGCGGGAGCCAGGGGCAGGGCGGCCAGCAGGCCGCCGGCCAGACAGGAGACCACCTGCCGCTGCATGACGAACCTTCCGGACAAAGGCGGGCAACTTGCGTCCGCGATTGCTTCCGCCCGGGCTGATCGCGAGTCAAGTGACAAGACGGCCCCGCGCAGCGGGTGCCGGCAGGGCCCCGGCAATGTGGGGAAGCGCACTGCGCCCGGCGTTCCTTTGGCCTAGACTCGGCAGCGACGCGTGCGCCGCGGCAGCGGCCTCGCCGGCCGTGGCGCCGCGTTTCCTTGTAGGTCCAGCAATGCCTCTGCAGGGAGGGTCCAACACAACACCTTCGGGAGGAGATGCAATGTACAAGTCCTATGAAACCGTCAGGCTGCCGCAGGCCACAGGGCCCCTGGGAACCGGCTGGTTGCCGCCCATGCCGGATCTGCGCGACTACACGGAGGAGCAGCCCAAGATCGCGGCGATGTCGAAGAAACTGGGACTGGCGGCCGGCAAGAAGCCGAAGGCCATGGCCTCCTCCGTTGACCTCCGGCCCTGGTGCTCGCCGGTCGAGAACCAGGGCGGCATCGGCTCCTGCACGGCCCATGCCGCCGTCGGCGTCGTCGAATACTTCCAGCGCCGCTCGAAGGGCAAGCACATCGAGGGTTCGCGGCTCTTCGTCTACAAGGCGACGCGCAACCTCATGCAGGTCACCGGCGACACCGGCGCCTGGCTGCGCAACGCCATGGGCGCCCTGGCGCTCTGCGGCGTGCCGGAGGAGAAGTACTGGCCCTATACCGATGCGACACCGGACTTCGACGAAGAGCCGAACTCCTTCGTCTACTCGGTGGCCGACAACTTCGAGGCATTGAGCTATTTCTGCCACGACCCGCAGGGCGCGGGGCGCAGCGGCAGCGAGGTGCGGGACAGCGTCAAGAAGTACCTGGCGGCGGGCATCCCCGCCATGTTCGGCTTCTGGGGCTTCGCGTCGTTCGATTCGGCCGAGCCGGCGGGCGGCATCCCCTATCCCTGCCCGGGCGAGAAGGCGAAGTGGGGGCATGCGATCGTCGCCGTCGGCTACGACGACAAGAAGAAGGTCAAGAACACGCAGTGCAACAAGACCACCACCGGCGCCTTCCTGATCCGCAATTCCTGGGGCACCGGCTGGGGCGACCAGGGCTATGGCTGGATCCCCTACAAGTACGTGGAAGACAAGCTGGCCATGGATTTCTGGTCGCTGATCTCCATGGACTGGGTCGACACCAAGGAGTTCGGCCTCTGACGCGGCCTGCGCGGCCGGGCGGCGGGAAGGAGGCCCTGACCTCTTTCCCGCGGTGCCGGGCTGTGCCTGGGCGGTCTACTTGTGGATGTTCTCTTCCAGGATGCGCGAGGACTGCCAGCGGTCGGAGACCAGCCAGCGGTCCAGCGGCGTGGTCGTGGCACCGGAGTAGAAGTACTTCAGGTCGTTGACGAAGATGTACCACTTGCCGTCGACCTGCTCGACCGTGCGCGCCTGGAACTCGTCCCACTCGTAGATGTTGGTGACGATGGAGTTGCCGCTGACCTCGCTGCGCGCCTCCTTGCGGTGCGACTTCTTGCCGACCTCGAGGCGCTCCCAGGGCAGGTTCACGCCGTAGCGCGGCTTCTCCAGAGTCTCGGTGGCGATCGCCTCGAGCTCGTCGTCGTCGATGCCCGGTGACATGCGCATGGTGGTGAGCGCGGCCATGTAGTCCGCCTCGTACTTGGCGATGGCGTTCTGCAGCGCGGCCTGACGCTCCAGGGTCGTATTGTTGTCCTCGCTGCCCAGCGTCTTCTCGTAGGCATCGAGAATGGCGACGAATTCGAGACCCTCCTGCAGCTTGCCGATGTTCTCCTCGTAGCGCCCGGGCATGAGGAAGCGGTTGGCCTGGTGGTTCGGGTCGGCGGGATCGTCGGTGGCGCGGAAATCGAGCACGTTCTGGTAGACCACCCAGTGGCCGTCCAGGTAGGCGCGGGTCTCGCGCAGGCTGTCGTCGATCTGGCGCATGCGGTCGACGCCGGCATAGCGCTTGAGGCGCTGGATCTCGCGCTTGTCGACCTGGCTGGTCTTGCCCTCGACCTGCTCCAGGTACCGCGCGGCCTGGGTCGACTGGGCGAAGGCCTTCTTCATCCCTTCCGCATAGGCCACGACGGTCGCCTGGTCGGGAAACTGCTGCAGCGCCCGGGGGATTGGAACGTCCTTGAAGCCCTGCTGGATCGCCGCGACCTGCGCCTTGACGTCGCCGAACTGGCTCTCCGTCGCCTTGGCCGCGGCGACGCGCTCCTCCAGGCGCAACGCCACCCGGGTGTGGGTATCCCAGGCGCTGGCATAGCCGTCGCGCGCGGCATAGGCGTCGTAGACCTGCATCTGCGCGGCGAGGTCGTCGATGGCGCTCTGGAAGCTGGCGACGTTCGCATCGCTGGTCAGCACGGTGCTGTCGAGCCCCTCGACCTGCTCGCCGATGCTCGCCAGCTGTTTCTCGATGGCCTCCAGGCGCCTTTCCGCCAGCATATCCATCTGGCGCTGCCACTCGCCGTCGGCTTCCTGCCAGCGCGGATGGTCCTTGCCGGCGACCTGGTCCAGGGTTTCACGCATGCGGTCCAGGTCGCCGAGGATGCGCTGCTCCATCTTCTGGCTGGCGCCGCGCATCTGCTGAAGGTTGCGGTCGCTGAAGCCGAGCTCGCGCAGCACCTTCTCCACGTTGGGGTCGGCCGCCGCGGTCTGGCTCGGCGCGCCGCCGGAGGGCGCCGCCGCCGGCGCGTTGGCGATATCGACGATGCGCTTCTGCAGCGCATTGTAGGCCGTGGCCGCCTCGGACCAGGCCGCATCCTTGGTGGCGACGCCGCGCAGCTGGTTGCCGACGGCCTGCAGCTCGTCGAGGTACTGCTTGGCAGTCGCCTTGTCGCCGGGGGCGAGCTGGTCGGTGAGGCCGGAGAGGCGCGCGATGTCGGCGGCCGCGGCGTTGACCACCGGATCGCCGCTGGCGATCGCCGGCGGCGCCTCGAGGCTCGGGGCGGCCTCGATGGTGGGGGTATCCCCGGCCGGCGCGGCGGGCGCAGCGGCCTGCGCCGGTGCCGTGGCCGGCTTGCCGGCGACGACGTTGCCGAGCCGCTCTTTCAGGGTGGCGAGGCGCTCGGCGGCGGCCTGCCAGGAGGGATCGCCCTGGTCCGGCGCGCCCTGCAGGCGCCCCTCGGTCAGCTTCAGGAGCTTGAGGATGCGGTTGGCGCTCGACTTGCTGGCGCCCTGGGCCTGCTGCTCGAAGCGGGCGAGGTCGTCGTAGACGGCCTGGATCTGAGAGTTGGCCGCTGCCGGCGCCTCAGCCTGCGCGGCCCCGCCGAAAGTCAAAAGCATCACGATCGCCGCCACAGCGGCGAGAGCTTTATGCGCTGTCATCCTGACCCCCCGTTTGAGATTTCCCTGCGTTCTTGACCGTCTCATGCTAGCGCAGGACCGCGCGGTCGAGAACCGGCTAAGGGCCCGATGCGGCTCGCTTTTCCGGGTTACCCCGCCGGGGGCAGGGGATTGGCGCAGCCGCGGCTGGGTCCTTGACGCGCTAAGCGGGAAGGCGGGAGCTTCGCGCAACCAGGTTGCTGTCTGGCGAACTGTCCCCTTCACCCGCGTCCGCGGTAGGGGGCGACGCCCTGGTCGGGCAGCCAGAGGCCGGCCGGCGGCGGGCCGCTCTGCCAGAACACGTCGATCGGCATGCCGCCGCGCGGATACCAGTAGCCGCCGATCCGGAGCCACTTGGGTTCGAGCTCGGCGACCAGGCGCCGGGCGATGGCGAGGGTGCAGTCCTCGTGGAAGGCGCCGTGGTTGCGGAAGGAACCGAGATAGAGCTTCAGCGACTTCGATTCCACCAGCCAGTCGCGCGGCACGTAGTCGATGACCAGGTGGGCGAAGTCGGGCTGGCCGGTCATCGGGCAGAGCGAGGTGAACTCCGGCGCGGTGAAGCGCACCAGGTAGTCGACGTCGTTCTGCGCATTGGGCACGCGCTCCAGCACCGCCTCGTCCGGGCTCTCGGGCAGCGCCGCGGGACGGCCGAGCTGGGTCAGGCCGCTGGTGTCGGTCATGGTCTTTCCTCCGGGGCAATCCGCTTCACCACCTTCGCAGGATTGCCCAGGGCAAGGCAATCCGCCGGCACGTCGCGGGTCACCACGCTGCCGGCGCCGATCACCGCGTTGTCGCCGATGCTGACGCCGGGCAGGATGATGGCGCCACCGCCGACCCAGACGTTGCGGCCCAGGGTGACGGGCTTTGCGGTTTCCAGGAAGTCTGCCCGTTGCTTCGGGTCGAGCGGGTGGATGGCGGTGTAGATCTGCACCGCGGGGCCGAGCAGGGTCTTGGCGCCGATCTCGACCCTGGCACAGTCGAGAATGACGCAACCGTAGTTCATGAACACCTCGTCGCCGAGATGGATGTTCACGCCGTAGGGGCAGTGGAAGGGCAGCTCGATGAAGACGTTCTTTCCCAAGCTGCCGAACAGCTCCGCCAGGATGGCGCTCGGCGGATCGTCCTCCATGGGCTCGGCGCGGTTGTAGGCATAGACCAGGCGGTGCGCCTGCTTGCGCAGCGCCTTCAATTCCGGGTCCATGATGCTGTAGGGCAGGCCGGCCAGGGCCTTTTCCCGCTCGCTCATCGCCATGGGGCCGCTTACCGCCACATGGCCTGGGGGTTGTTGAGCAGCTTGGGCGGCACGGCGAGGCAGTAGACGCCGAGCGACTGCAGGTGGCGGCAGGCGGCACCGGCGGCGGACTGGTCGAGGTCGACCAGCAGCGCCGAGTAGCGGTGGGTGGCAAGGCTGGTGCGCGCCACCACGGCGGGCGTGCCGTCCTTGCCGACCACCTGCTTCAGCGCCGCCTGGTTCTCCGCGATGCGGGCAGAGGCGTCCTCCTTGCTGACGAAGGAGCCGAACACCAGGCCCCAGCCGCGCAGCTCGCCGTCCATCAGGTCGGCGGTCTCGGC
>JBFGUI010000235.1:0-5990 GCA_041565695.1 Kiloniellaceae bacterium
AAGCTCTCGTCGGCGATGTAGCCGACCCCGGCCAGGCTGTCGCGCAGCTCCTGATGATCTTTCATCGCGGGCCCCGCCGCAGTCGGTCTCAGCCCGTGACGCCGAGCCGCTGGGCGGTCTGCCACACCCGCCAGTGGTCGTGCGGCATCTGGCAGTGGGTGAGGCCGAGGTGGGCGAAAGCGTCGTTGACCGCGTTCGAGAACGCCGACACGCCGCCGACGTTCGGGCTCTCGCCGACGCCCTTCGCGCCGATCGGGTGATGCGGCGAGGGCGTAACCGTAAAATCGGTCTCCCAGGTCGGCGTTTCAACCGCCGTGGGGACGAAATAGTCCATGAAGCTCGCGCCCATGACGTTGCCGCCCTCGTCGTAGCGGATCTCCTGGCCCATGGCGATGCCGAAGGCCTCGGTCAGCCCGCCGTGCACCTGGCCCTCGATGACCATCGGGTTGATCCGCGTACCGCAGTCGTCCAGCGCGTAAAAGCGGCGGATCTTGGTGACGCCGGTGTCGACGTCGACATCGACCACGCAGATGTAGGCGCCGAAGGGATAGGTCATGTTCGGCGGATCGTAGTAGTCGACCGCCTCGAGGCCCGGCTCCATGCCCTCCGGCAGGTTGTTGTAGGCCGCCCAGGCGATCTCCTTCATGGTCTTCTGTTTCTCCGGCAGGCCATTGACCTTGAAGCGGTCGACCTCCCACTCCAGGTCGGCCTCGCTGACCTCGAGCATGTGGGCGGCGATCTTCTGTGCCTTTTCGCGGATCTTGCGCCCGGCACGCGCTGCCGCCGCCCCGGCGACCGGCGTCGAGCGCGAGCCGTAGGTGCCGAGGCCATAGGGCGCCGTGTCGGTGTTGCCCTCCTCGATCATGATGTCGTCGGCGGGAATGCCGATCTCGGTCGCCAGGATCTGCGCATAGGTCGTCTCGTGCGCCTGGCCCTGGCTCTTGGTGCCGAGGCGGGCGATGGCCGCGCCGGTCGGGTGGATGCGGATCTCGCAGGAATCGAACATGCCGACGCCCAGGATATCGCAGTTGCGCGTCGGCCCGGCGCCGACGATCTCGGTGAAAAAGGCGACGCCGATGCCCATCAGCTCGCGGGTCTCGCCGCGCGCGAAGGCTTCGCGCTTCTCCTTCTGCTCGGCGCGCAGGGCGGCATAGCTGGTCGCCTCCATGGCCTTCGTCATGGCGGTGGGATAGTCGCCACTGTCGTACTCCCAGCCGAGCGCCGACTGGTAGGGGAACTGCTCCGGCTGGATGAAGTTCTTCATCCTCAGCTCGGCCGGGTCCATCTGCAGTTTCTTGGCCAGGATGTCTATGGCCCGCTCGATCATGTAGGCCGCCTCGGTGACCCGGAAGGAGCAGCGGTAGGCGACGCCGCCCGGCGCCTTGTTGGTGTAGACGCCGTCGACCTCGACATGCGCCGTCGGGATGTCGTAGGAGCCGGTGCAGATGTTGAAGAACCCGGCCGGCCACTTCGTCGGATCGGCACAGGCGTCGAAGGCGCCGTGGTCGGCCAGCACATGGGCGCGCAGGCCAGTGATGCGGCCGTCCTTGGTGGCTGCCAGCTCGGCGGTCATGTGGTAGTCGCGGGCGAAGGCCGTGGCCGAGAGGTTCTCGATGCGGTCCTCGACCCACTTGACCGGCACGCCGAGCACGATGGAGGCGACGATGGCGCAGACGTAGCCGGGATAGACGCCGACCTTGTTGCCGAAGCCGCCACCGATGTCCGGGGCGATGACGTGGATCTTGTGCTCCGGGATCGCGGAAAGCAGCGAGGCCACGGTGCGCACCACGTGCGGCGCCTGGAAGGTGCCGTAGACCGTCAGCTCGCCCTTGATCTTGTCCATCGAGGCGACGCAAGCGCAGGTTTCCATCGGCGCCGGATGGACGCGCGGATAGGTGATCAGCTCCTTGATGGTGACCTCTGCCTTGGCGAAGGCCTCGTCGACGCCTTCCTTGTCGCCGATCTCCCAGGTGAAGATGTGGTTGTGGTGCCTGCGCGCGCCGTGCGCGCCCTCGGTCTTGTCCTTGATGTCCTCGCGCAGCAGCGGGGCGTCGGGATCCATCGACTTGAAGGGGTCGACCAGCACCGGCAGCTCCTCGTAGTCGACCTCGACCAATTCGACCGCGTCGGCGGCGATGTAGCGGTCCTCGGCGATGACGAAGGCGACCTCCTGGTTCTGGAACAGCACCTTGTCCTCGGCCAGCACCGCCTGCACGTCGCCGGCGAGTGTCGGCATGTAGTGCAGGTTCAGCGGCTTCAGGTCGGCGGCGGTCAGCACCGCCTTGACGCCGGGCAGCGCCAGCGCGGCGGAGGCGTCGATCGACTTGATGCGGGCGTGGCCGTAGGGCGAGCGCACGAAGTCGCCGAACAGCGTGCCCGGCAGCTTCAGGTCGTCGACGTAGTTGCCCTTGCCCTGAATGAAGCGGGCGTCCTCGGTGCGCTTGCGCGAGCAGCCGACGCCCTTGAGGTTGGCTTCGCGTTCCTGAACGGTTGCGACGGCGTCACTCATTCCGCGGCCTCCTTCGTGGCATTCAGTTTGTCCGCGGCATAGCGGATCGCCTTGACGATGTTCTGGTAGCCGGTACAGCGGCAGAGATTGCCCGAAATGCCCATGCGGATCTCGGCCTCGCTGGGGTCCGGATTCTCCTGCAGCAGGCGGTGGGCCCGCATGATCATGCCCGGGGTGCAGAAGCCGCACTGCAGGCCGTGCATCTCGGCAAAGCCCTCCTGCAGGGCGTGCAGGGCGCCGTCGGGGGCGGCCATGCCCTCGATGGTCGTCAGCTCGGCGCCGTCGGCCTGCACCGCCAGCACGGTGCAGGACTTCACCGACCTGCCGTCGAGATCGACGGTGCAGGCGCCGCAGTGGCTGGTCTCGCAGCCGATGTGCGCGCCGGTCAGCGACAGCTGCTCGCGCAGGAAGTGGATCAGCAGGCTGCGCGGCTCGACCAGCGCCTCCACCTGCTGTCCGTTGATGGTCACGGTGATCTGGGTTTTCGCCATGGTCTCGGTCTCTCCCTGCTCAGCCGGCGGCGCGTTCGAGCGCGCGCTGAATGGCCCGGCGGACCATGACGCCCGCCATCTTGGTGCGGTAGTCGGCGGGGCCGCGGCCGTCGGAGGCCGGCGCAGTGATGCCCTCGGCCAGGGCGACGGCCTTGTCGACCGCTGCCTTGTCGACGGCGCCGCCGACCAGCGCGGCAGCCGCTTCCGCTGCGTAAAGCGGCGTCTCGCCGACGTTGGTCAGCGCAATCGAGGCGGTCTTGCAGCTGCCCCCGGCCATGGTCAGCACCACGGCGGCGGCGGCGGTGGCGTAGTCGCCGATCTTGCGCTTCAGCTTCTCGTAGGCGTAGCCGTGCCCGGCCGGCGGGATCGGCACCCGGACGGCGGTCAGGATCTCGCCTTCGGCCAGCTTGGTGAAGAAGGCCCCTTCGTAGAAGTCGCGCGCCTTGACCTCGCGGCTGCCGCCGCGGCTGGCCAGCAGGTAGCTGGCGTCGAGGCACTGCATCAGGGCCGGCATGTCGTTGGCCGGGTCGCCGTTGGCGACGTTGCCGCCCAGGGTGCCGACGTAGCGCACCTGCGGGTCGGCGATCTGCGCCGCGGTCTCCTGGATGATCGGGCAGTGGCCGGCGATGAGGTCCGCGGCCAGCACCTCCGCCTGGGTCGTCATCGCGCCGATGATCAGCGCCCCGCCCTCCTCGCGCACCCCCTTGAGGGCGTCGATCTTGCGCAGGTCGACCAGGTGCTCGAGCGGCGCCAGGCGCAGCTTCATCATCGGCAACAGGCTGTGGCCGCCGGCCAGCGGCCGGGCTTCGTCGCCCAGCTCGGCGAGCAGGCCGACGGCCTCATCCACCGTCGTCGGGCTGTGATAGCTGAATGATCCCGGAATCACGGGGCGCCTCCTCCCTTTTCCTCTGGCCGCGGTTGTGCCGGCAGCCGTTGTCCGCCGGTCCGAAACCGCCGGCGGAATCCTTTATTGAGACAAATCGGGCCACAGAGCGCGAAAAGCGGTCAACGGAAGGTGCACGAAACCGGCCGCGCTCGCACGAACGGCGGTTCAGGCTGCACGAACGGCGATTGCGGCGGAAATCCTGGGAATATCCGCCGCGTTTGCGCCGGGCGCCGCCGCGGTGCCCCGCCGCCTCCGCCTCGGGAAATATTTCCTCCGACTTGCGGAATTGACAGAGCCACGGGATTTAAGCCATTGAAAGCCATGGCCTGTTCGGACCGCGAACACACCACCCGTAGCTGACATCCTGACCCGGCCGCCCGCCGGGCGATCGAGGAAGCCGAGACCCGTGCCAGAAGCGATCCCGCTGCCGAAAAGGCGGACCTGCCGCCGTCAGCCGAGCCGTCCCCGGCCTGCGGCGCGATGACCCTGCGCCGCGTCAGCGAACTGGCCCTCTGCTACGCCGCGGCCGCCGGCGCCGGCTACCTGTTCAGCCGCCTGGACCTGCCCCTGCCCTGGATGATCGGGCCGCTGATCGCCACGGCGCTGATCGGCCTGCTGGTGAAGCCGGTCGACATTCCGACCCGCACCCGCCCGCTCGGTCAGGTCATGGTCTCCGCCCACGTGGGCCTGGCCTTCAACGCCGCCGCCCTGGCGGCCATCGTCGACCACGGGCTGGCCATTCTCGCCGTGGCCGTCGCCACCGCGCTCATCGGTTTCGCCATGTCCGGCGTGCTGCGCCGCATGACGGGGACCGACCACGTTACCGCCTTCCTGGCCTCCATGCCCGGCGGACCGCTGGAGATGGCCAACCTGGCGCGCCAGTACGGCGGCGACCCGGGGCCGGTGGTCCTCGCCCAGACCCTCCGGATCTCGGCCATCGTGATTTTGGTGCCGGCGGCGCTCTACTACCTGCTGCACCAGTCGCGCGGCGCGCTGCCGCCGGCGGACTTCGTGCTCGACATCCCGGGCATGGCGCTGCTGGCCGCCGGCGCGACCGCCACCGCCGCCCTCTTCAAGCTGCTGCGGCTCAGCAACCCCTTCTTCCTCGGGCCGCTGGCCTTCTCCTGCGGCGCCACGGTGTCGGGGCTGCCGCTCGCCCCCTTCCCCGATGCCGTGATCGCCGTGGCCCAGATCCTGATCGGCACCTGGCTGGGCTCGACCTTCCGGCGCGAGTTGTTCCTCGACGCCGGCCGCCTGGTGGTGGCGACCGCCGTCACCTCGCTGCTGCTGGTCGCGCTCTGCACGGCCTTCGCCGCCAGCCTCGCCCTGGTGACGGAGGTCCCCTGGAACATTCTGGTGCTCGGCGCCGCCCCGGGCAGCATCACCGAGATGGCGCTGACCGCCCGCTTCCTGCACGAGGACGTGGCGCTGATCACCGCCTTTCACCTGGTGCGCATCTTCCTGATCATTCCCAACACGCCCTGGATGCTGAAGCTGGTGCACCGGCGCGCCGGGCCGCCGCCGGCCGGCGAAGCGGACGACCCGAAAGACCGCTGAGGGCAGCCGGCGGGGCGCAAGCGGAAATCGGAGAGGCGGCTAGATTCCCAGCGCGGCGCGCAGCTTGGGCAGGCGGCTGCGGCTGACCGGCACCGCGTGGCGCTCGGCGCTGTCGAGCTCCAGCAGGCCCTGGTCGCGCACCCGCTTCAGCGCCGCCGCATGGGCCACGTTGACGATGTGGCTGCGGTGGACGCGCAGGAAGGTCGCCGGGTCGAGGCGGGCCTCGATCTCGGAGATCGAGAGGTTGCAGAAATGCGCCTCGCGGCCGTCGAAGACGTAGGTGTAGTGGGCGTCGGCGTGCACTGCGTAGATCTCCTCCGGCGCCAGCAGGCGGGTGGCGCCGTTGCGGTTGACCGGGATGCGCGCCGGCGCCCCTTTCCCCTCTGAGGAAACGACCGCAACGGAATGTTTTTCAACATTTTCTTCGAACTCTTCAGACGCCGCCTGAACTGTCTTGTCGAGGCCGTCGGGCAGCAGCACCAGCAGGAACAGCCCGCAGATCACGAAGGCGGTGACCGCCACCACGATGGCCAGCAGGTCGAGGCTC
>JBFGUI010000236.1:0-5982 GCA_041565695.1 Kiloniellaceae bacterium
CATGCTGAACGGCGCCTGCAAACTCGGCATCTTCTACTACGTCTGTTCGGAGCCGCTCAAGCGCTTTCCCCGGCCGGCCTGCCGGCTTTTCTAGTTCGGTGTTCGTAGCATGAAGGCATCTCTTGGGCTTTCGCTACGGTCGCCGCGGCGGTATCGTGACCGCGGACCTTTCGGCTTTTGATGCGGCTTCTCGGGATCCCGCTACCTGCGATGCCGGTGTTTTGGACAAGTTGAGCACCATGGCGAAGAGCGCCGCTTTCCCCCGGTCGATGGCGCCAGGTACTTTGTGGCCGGCGATCCTTGCGGGGGACGCCGCGGAACGGCTGGCGATCCTGCAGCAGATCGAGGCGAACCAGTGGCGCTCGCCCGAAGAGATCCGCGCCGGACAGTTTGGTCAGCTGAATCATCTGCTGCGCCATTGCCGCGACACCATTCCGTTCTATCGCGAGCGGCTGCAGGAAGCCGGTCTGGATGGCGCGCGCGATGTGACGCCGGAGGACTGGCTGCGGTTGCCGCTGCTGGCACGCGAAGACATTCAGAGATTCGGCAAGAGCATGGTCAGCACGGCGATCCCACGCGGACACGGCGAGACGAGCACCTCCTCGACATCGGGCTCGACCGGCAAGCCGGTCACGGTCCTCGCCACTGGGATTTCAAGATCGTTCTGGCATGTTGTGACCTTGCGGGAGCATCTGTGGCAGGGACGCGATCTGAAAGCGACGATGGCTGTTATCCGCCGGGTGCCGAGCGGCGAGGCCGCCTATCCGCAGGGCCTCAGCCTGCAGCAATGGGGAAAGTCGGTAAACGATGTTTTCGAGACCGGACCGCTCTATGCCTTAGAGATCGAGTCGAGCATCGCCCAGCAGGCGGAGTGGCTGGCGCGGGTCAATCCGAAGTACCTGCGCAGCTATCCCACCAATCTCCTGGCGCTGGCGCGCTACTGCGAAAGCCACGGCGTGAGACTTCCCAACCTGGCTCAGTGCCTGGCATTCGGCGAGCTGGTCCAGCCGCATGTGCGCGAGGCCTGTCGCGAGGTCTGGGGCGTCGAGATTGCCGATGCCTACAGCTCGCAGGAGATGGGGTACATGTCCCTTCAGGCACCCGGGCACGAGCATCACCTCGTGCAGTCCGACTTCGTGCTGCTCGAGGTGCTCGACCCCAGCGGCCGGCCGTGCCGCCCGGGGGAGGTCGGGCGGGTCGTCGTGACCGGCCTGCACAATTTCGCCATGCCGCTGCTGCGCTATGACATCGGCGATTTCGCCGAGGTGGGCGAACCCTGCCCGTCCGGGCGGGGGCTGCAGGTGCTGACGCGGATACTGGGCCGGCAGCGCAACATGCTGGTCGATCGTGACGGAAACCAGTACTGGCCGGCCTTCGGCGTCAAGGCGCTGAGCAAGATAGCGCCCTTGCGCCAGTTCCAGCTGGCGCAGGTCTTCGTCGACAGGGTGGAGGCACGGCTGGTACCGGATCGCGCACTCAGCGACAACGAAATGGCGCGGATCCGGGAGCATCTGGCGACACGTCTTCCCGGAACGGTGACGGTGGAGCTGAAGCTGATGGACGACATCCCGCGCAGCGCCGGCGGCAAGTACGAGGACTTCGTCAACGAGACCCGGCAGCGGGCGGGTTAGGCTCTAGGCGCGCCGGGCGACGAGCCAGGCGTATTCCTTCTTGCCGGCGACTGGCGCGCCGGAACGCTGATGGTTCTCTTGCTTGACCAGGTTTCCGAAGCGGGCTTCCTGCAGGACGAAGCCCTGCCGCTCCAGCAGGCCGGTCAGGTAGGCCCGTGAGCTGATGACCGTCCCCCTGGTGTTCTCTGCATAGGCTTGCGCCATCCTGTCGAGCTCGTCTGCTGCCGGCAGGCCGGCGGGCCAGGCGCAGGCTTCGGCCGCCGCGGCGATGCGTGCCCGGTAGGCCGTGACTTGATCGGCGGTGAACCGGGAAAACTTGCTGCGCTGTTCGGGATAGAGATTGTTCGCCATCAACAGCAGGCCGCCGGGCCGCAGCAGCCGCTGCCAGCTCGCCACGACCTTCGCATGCTCATCATGCGGAATGCACAAGAGCAGCGAGTGCGCGCAGACCAGGTCGAAAGGCGTCTCGCTGCGGAAGTCGGCAATCTGGGACTGGGCCGTCGTGATGCTGTAGCCGAAGCGCTCGGCATACCAGCGGCACAGCCGCAGCGGCGTCGCGCAGCGATCGGCGACAGTAATCTCGGGGACCGTCTTTTTCTGGCTGAAGGCATCGAGGACGACCGACAGCAGGCCGTAGTCGGCCGAGCCGGAGATGAAAACCCGATTGAAATCGCCCGAGGCGATGAGTGGGCGCAGCGCGTCGATATAGAGGGGGGCCTGCCGGGTCAGGGTGGTGACGATCCCCAGCAGGCGCCAGGTCTGCCAGGCACCGTGGTACCAGGCGCAGGTCTTGCCGGTCTCCGGATTCAGCCAGCAGGATTCCGCCGCCCACCGTCGGGCCAGCGGCGCCGTCTCGGCCAAGACCTGCCGCATCGACGTCTCGTCCTCCGGGCCGGAGGACGGAACTTTGGTGAGCTGTGCCAAGACGCTTCAGTCGTGCGCCTGGAGCTTGACGTAGCTGCCCGGTGCGTCCTCGACGACCTTCAGCTTGCCGTCGCCGGGCTGGCGCGCCGCAACCTTGCCGTTGCCGAAGTCGGCCACCCACTTCTGCCACTCCGGCCACCACGAGCCGCCGTGTTCCTTGGCTCCCTGCAGCCAGTCCTCCGGGTCCTTGGGGTTCTTGGCATTGGTCCAGAAGCCGTACTTCTCGGCCTCCGGCGGGTTGACCACGCCGGCGATGTGGCCCGAGCCGGCGAGGATGAACTTCACCTTGCCGCCGAGCAGCTGGGTCGCCGAGTAGGTCGCCTTCCAAGGCGCGATGTGGTCCTCGCGGGTGGAGATCAGGCAGGCCGGCTGCTTGATCTTCGAAAGGTCGATCTTGACGCCCTTCAGGGTGATCGCGCCCGGCTCGATCAGCTTGTTCTCCTGATACATCTGGCGCAGGTAGAAGCTGTGCATGGCCGCCGGCATGCGCGTCGAGTCGGAGTTCCAGTACAGGAGGTCGAAGGGGAAGGGGTCCTTGCCCATGAGGTAGTTGTTGACCACGAAGGACCAGATCAGGTCGTTGGCGCGCAGCATGTTGAAGGTGGTCGCCATGTCGGCGCCTTCGAGATAGCCCTTGTCCTTCATCTTCTCTTCGAGGGCCTGCAACTGCACCTCGTCGATGAAGACGCCGAGCTCGCCGGCGTCGCTGAAGTCCATCATGGTGGTGAAGAAGGTGGCCGACTTCACGCGGTCGTCCTTCTTGGCCGCCATGTAGGCCAGGGTGCAGGCCAGAAGGGTGCCGCCCAGGCAGTAACCGATGACATTGGCATCCTTCTCGCCGGTCGCCTGCTCGATCGCATCGAGCGCGGCCAGCGGCCCGTCGATCATGTAGTCCTCGAAGGACTTCTCCTTCAGCTTCGTGTCGGGATTGACCCAGGAGATGACGAAGACCGTGTGGCCCTGTTCGACGGCCCAGCGGATGAAGGAGTTCTTCGGCCTGAGGTCGAGGATGTAGAACTTGTTGATCCACGGCGGGATGATCAGCAGCGGCCGCTTGTAGACCTCCTCGGTCGTGGGCGCGTACTGGATGAGCTGCATCAGTTCGTTCTGGTAGACCACCTTGCCGGGGGTGAGCGCGATGTTCTCGCCCAGCTTGAAGGCCTCGACGTCGGTCATCTTGATCTTCAGCCGGCCCTTGCCGCGCTCCAGGTCGTCGAGCAGGTTGTGCAGGCCCTTGACCAGGTTCTCGCCGCCGGACTCCATGGTCTCGCGCAGCACTTCCGGGTTGGTCATCAGGAAGTTGGAGGGTGCCATGGCGTCGACGAACTGGCGCGTGTAGAAGTCGACCTTCTGCGCCGTCTTGTCGTCCAGGCCCTCGACGTCCTTCACCGTCGTCTGCATCCAGCGGGCGGTCAGCAGGTAGGACTGCTTGACGAAGTCGAAGAGCTCGTTCTCGTCCCACTCCGGGTGCTTGAAGCGGCGGTCGCCGCGCTCCGGCGCGGCCACCGGCTCGGCCTCCTGGCCCATCATGCGCTGGGCCGTGGTCTGCCACAGGCGCATGTAGTCCTGCCACAGGGTCATCTGCGCCTGCACCAGCTTGGCCGGGTCGGCCATCATGCGGTGGGTCATCTCCATGAAGGCGGCGCCGATGTTCAGCGGATCCATCGCCGTGGGGCCGTTGCCCTGGCCCTCCTGGCGGGCCAGGAACTCGGCCACCAGCTTCTGGCTGCGCTCGGCGATGCTCGCCATGGACTTCGACAATTCAACAGGATCCGGCAGTTTGATGTCGGGGGGCTGTTGCTCCGGCATGTAGGCTTCCTTATCCTGCTGGCTTGGTTGCGGTTCCGCTGCGGTGCTGCAAATCGGCAGGAGGGGATAGGAAGCTGCCGATTTGTTCGCAAGGTAATAGGGGGGTGCGGCCGTTTCAATAGCAGTGACGGTGCCGCCGAGGTACCGGAATCGGCTCGATTTGCGGGGAAACAGGCAGGATCCGCCGCCGCTGGAACGGGTCTGGCCGGTTCAAGGGAAAGAAGACGGAGATGATCGACAAGCAGGAGGCTGAGGGCCGGAGGGCCCGCGAAGAGGCGCGATCCCGGCGCATCCGGGCGATTCCGGGGCGCTTGGGCGTGGTGCTGGGCCTGGCGCTGGCCCTGGGGGCCTGCACCGCGGTGACGGAGATGACCCAGAGCCCGGAGGAGGCCGCCGCGCAGAAGCCGCAGCGGCTGGCCGCGGGGGGCGCAAAGGACGAATTTCCTAATCTCTCCGCGGTGCCGGACGAGCCGCGGCCCGCCCTGGCGCCGGAGGACCGCGAGCGCATCGTGACGGAGATGTCCGATGAGCGCGCCCGGGCCACCTTCAGCGACCCGGCCCCGCTGGTCACCGCGGCCGGTCGGGATCCCCTGGCGACCAGCGTCGTCATCAGCGGCGACGGCTCGGTCACCAGCGCCGAGGTGGCGGGCGCACCGCTGGTTACCGCGGCCGGCGGCGGTCAGCTGGCGGCCATCATCTTCTTCGGCCACGGCTCTGCCGAGCTCGACGGCCGGGACCGCGGCGTGCTGCGCGACCTCGCCGCCCTGCACCGCCAGCGCGGCGGCAGCCTGCGCATCGTCGGCCACGCCAGCAGCCGCACCCGCAACACCACGCCGGACGAGCACCAGATCGCCAACTTCGACATGTCCCTGGCCCGTGCGGAGAGCGTCCAGGCGGCGCTCCTGGATCTCGGCGTGGCGCCGGAGGCCGTGCGGGCCGAGGCTGTCGGCGACGCCGAGCCGGTCTACCACGAATTCATGCCGTCCGGCGAGGCGGGCAACCGGCGGGTCGAAATCTTCCTGGAAAACTAGACCCGCGCTGGTTACAAGAAACCGCGACAGCGCCGGGCCTTCCGCCCGGCGGTGCCGTCCTGGCGCGCGACCGCCTTCCCGCGGCCGCGGCCCTCCGCCAACAGCACCCCCGCGGGCTTGAAGGGCTTCCGCTGACAACAGACCATGGCTCAGGACTTCCACCGCATAAAGCGCCTGCCGCCCTATGTCTTCGCCGAGGTCAACGCCTTGAAATCCAAGGCGCGGGCCGCCGGACAGGACATCATTGACTTCGGTATGGGCAACCCGGATCAGCCGCCGCCGCAGCACGTCATTGACAAGCTGGCCGAGACCCTGGCCGACCCGCGGGCGCACCGCTATTCCACCTCGCGCGGCATTCCCGGCCTGCGCCGGGCGCTCTGCGCCTACTATCGGCGCCGCTTCGACGTCGACCTGGACCCGGAGCGCGAGGCGATCGTGACCCTCGGCTCCAAGGAGGGTCTGGCCAATCTGGCGCAGGCCATCACCAGCCCCGGCGACATCATCCTGGCGCCGAATCCGAGCTACCCGATCCACGCCTTCGGCTTCATCATCGCCGGCGCGGCGATCCGCAGCATCCCGGTGGGCCC
>JBFGUI010000237.1:0-5914 GCA_041565695.1 Kiloniellaceae bacterium
AGGTAAATCTTTGATGGCACGAAGAAAGGTTCTCATCCTGAGGAGCGAGCGCCGGCGAGCGTCTCGAAGGACGCAGACTGCCGGTCCAGCAATCGGCAGGTCTCAACGGCTCCGCTTCAGGGAGACTATTCCTCCGCCAGGGTGAAGACCTCCTGGGGCTCGGCGATGCCTTTCAGTTCATGGAAGCCGAGGCTGCGGCTGGCGCCGCCCCAGTGCTCGGCATAGGCGGCGGAGAACACCAGCGGGACGTCGAAGTCCCGGTTGAGGGCCTCGATGCGGGTCACCAGGTTGACCGCCGGGCCGACCACCGTGAAGTCGAGGCGCTCGGCGGCGCCGATGTTGCCGTACATGACGTCGCCGACGTGCAGCGCGATGCCGCAGCGCAGCTCCACCCGCCCGTCGACGCAGCGCTTTTCGCAGACCTTTGCCAGGTTGGCGAGCGCGCTGCGCGCCGCCGCCATGGCGGCATGGCAGGCGCGGCAGGGATCGCCGGCATGGCGTTCCTCGATCGGGAAGATGGCGAGCACGGCGTCGCCCATGAATTTCAGAATCTCGCCGCCGTTGGCGGTGATCGCCTGGGCCATGGCCTCGAAGTAGTCGTCCAGCACGACGATCACTTCCTCCATGGGCAGCACCTCGGAGAACCTGGTGAAATCGCGCAGGTCGGAAGTCCAGAGCACTGCGTTGATGCGTTCCACGTCGCCGCGCTTGATGGTGCCGGCCAGCACGCGCTGGCCGCTGCGCGCGCCGAGATAGGTGGTCACCAGGGTCTCGCTGGTCCGGTAGGCGCTGCGCAGCTCGAGCAGCAGGCCGAACAGCGGCAGGACCGCCTCGACCGCGGCGATGTCGAGGTCGCTGAAGCCCCCGGCCCGCCGGGTGGCGAGGGTCAGGGTGTTGATCTGCCCGGTGCTGAAGGGCAGGGGGCGCGCCGTGTAGTCGGTGAAACCCTCGGCAACGAGATCCTGCGTGATCGGAAAGTCGGCGGGGCAGCCGGGCTGGCCGAGCCGGCGGCGGATCGGGCCGGCGCCCTCGAACACCAGCTTCACCGGGCTCTTCAGGAAGAAGTCGGATTCCCGGATGCCGTGGGCGCGCGGAATTTCCTGGGCGCCGCCGGCCTGCGCCTCCCAGAGCATCGTTCTGGCCTGCAGTTGCGGGTGCAATTCGCCGACGTGGAGGGTCGAGCGGTCGATGGGAATGCCGATGCTGTGCAACTGGCGCAGAAAGCCGTCGAACAGCAGCATGACGCGGGTCTGCTTCAGACGCATGACCTGCAGCCAGGCGATGACCGGCTCCGCCCGCTCGCGCCCCTGTTCGCGCAACTGCGGCGTCAGAACCGAATCGTCGGTGGGCCCGGGTGCGGTCGGCAGAGGCGCGCTCATCGCCGGAATCTGCGGTCTGCCTGCGCGCTTTGCAAGCACTAGTGGTGCGCGCGCCGCGGGGTCATGCGGTCAGGGAACCGACGAGCGGTGCGGAGTTGCGCTGCTCTATCGAAACCGTTCAGATGTCATTACCGGGCTTGTCCCGGTAATCCATTGCGCTTTACGCACCGCTCCTGCGGGCCGATGGTTGGACCCTCGGACCAAGTCCGAGGGTGATGACCGCAAAGGCTGCGCGGGGCTGGGTGAAGGGGCTATTCCCCCGTAGCGAAATCCCTCAGCGCCGCGCCGTCGAAGCGGAAGTAGACCTTCTCGGTGACGCGGCGCGCGCCGAGCCGGTCGTAGAAGGCCAGGGCCCGGGCGTTGTGGTTTTCGGTGGTCCAGTCGAGGCGCCTGCAGCCGCGCGCGACGGCGATCTTCGCCAGGGCGCGCAGCAGGGTCTCGCCGATGCCGCGGCCGCGCCCGTCCTCCGGCACGAAGAGGTCCTTGAGGAAGACCTGCCCGCCGAGCTCGGGCGCCGGATAGAGCACCGCGAAGGAGGCGAATCCGAGCGCCTTTGCGTCCTGCTCGGCGAGCAGGATCTCGCTGCCGGGCTGTCCCGCCAGCACCCGGGCGCGCACGAGGGTGGCCTGCTCCGCGCGGCTCGGCGCCGCAGCACCCCAGTAGTGCCGGTCGCAGAGCCAGAACAGCTGCGCCACGGCTGCGGCGTCGGCCGCCGTCGCCAGGCGGCAGGTGACCCGGCTCATGCCCGCTTTCTTTTGCGCTTGGCGGAGAGCCGCAGGTAGGGCGCGAGGTAGTGGCCGGTATGGCTCTCGGCCACCTGGGCGACCTCCTCGGGCGTGCCGGCGGCGACGATGCGCCCGCCACGGTCGCCGCCGTCGGGGCCGAGATCGAGGATCCAGTCGGCGGTCTTGATGACCTCCAGATTGTGCTCGATGACCACCACGGTGTTGCCCTGGTCGACCAGGGCCTGCAGCACCTCGAGCAGTTTCTTCACGTCCTCGAAGTGCAGGCCGGTGGTCGGCTCGTCGAGGATGTAGAGCGTGCGCCCCGTGGCGCGCCGCGACAGCTCCTTGGAGAGCTTCACGCGCTGCGCCTCGCCGCCGGACAGCGTGGTCGCCTGCTGGCCGATGTGGATGTAGCCGAGGCCGACCTTCTGCAGGGTCTCCAGCTTGGCGCGGATCGAGGGCACGGCCTTGAAGAAGTCGACGCCCTCGTCGACGGTCATGTCGAGGATGTCGGCGATGGACCTGTCCTTGAAGGTGATCTCCAGGGTCTCGCGGTTGTAGCGCTTGCCCTTGCAGACGTCGCACTGCACGTAGACGTCGGGCAGGAAGTGCATCTCGATCTTGATGACGCCGTCGCCCTGGCAGGCCTCGCAGCGCCCGCCCTTCACGTTGAAGGAGAAGCGGCCGGGCTTGTAGCCGCGGGCATTGGATTCCGGCAGGCCGGCGAACCACTCGCGGATCGGCGTGAAGGCGCCGATGTAGGTGGCGGGGTTGGAGCGCGGCGTGCGGCCGATCGGCGACTGGTCGATGTCGATGATCTTGTCGAGGTACTCGATGCCCTCGATGCCCTCGTGCCTGCCGGGGTTGGCGCGCGCCTTGTGCAGGCGGCGGGCCAGCGCCTTGTAGAGCGTTTCGATGATGAGGGTGGATTTGCCGCTGCCCGAGACGCCGGTGACGCAGGTGAAGGTGCCCAGCGGGATCGCCGCCTCGACGTCCTGCAGGTTGTTCTCCGTGGCGCCGAGGATCCGGATCTCCTGGCCGGGATGGCCCTCGCGGCGCAGGCGCGGCACCTCGATCTGGCGCAGGCCCGTGAGGTACTGGCCGGTCAGGCTGTCGGGATGGGACATGACCTCCTCGGGCAGGCCGATGGCCACCACCTCGCCGCCCTTGACGCCGGCGCGCGGGCCCATGTCGATGAGGAAGTCGGCCGAGCGGATGGCGTCCTCGTCGTGCTCCACCACGATCACCGAGTTGCCCAGGTCGCGCAGGCGCTTCAGCGTTTCCAGCAGGCGCGCGTTGTCGCGCTGGTGCAGGCCGATGGAGGGCTCGTCCAGCACGTAGAGCACGCCGGTGAGCCCCGAGCCGATCTGCGAGGCGAGGCGGATGCGCTGGCTCTCGCCGCCGGACAGGCTGGCCGAGCCGCGCGACAGGGTCAGGTAGTCGAGGCCGACGTCGACCAGGAACTTCAGGCGCTCGTTGATCTCTTTCAGGATGCGTTCGGCGATCTCCTGGTCCTTGCGGCGCAGCTTGTCGTTCAGCGCGCCGAACCATTCGGCCGCCTGGGCGACGGAGAACTTGGCAACCTGGCTGATGTGCAGCCTGTCGAGTTTCACCGCCAGGGCCTCGGGCTTCAGGCGGTGGCCGCCGCAGGCCTCGCAGGCCTTGTTCGACTGATACTTGCCGAGGTCGTCGCGCACCCAGTCGCTGTCGGTCTCGCGCCAGCGCCGCTCCATGTTCGGCACCACGCCCTCGAAGGGCTTGGTGGTCTTGTAGCTCCTGAGGCCGTCCTCGTAGGTCATGGTGATGGCGGTCTTGCCGGAGCCGTGCAGGATCACTTCGCGCACCTTGGCGGGCAGGTCCTCCCAGGGTGTTCGGGTCGAGACCTTGAAGTGGCGGGCGATGGAATCGAGGGTCTGCTGGTAGTAGGGCGAGGGCGTTGCCGAGCGCGACCAGGGCGCGATGGCGCCGTCCTTCAGCGACAGCTTGGGGTCCGGCACCACCAGGTCCGGGTCGAAGAACAGGGTGATGCCCAGGCCGTCGCAGGCCGGGCAGGCGCCGAAGGGGTTGTTGAAGGAGAAGAGGCGCGGCTCGATCTCGTCGATGGTGAAGCCGGAGACCGGGCAGGCGAACTTCGCCGAGAAGGTGGTGCGCTCGCCGTCCTTCTTGGCTTCCTCGGTAAAGGTCAGGCCGTCGGCCAGGTGCAGCGCCGTCTCGAAGGAGTCGGCCAGTCGCGTCTCGATGCCTTCGCGCACGATCAGGCGGTCGACCACCACCTCGATGTCGTGCTTCCTCTTCTTGTCGAGGGGCGGCGCCTCCTCGATCTCGTAGAGTTCGCCGTCGATCTTGACGCGCTGGAAGCCGCGCTTCTGCAGATCGGCCAGCTCCTTCCGGTATTCGCCCTTGCGCCCGCGCACGATGGGGGCCAGCAGGTAGAGGCGCGTGCCCTCGGCCATCTCCATCACCCGGTCGACCATCTGGCTGACCGTCTGGCTTTCGATCGGCAGGCCGGTGGCCGGCGAGTAGGGCACGCCGACCCGGGCGAAGAGCAGGCGCATGTAGTCGTAGATCTCGGTCACCGTGCCGACGGTGGAGCGCGGGTTCTTCGAGGTGGTCTTCTGCTCGATGGAGATGGCGGGCGAGAGGCCCTCGATGGAATCGACGTCCGGCTTCTGCATCAGCTCGAGGAACTGGCGCGCGTAGGCCGAGAGCGACTCGACGTAGCGCCGCTGTCCCTCGGCATAGATGGTGTCGAAGGCGAGCGAGGACTTGCCCGAGCCGGACAGCCCGGTGATCACCACCAGCTGGTTGCGCGGCAGGGTGACGTCGATGTTCTTCAGATTGTGCTCGCGCGCTCCGCGGATCGCGATCACAGGACCTTGCGGACCGTTTGGCATCAAATCGGCACGGCCTTTCGAGGCTTTGGCTGCTAAATCGGGATACCGGTGGCGGGGTTCCACCGCTAGGCCCAATATGGGGGATGGCGGGCGGAAAATCGAGCCCCCGATGGGCCCGGGCGCGCTGTGGATAAGGGATTGCTGACAGGGCCCTGCCAGGGCGTTAGAGTCCGCCACCTTTCGATGGCGAAAACACGCAGAAACTGGAGAGAATCGGTATGGCGGGGTCTGTGAACAAGGTCATTCTGGTGGGCAATCTGGGCCGCGACCCGGAGATTCGCAGCACCCAGGACGGCACCAAGGTCGCCAACCTGTCCCTCGCCACCTCTGAGACCTGGCGCGACCGCAACTCCGGCGAACGCCGCGAGCGCACCGAATGGCACCGGGTCGTGATTTTCAACGAGCGGCTCTGCGAGATCGCCGAGAAGTACCTGCGCAAGGGCTCCAAGATCTACGTCGAGGGCCAGCTGCAGACCCGCAAGTGGACCGACCAGCAGGGCCAGGAGCGCTATACCACCGAGGTGGTGCTGCAGCGCTTCCGCGGCGAACTCACCATGCTCGACGGCCGCCAGGACGGCGGGGGCGGCGGCTACGGCGATGACGGTGGTCCCGGGGGTGGTTCCGGCGGCGGCTTCGGCGGCGGCTCCGGCGGCGGTGGCGGCGGCTCGGGCGGCGGCGACCTGGACGACGAGATCCCGTTCTAGGTCAGCAATCCTATCTTTCGCGACGGCTACCAGGCCTTGACCGCCGCCACGTCGCAGGGCGGCTCGGTCAGGAAGCCTTCGGCGACGCTGCCCAGGAAGGCGTGGGCGACCCCGGTGCGGCCGTGGGTGCCGAGCACCAGGAGATCCGCGCCCAGGTCCGCCACCTGGGCCGCGATCACCGCGTCGGGTTCTCCTTCCTTCAGGCGCTTGCC
>JBFGUI010000238.1:0-5854 GCA_041565695.1 Kiloniellaceae bacterium
CGCCCGGCCGGCGCCGGCGGGAGGCACCCCTGGTCCCGCAGCTATCCGCCCGGCCTCAGCTGGGACGAACCGGTGCTGCGTGAGCCGCTCTATTGCGCGCTCGACCGGGCGGTGGCCGATTTCGCTGCGCGCCCCTGTCTGGACTTCCTCGGCCGTTCCTATTCCTATGCCGAGGTCGGCGACCTGGTGGCCCGCGCCGCCAAGGGCCTGCAGGACCTCGGTGTCCGCAAGGGCACGCGGGTCGCGCTCTTTCTGCCCAATACGCCTTACTACGTAATCGGCTACTTCGCCGTCATGAAGCTGGGCGGCATCGTGGTCAACGTGAATCCGCTCTATGCCGAGGAGGAGGTGCACGAGCTGCTCGCCGACTCCGGCGCCGAGTTCGCCATCACCCTCGATCTGAAGCTGCTGCTGCCCAAGCTCACCTCGGCGCTCGGCCGCTGCGCGCTCAAGAATATCATCGTCGGCTCGATGAGCGAGATCCTGCGCTTTCCCGCGCGCCAACTCTTCGCCATCGCCAAGCGCGGCGAATTGGCGAAGGTGCCGGCCGGCGATGGCTGCTATTTGCGCTTCTCCAAGCTGATCGACAACCACGGCGATTTCAGCCCTGCCGCGGTCAGCATCGATGACGTGGCGGTGCTGCAGTACACCGGCGGCACCACCGGAGTGCCCAAGGGCGCCATGCTGACCCACGGCTCGATCTCCGCCAACGCCAGCCAGCTGCACCGCTGGTTCCTCGGCGTGCAGTCGGGCGAGCAGCGGGTGCTGGCGGTGCTGCCGCTGTTCCATGTCTTCGCCATGACGGTCAACATGAATCTCGGCATCCGCATCGCCGCGGAGATCATCCTGCTGCCGCGCTTTACCATCGAATCCCTGCTGAAGACCATAGCGCGGCGCCGGCCGACTTTCTTCCCCGGCGTGCCGACTCTCTTCAACGCCCTGCTGCACTACCCGAAGCTGGAGCGCTATGACCTCTCCTGCATCGCCAACGCCATTTCCGGCGGCGCCGGCCTGCCGGGGCCGGTGCACGAGGCCTTCGAAAATCTGACCGGCGGCAACCTCTTCGAAGGCTACGGACTTTCCGAGGCCTCGCCGGTCGTCACCTGCAACCCCATCACCGGCGGCAACAGGGTCGGCTCCATCGGTTTGCCGCTGCCGGGCACGGAGATCGCGATCCGCTCCCTGGATGACCGCGACGTGGAAGTGCCACTGGGCGAGAGGGGCGAGATTTGCCTGCGCGGCCCTCAGGTCATGGCCGGCTACTGGCAACGCCCGGAAGCTTCCGCCGAGACGCTGCGCCACGGCTGGCTGCACACCGGCGACGTCGGCTACATGGACGAGGACGGCTACACCTTCCTGATCGACCGCTTGAAGGAGGTCATCGTCACCGGCGGCTACAAGGTCTATCCGCGCCACATCGAGGAGGCGATCCACCGCCACCCGGCGGTAGCGGAGGTGATCGTCTGCGCCAAGCCGGACGACTACCGCGGCGAGGTGCCCAAGGCCTTCGTGCGCCTCAAGGACGACATGGCCCTCGACGCCGAGGCGCTGCATGCCTTCCTGGCCGACAAGCTGTCGCCCATGGAGATGCCGCGCGAAGTGGAATTCCGTGACGAGCTGCCGAAGACCCTCATCGGCAAGCTGTCGAAGAAGGAGCTGATCGCCGAAGAGCGTGCCAGGCACGCGGCGACAGGTCAGAATGACCGCAGTCCGGCGGACGAATCGCCGCGGCTTGAAGAGACGAAAGGTCTTTGACGATGGAAAAGAACGTTGTGATCGCCGGCTACGCCCGCTCGCCTTTCCATTTCGCCCACAAGGGCGAGATGGTGAAGCTGCGGCCCGACGAGATGGCGGCGCAGGTGGTGCGCGGCCTGCTGGAACGCAGCGGCGTCGATCCGAAGGACATCGAGGATCTCATCGTCGGCTGCGCCTTCCCTGAAGGCGAGCAGGGCCTCAACGTGGCAAGGCTCATCGGCTTCCTGGCCGAGCTGCCGCTCTCGGTCGCCGGCACCACGGTGAACCGCTTCTGCGGCTCTTCCATGCAGGCGATCCACATGGCCGCCGGCAACATCCAGATGGACGCCGGCGAGGCCTTCATCTGCGCCGGCATCGAGTCCATGAGCCGCGTGCCCATGGCCGGCTTCAACCCGCTGCTGCACCCGGGTCTCGCCGAGCGCTTCCCGGCGGCCTACATCTCCATGGGCGAGACGGCGGAGAACGTGGCGCGGCGCCACCAGATCACCCGCCAGCGCCAGGAGGAACTGGCCGTGCTGAGCCACCGCAAGGCGGCGGTGGCGCGCGGCGAGGGCAAGCTGGCCGACGAGATCGTGCCGGTCAACGTCAACGGCACTCTGGTCGAGGCCGACGGCTGCATCCGCGCCGACACCTCCCTGGAAGCCCTCGCCGAGCTGAAGCCCGCCTTCGCCACTGACGGCAGCGTCACCGCGGCGACCTCCTCGCCGCTGACCGACGGCGCATCGGCCGTGCTGGTGACCTCCGAGGACTACGCCAAGGCGCACGGCCTGAAGCCGCTGGCAAAGATCAGGTCGATCGCCGTTGCCGGCTGCGAGCCGGAGGTCATGGGCATCGGCCCGGTGGCCGCCACGAACAAGGCGCTGGAGCGCGCCGGGCTCTCCGTTGGCGACCTCGACATCATCGAGCTGAACGAGGCCTTCGCCGCCCAGGCGCTGGCCTGCGCCGACGAGCTGGGGCTCGACCTCGACAAGACCAACATCGACGGCGGCGCCATCGCCCTGGGTCATCCGCTGGGCGCCACCGGCGCCCGCATCACCGGCAAGGCGGCCGCCCTGCTGCGGCGCGAGGGCAAGGAGTTCGCGCTCTCGACCCAGTGCATCGGCGGCGGCCAGGGCATCGCCACCATCCTGGAGGCCGCGTAATGCCCATTCAACAGGCGGCCGTGATCGGCGCCGGCGTGATGGGCGCCGGCATCGCCGCGCATCTCGCCAACGCCGGGGTGCCGGTGCTGCTGCTCGACATCGTGCGCCAGGGTGTAGGGGAAGGTGCAGAGCACCGCTCGGCGCTGGCCGAAGGCGCCATCGCGAAGATGCTGAAGGCGGACCCGGCGCCCTTCATGTGGAAGCGGGCGGCCAGCTTCGTGACGCCCGGCAACCTGGAGGACGACTTCGACAGGCTCGCCGAGTGCGACTGGATCATCGAGGCGGTGCTGGAGGACCCGGAGGTCAAGCGCGACCTCTACCGCCGCCTGGAAGCGGTGCGCAAGGACGGCTCCATCGTCTCCTCCAACACCTCGACCCTGCCGCTGAAGCTGCTCACGGCCGACATGCCGCCGCGCTTCGCCGCGGACTTCCTCATCACCCACTTCTTCAATCCGCCCCGCTACATGCCGCTCTTGGAGCTGGTCGCCGGCGAGCAGACGCGGCCCGAGGCATTGACGGAGATCGCCGAGTTCGGCGACCGGGTGCTCGGCAAGGGCATCGTCCACTGCCATGACACGCCGGGCTTCGTCGCCAACCGCATCGGTACCTTCTGGCTGCAGTGCGCGGTGAAGGAGACGCTGGAGCGCGGTCTCACGGTAGAGGAGGCCGACGCCGTCATGGGCCGACCGCTCGGCATCCCCAAGACCGGCGTCTTCGCGCTCTTGGACCTGGTCGGCCTCGACCTCATGCCCAAGGTGGATGGCTCGCTGGCCGCGACTCTCGCCAAGGACGATCCCTATCAGGCGCTGCGGCGGCCCTTCCCGCTGCTCGAGAAGATGATCGCCGAGGGCTACACCGGCCGGAAGGGCAAGGGCGGCTTCTACCGCCTCAACAAGACGAACGGCGCGCGGGTCAAGGAAGCGATCGACCTGGAGATCGGCGACTACGCGCCGGCCGCCAGGCCGTCGCTCGCCTCGGTCTCCGCCGCGCGCCACGGCGGCGCCAGGGCGTTGGTGGCGCACCAGGACAAGGGCGGCGCCTTCGCCTGGGCGGTGATGTCGCAGACGCTTGCCTATGCCGCCGCGCTGGTGCCGGAGATCGCCGATGATGTGCCATCGGTCGATCGTGCGATACGCATGGGCTACAACTGGAAATTCGGCCCCTTCGAGCTGCTCGACCGGCTGGGCGCCGGCGATGTCGCCGCGCGCCTCAAGGAGGAAGGCCGCGCCGTGCCGCCGCTGCTGGAAAAGGCCGCGGCCGCCGACGGCTTCTACCGGGTCACGGATGGCAAGCTGCAGTACCTGACGGTCGAAGGCAGCTATGCCGATGTGCAGCGCGGCGAGGGCGTGCTGCTGCTGGCCGACGTGAAGCTGCGGAGCGAGCCCCTGGCGAAGAACGGCTCGGCCTCGCTGTGGGACATCGGCGACGGCGTCGCCTGCCTGGAGGTCCACACCAAGCTCAACACCATCGACCCCGAAGTCTTCAAGATCATGGGCAAGGCGCTGGAAATCGTCCCCAAGGACTTCAAGGCGCTTGTCGTCTACAACGAGGGCTCGCAGTTCTCGGCCGGCGCCAACCTGGGCCTCGCCATGTTCGCCGCCAACGTCGGTGCCTGGCCGATGATCGAGGAGATGGTGGCCGAGGGGCAGAAGGTCTACACGGCCCTGAAGCGCGCGCCCTTCCCGGTGGTGGCCGCGCCCTCCGGCCTGGCGCTGGGCGGCGGCTGCGAGATCCTGCTGGCCGCCGACGCGGTGCAGGCCCATGCCGAGAGCTACGTCGGCCTGGTCGAGGCCGGCGTCGGCGTGGTGCCGGCCTGGGGCGGCTGCAAGGAGCTGCTGGCCCGCTACGCCCGCGACCCGAAGCGGCCCCGGGGGCCGATGCCGCCGGTCGCCGCGGCGTTCGAGACCATCGGCCTCGCCAAGGTCGCCAAGTCCGCCTTCGAGGCGAAGGAACTGGGCTTTCTCAGGGCCACCGACCAGGTGACCTTCAACCGCGAGCGCCTTCTGGCCGACGCCAAGAGGCGGGCCCTGTCGCTGGCCGAGGGCTACCAGCCGCCGGAGCCCGCCGAGCTCTTCCTGCCCGGGCCCTCGGGCAAGGCTTCGCTCGCTTTTGCCCTCAGGGATCTCTACGCCAAGGGCGTCGCCACCGAGCACGACATGGTGGTGGCGACGGAGCTGGCCGAGGTGCTGACCGGCGGCCCCAAGGCCGACCACACCGAGCCGATGAGCGAGGACGCGATCCTCAAGATGGAGCGCGCCGCCTTCATGCGCCTGGTGAAGACCCTGGCGACCCTGGCGCGGGTCGAACACACCCTGGAAACTGGCAAGCCCCTCCGCAACTAGGGCCGCTTCGGAACTGAGGACGATCTGATGGTTACCTACAAGGCGCCGCTGGACGACATCCGCTACCTGCTGCACGAGCTGCTCGACTACGAGGGCCGGGTGGCGGGCCTGCCGGGCTACGAGGAGGCGACCCGCGACCTGGTCGATGCGGTGATCGAGGAGGGCGCGAAGTTCTGCGAGAACGAGCTGCTGCCGCTCAACCTGCCCGGCGACAAGGAAGGCTGCACCTTCGAGAACGGCGTGGTGCGCACCCCCGAGGGCTTCAAGGAACTCTATGAAGCCTTCTGCGAGGGCGGCTGGAACGGCCTCGCCCTTTCGCCCGACCACGGCGGCCAGGGCCTGCCCAAGACCCTGCAGTTCGCGCTGACCGAGCTGATCTGCTCGACCAACCTCTCCTTCGGCATGTACCCGGGCCTGACCCACGGCGCCTGCAACGCGCTGGAGCTGCATGCCTCCGACGCGCAGAAAGAGACCTTCCTGCCCAACATGATCCACGGCCGCTGGACCGGGACCATGTGCCTGACCGAGCCGCACTGCGGCACCGACCTGGGCCTCATCAAGACCAGGGCGGTGCCGAAAGAGGACGGCAGCTACGCCATCACCGGCACCAAGATC
>JBFGUI010000239.1:0-5824 GCA_041565695.1 Kiloniellaceae bacterium
CCTGCCGGTCATCGGCCGGGTGACGGCCGGGCAGATGGACCTGCCGGAGGCGCGGCGCGGCGCCGCGATCCGCATCTTCACCGGCGCAAGGCTGCCTGCTGGCCCGGACACGGTGATGATGCAGGAGGACTGCGAGGAACATGGCGGTGACGTCATCATCCGCCCCGGCATCAGGAAAGGGTCCAACGCCCGCAAGGCCGGCGAGGACGTCGCCAGAGGCGACGTGGTGCTGCAGAAGGGTCAGAAGCTGCGCCCGCAGGACGTCGGCCAGGCCGCCGCCGTCGGCCGCCGCGAGGTCCTGGTCTCGCAGCGCCTCAGGGTCGCGCTGTTCTCCACCGGCGACGAGCTGCGCGAGCCGGGCAGCGACCTGGACCCCGGCGCGATCTACGATTCCAACCGCTACACCATCCACGCCCTGCTGACCGGCCTCGGCTGCGCCGTTGAGGACCTTGGCATCCTGCCCGACCGGCTGGAAGTGGTGCGTGAGGCCCTGGCCGAAGCGGAAGGCCGGCACGACCTGCTGGTGACCTCGGGTGGGGTCTCCGTGGGGGAAGAAGACCACGTGAAGGCCGCCGTTGAGGCGCTCGGCAAGCTGCACCTCTGGCGTCTGGCGGTGAAGCCGGGCCGGCCCATCGCCCTCGGCCAGGTCGGGCTTGTGCCCTTCGTCGGCCTGCCGGGCAATCCGGTCGCCGTGGTGGTCACCTTCCTCACCGTGGTGCGCCCGATGATCCTGCGCCTCATGGGCGGCCGGGACTCTCCGCCGCATACCTTCAAGGTGCGCGCCGGCTTCGACCACAAGAAGAAGAAAGACCGCCGCGAGTGGGTGCGCGCCCACCTGGTGGCGGGCGCCAACGGCGAGGGCCTCACCGCCGAGAAGTTCCCGCGCGAGGGCGCCGGCATCCTCTCCTCCCTGGTCGCCGCCGACGGCCTCATCGAACTGCCCGAGGACTTGACCCGCCTCGAGGCCGGCGCGATGGTGGATTTCCTGCCCTTCAGCGAAGTGGCGCAGTGAAATTGTTCGAGAGGCTGCCCATGCTTCGAGACGCTTGCCCTATAAACTATCGGGGCAAGCTCCTCAGCATGAGGCCGCGTTTGTAACGGAGCCTCACCCTGAGGAAGGCCGAAGGCCTGTCTCGAAGGGCGAGGCGGGCCACCGGCCCGATGCTAGACGTTAGGATGACCTGCCCGTGAAACTGCTGTATTTCGCCTGGCTCAAGACCAAGACCGGCATGGCCGAGGAGGACGTGGCGCCGCCCGAGGGCGTCGCCACCGTGGGCGAGCTCTTGACCTGGCTGGAAGGCCGCGGACCGAACTTCGCCGACGCCCTGTCCGACCGCCAGGCGATCCGCGTGGCGGTGAACCAGAGCTACGCCAAGCCGGGCGATCCCGTTGGCCCGGACGACGAGGTGGCCCTCTTCCCGCCGGTCACGGGAGGTTAGGCATGTCGGTTCGGGTCCAGGAGCAGGATTTCGACGTCGGCAAGGAACTGGCCGCCCTCACCGAGGGCAACCACGGCATCGGCGGCCTCGCCGTCTTCGTCGGCCTGGTGCGCGATCTTGCGGGCGGTTCGGAAATCTCCGCCATGACCCTGGAGCACTACCCAGCCATGACCGAGAAGATGCTGGCCGAGATCGAAGCGGAAGCGAAAGCGCGCTGGCCGCTGGAGGCGAGCCTCGTCATCCACCGCTACGGCCGCCTGGAGCCGGGGGATCAGATCGTCATGGTCGCCGCCGCCTCGGCCCACCGCCAGGCCGCTTTCGAGGCCTGCGCGTTCCTCATGGACTGGCTGAAGACCAAGGCCCCCTTCTGGAAGCTTGAGGAAACCGAGCAGGGTGCCCAGTGGGTTGACGCGCGCTCCAGCGACGACGAAGCCGCCGCCCGCTGGGTCAAGAAAGACCCCGACGCGGCGGAGTAGCACAAACGACAACCCGTTTAGCATAGCTGGGGAGAAGCTTTGTGGCCCGCAGCACACGCTGCTCCAAGCGACAGCTTCGCGCTCCGCGCAGGGAAGCGAGTCGGTGTCTAAAAGACAGCCTCACGAAAGAGGCGCTGTCCTCCTGGGCCGCCTATAAGGTAACGGGGCGCCACCTCACCGGCAACGAACTGTGCGACTGGCTCGAGACCTGGGGCGGTGACGCGGAAACGAAAGCCCCCGATTGCCACGACTGATCGTCACCGAGGGGGATGAATGAGCAATCCCGCGAAACTGGACACGTCGCTGCTTAAAGACCGCAGGTTTCAACTGTGGCACTACATCGTGAGTCACGGGCACCTGCTGATTCGTAGCTGCATAGCCAATCGCGCGACCACCAACGTCGACCTTTGGTTCACAACAGTGAAATATGTGGAAGCACCGAGACATCTCGGCGAAATTGAGTTGGATGACGCCGCCGACCAAGAGCGTGACCGATTAAGAACCCGCACTGACACGTTCTATGACAAGTATCAGACGACAGTAATCGTCTCAGGGGCAAACCGCTTCTACATCGTGTCGAATACCGTTTGGATCGAAGAGAATCAGCTCGAGATTTTCCAAACGCCCTATGAGGCCCCGCCGGGAGTTCGCGAAGCTTTCGTCCAATACCGATCAAGTGACGGGTAAATCCAGTTCAGTCGAATCAAAGCCGTACTCGTTCCCTGCGCACCCTTCGAGACGCCTGCTTACGCAGGCTCCTCAGGGTGAGGTTGTAGTATTACTTGGATACTGCGAGAGGGCTCCGCTCCCTCCTCATCCTGAGGAGCGGTCCGCAGGACCGCGTCTCGAAGGATGTCGGGAGCGCCCCCTACCCCTCGTACTTGATCGCCACGACCTCGAGCTCCTGGTCGCCGGCGGGGCGCTTCCAGGTGATGGAGTCGCCGACCACCGCGCCGTCGAGGGCGCGGGCCAGGGGGGAGACGTAGGAGACCTTGCCGTTCTGCGGCTCGGCCTCGTCCTCGCCGACGATCTGGTAGTCGTGCTGCTTATCGTCCTCGTCGGCCACGGTGACGACGGCACCGAAGGCGACCTTGTCGCGCGGCTGCTTGGCGGGGTCGACCAGGATCGCGGTGCGCAGGCGCTCCTCCCAGTAGCGCACCTCCTGCTCGACGCGCGGCAGGTGCGACTGGGCGGCCAGTTCGTCGTCGTGCGCCTTCAGCTCGGCGCGCTCGGCCTCGTACTGGGCGACCTTGTCCTTCAGCATCCGCAGGCCCGCCGGGGTCACGAAGTTGGGATGCTCGCTGACCGGCAGGTCGACCTTTTCTTCCGGCGTGCCGGCGTCGTCTTCCTTCACGAAAGCGCGGGACATCTCAAGTAACCTCCTTGACCTCGCAAAAAAGAAAGCCGGGCGGCCCTCCTTGTCGGCGCCGCCCGGTCTCCCCTCGGACCGATTTCTGCGGCGCTAGGCGGCGCTGGCCGCCGCGTGCTTGCGCACCAGGGCGTCGTAGTCGTTCATCAGGTTGCGGGTGATCTCGCCCGCCTGAAACCTGTAGTCGTCGATCTCCGCCACCGGCGTCACCTCCACGGCGGTGCCCGTCAGGAAGACTTCCTGCGTCTGGGCCAGTTCCTCCGGCCTGATCGCCCGCTCGATGACCTCGTAACCGCGGTGTTTCGCAAGCTCGATCACGGTGCGGCGGGTGATGCCGTCGAGGAAGCAGTCCGGCGTCGGGGTGTGGATCTTGCCGTCCTGCACCAGGAATACGTTGGCACCGGTCGCTTCCGCAATCAAGCCACGATAATCCAGCATCAGCGCGTCGGCATAGCCCTTGGATTCCGCCGCATGTTTGGAAAGGGTGCAGATCATGTAGAGGCCGGCGGCCTTGGAATGGCTCGGCGCGGTCTCCGGCGAGGGCCGCTTCCACTGGGCGAAGGTCATGCGGATGCCCTTCATGCGCGCTTCCGGGCTGAAGTAGGCCGGCCAGGGCCAGGCGGCGATGGCCACGTGAATGCGGGTCTGCTGGGCCGAGACCGCCATCATCTCGCTGCCGCGCCAGGCCACCGGGCGGACATAGCCGTCGGTGATCTTGTTGGCCTCCAGCACCGCCATGGCCGCGGCGTCGATCTCCTCGCGGCTGTAGGGAATCTTGAAGCCCAGCACCTTGCCGGAGTTGATCAGCCGGTCGTGGTGCTCCGCCATCTTGAAGATCCGCCCGGCATAGGAGCGCTCGCCCTCGAAGACGCAGGAGCCGTAGTGCAGGCCGTGGCTGAGCACGTGCAGCTTGCAGTCGCGCCAGGGCAGCAGTTCGCCGTTGAACCAGATGACGCCGTCGCGGTCGTCGAAAGGAAGTATGGACATCGCTCGTTCAGTCCTTAATACCTGGGCGCCGGGACCCGGGACCCTGACACTCCGGGGGCATCGGGGGCCTGGCAGTTCGAAACCGGGGGCCGAAGCCCCATTTTCGGCCGGAAACCTCTGCTCGCGGTGTGCCCGGCCCGGCGGCGCGGCCGGGCAGATCAGTCAGCAAGGCTCACCAAACAGAAAAATTTTTCCGTTAATAGTCTCGATTTGATACTTTCGATCAAATCTTACTGGCCTTATGTAACAAGATTAGGTAGATATGTCAACATGGCTGACGTAAAAGGCGGACCCAACCCCCTCTTCCTGCGCGAGGAGGAACTGCGCCAGGCGATGGAACTGCTGTTCTTCGCCTACCGCGACTTCACCGGCGAGCCGGATCAGATCCTCGCCGACTACGGCTTCGGACGGGCCCACCACCGGGTCATCTATTTCGTCGGCCGCCACCCCGGCATCACGGTCTCCGAGTTGCTGGCCATCCTGCGCATCACCAAGCAGTCCCTCTCGCGGGTCCTCGGTCAGCTGGTGCGCGAGGGCTTCATCACCCAGCGCCCGGGCCTGCGCGACCGCCGCCAGCGCCTGCTGGAGCTGACCGACAAGGGCCGCGAGCTGGAGCACAAGCTGACCGAGCAGCAGCGCATCCGCATCGCCCGCGCTTACCGCCAGGCCGGCGCCGAGGCGGTGGAGGGCTTCCGCAACGTGCTGATCAACATCATCGACGAGCAGGACCGCGGCCGCTTCACCCGCCCCGAGGCGGCCGGCAAGCCGCTGCCCGCAAAGCCCGCCGGCAAGGCGCCGGCGGCGCGGCCGCCCGTCACCGGCACCGCCGGCCGGCGCTAGGCGCCGGCGCCCGGCGGGCCTATACTCCGGCCCCATGAGCGAGCCAGCCGTGACCGAGCAGCCGCATATCCTGGTGATCGACGACGACACGCGCCTGCGCGCGCTGCTGCAGCGCTATCTCAGCGAGCAGGGCTTCCGCGTCACCACCGCCGTCGACGCCGCCGATGCGCGGGCCAAGCTCGCCTCCATCGCCTTCGACCTGCTGGTGCTCGACATCATGATGCCCGGCGAGACCGGCCTGGAGCTGACCGAGACCCTGCGCCGGGACAACGGCGTCCCGATCCTGCTGCTCACCGCCATGAACGAGACCGAAAACCGCATCGCCGGCTTCGAGTGCGGCGCCGACGACTACCTGCCGAAGCCCTTTGAGCCGCGCGAGCTGGTGCTGCGCATCAACGCCATCCTGCGCCGCGCGCCGCCGCCGGCCGCCATCCAGGCGCGGACCAAGGTGGTGTTCGGCGACTTCTGCTTCGATCTGGAGCGCGAGGAGCTGACCCGGGACGGCGCCTACGTGCGCCTGACCACCGCCGAAGCCTCGCTGCTGAAGGCCCTGGCGCGGCGCGCCGGCGAGCCGATCACCCGCGACGCCCTCAGCGAGGAGAGCCTGATCAGCGGCAACACCCGCACCATCGATGTCCAGGTGACCCGCCTGCGCCGCAAGATCGAGGTCGACCCCAAGTTCCCGCGCTACCTGCAGACCGTGCGCGGCACCG
>JBFGUI010000240.1:0-5811 GCA_041565695.1 Kiloniellaceae bacterium
CCCTGGCGCTGGCCGCCACCGCGCCCGGCGCCCGGGCGGCGGGCGACGGCCAGGAGGGACTGGTGCCGGGCTCCCCCGCCGCCGGCATCTACGGCGCCAACCACCTGGCCGGCCTGCCCGACAAGGCCGAGTTGGTCTTCGACTACCGTTTCGAAGGCTCGCTGATGGCGCAGCCCTTCGACGACGATGTCCGGCTCGACTTCACCCGCAGCGTCGACGGCGCAGAGGGCTACGACGTCGAGATGACGCTCTTCACGTGGACCCGCAAGCTGACCCTGGGGCCGGTGTCTGCCGCCTCGATCAACCCGATCCTGCTGGTCTTCTTCCAGCGCGACGTGACCCACATGAGCAACGGCACCGGCGGCAGCCAGCACTACTTCCGCAACGTGATCCGCGCCGCGCTGCAGAACCCGGAGATCGGCCGCGTCAGCCCCATCACCATCGACCTCGACGGCCGCCGGGTGAGCGCCAGCGAGATCTCCTTCCGGCCCTTCGAAGGCGACAGCCACCGCGCGCAGCTGCGCAACTTCGCCGACAAGACCTACCGCTTCGTGGTCTCGGAGGCGGTGCCCGGCGGCATCTACGAGGTGCAGTCGGAGACCCCGGACGACAGCGGCGAAGGCGTGCTGCTGCGCGAGACCTACCGCTTCCGGGAGATCCGCTGATGCGCCGCAGCGCCCTGGCCCTGGCGTTCGGCTGCGCCTGCCTCTCGGCGGTTTTGCTGGCGCCGGCCGGCAGCCGCGCCCACGACTACCCCACCGAGGTCGTGGCCGACTATGTGCTGGCCTGCATGGCCGCCAACAACAACACCGCCGAGGCGCTGCGCCAGTGCTCCTGCTCGATCGACGTGCTGGCCTCGCTGCTCAGCTACCAGGACTATTCCACGGCCGAGACCGTGCTGCGCATGCGCCAGGTGCGCGGCGGCGGCGAAAAGATGGCACTGTTCCGCGAAACTCCCTTCGCCAAGCAGACCATCGACCGCCTGCGGCGCGCCCAGATCGAGGCCGAGGTGCGCTGCTTTCTCTAACCCGCCGGGGTTCCGGCGGCACGCTGCTGCATCGCAGCATCGCAGTGAGGAAAGCCGCTCGCGACGATCGTTGTCGTGCTAGGCTGAAGTAAGAAGGAAGGCCGCGCAGACGGCCGCCACAGGGAAGAACAGCCAGGGGACGGACCCATGGCCAGCATCGTCACAGAACGCGGGGCGACCGCTACGCGCCCGGCCATCGCGCGGGCCTGGTCGGCCGCGCGCAACCCGGTCCGGGTCATCGAGGAACTGAGCCAGGGGATCACCGGCTGCGATCCGGCGCTGATCACCGTCTTCGTTTCCTCAAACCTGCCCTACGAGGACATCGTGACGCCGCTCTCGGCGGCCTATCCCGACGTCCCCCTGGTCGGCTGCACCACCGCCGGCAGCCTGACCTGCGAGAGCTACGAGGCCGACGGCTCCATCGCCATCGCCTTCGACCGCGCCGCCTTCAGCTTCGAGACCTGCCTGCTGACCAATCTGCGCAACTACTCCATGGCGCAGGGCGGCGAGGCGATCGAGAGCGCCTACTTCCGCCTGCTGCGCAAGCTGGAGCCGGAGCGCGAGAACTTCTTCGCCATGCTGCTGGTCGACGGCCTGTCTCGGCGCGAGGAGGAGATCGCGGCGAGCACCTATGCGGCACTCGACGAGGTGCCGATCTTCGGCGCCTCTGCCGGCGACAACCTGAACTTCGACACAACGCAGATCTTCTACAACGGCGACGTGCTGGAGGATTCCGCCCTGGTCGTGATCGGCGCCTCCAACCGCCAGATGGAGGTCTTCAAGATCGAGCATTTCCGACCCACGGAGCAGAAGATCGTGGTCACCTCGGCCGATCCGGAGCGCCGCATCGTATGGTCGCTCAACGCCGAGCCGGCGGCCGAAGAATATGCCCGCCTGATCGGCGTGTCGCCGGACAAACTCACGCCCGAGGTCTTCGCCGCCAATCCCCTTCTGGTGCGCATCGGCGGCGAGTACCACGTGCGCGCCATCCAGCAGGTCGACCGGGAAGGCGCCCTGCACTTCTACTGCGCCATCGACGAGGGCATCGTGCTGACCCTCGCCCATCCCGAAGACATGCGCGACAACCTGATCCAGAACATGCAGCGCATCAGCGAGCGCATTGGAAAGCTCGATACCGTGCTGTGCTTCGACTGCATCCTGCGCCGCCTGGAGGCCGAGCGCCTCGACATCAAGGGCGACCTGCTGCCGATCTTCTCGCGCTACAACATGATCGGCTTCAACACCTACGGCGAGCAGTACCGCTTCCTGCATCTGAGCCAGACCCTGACCGGACTCGCCATCGGAGAGGCACCGTGAGCTCGGCCCGGATTTCCGGACTCGAGGCTTCGCAGCCGACGCTGCTCGAACGGGAGGCGCGCATCACCGAGCTCGAGCGCGAGAACGCCAAGCTCAGGACGGTGCGTGACGCCCTGATCCGCCAGGTCGACCGCAGCCACGACTTCACAGGCAACGCCTATAAGCTGTTCCAGTCGGTCGCCGAACTGGAGACCAGCGTCGAAAAGCGCATCCAGCGGCTGGCCCGCGCCATGAGCGAGGCGAAGATCGCCCGCCAGCAGCTGCAGCAGGCCATCGACGCCATCGGCGAGGGCTTCATTCTCTACGACAGCGACGACCGCATCGTGCTGTGCAATCGCAGGTACCGCGACTTCTTTCCGGCCCTCAGTGAGCTGCTCACCCCCGGAACCCATTTCAACGAAATTGTGCACGCCGCCGCGGAAAGCGGCGTTATCGTCGAGGCGGTCACCGACCCGGAGGCCTGGATGACCTCGCGGCTCGAGTACCACCGGCGCAACAGCTGCCAGTTCCAGCAGCTGCTGAGCGACGGCCGCTGGATCCAGATCAGTGAGCGGGCCACCAACGACGGCGGCAAGGTGACCATCGTCACGGAGATCACCCACTTCCGCCGGCTGGAGGAAACCCAGCGGCTTGCCAAAGTGGCCGCGCAGTCGGGGCTGCTGGCGACCACGGTGGCCAACATCGCCCAGGGTGTGGTGGTCTTCGATGCCGAGCTGAAGCTGGTCGCCTGGAACTCACAGGCGGCGATGCTGCTCAACCTGCCCTATGCCGGCATGTATTCGGGTATGAGCCTCAGGCGACTGGCCCGTCAGGTCTGGCGTTACGGGGCGGAGGTGCCGCGCGAGCGGCGGCGCGAGGCCTACGAGTGGATCGGCAACCCGCGCAAGCGCTACCCGCTGCGCATCGAGATCTCCTACCGCGGCCGGCGCTTCGTGGCCGCCAATTTCCGCACCATGCCGGACGACAGCTTCGTCGTCACCATGACCGACATCTCCGCCCAGATCAAAGCCGCCAAGCTGCTGGAGCAGAGCAAGGAGGAGCTGGAAAAGCGCGTCGACGAGCGCACTCTCGAGCTCCGCCGCCTCAACGAGATCCTGCAGGACGAGGTGCGCCGCCACGAACAGACCGCCGCCGATCTGGAGCGGGCGCGCAAGGCTGCCGAAGCCGCCAATCTCGGCAAGACCCGCTTTCTCGCCGCGGCCAGCCACGACCTGCTGCAGCCGCTCAACGCGGCGCGCCTCTACCTGTCGGCGCTCGAGGCCTCACCGCTGGTCCATCCCGGCGCGCGCCGACTGCTCGACAACGTCACCAAGGCCTTCCAGTCCACCGAAGCCCTGCTCAGCACCCTGCTCGATATCTCCAAGATGGACGCCGGCGGCTACCGTCCGCGCATGATCGCGGTGAAGGTCGGCGAGCTGTTTGAGACCCTGGAAGCCGAGTTCGGCGCCCTGGCGCGGCAGAAGGGCCTGCGCCTGCGGCGGCTGCCCTGCTCGGCAGTGGTGCGCTCCGACGCCCAGCTGCTGCGCCGCATCGTCCAGAACCTGTTGTCCAACGCGCTGAAGTACACCGAAAAGGGCGGCATTCTGCTCGGTGCCCGGCGCCGCGGAGATTTCCTCTCGATCGAGATCCATGACAGCGGCCCCGGCATCGCCGCCGAGAACCATCAGGCCATCTTCGAGGAGTTCAGGCGCGCCGCCCCGCCGGGCGACCACACGGCGGGCCTCGGCCTCGGTCTGGCGATCGTCAAGCGCGCTGCCGACCTGCTGGGGCATCAGATCGGCCTGCGCTCGACCGTCGGCCACGGCTCCTGCTTTTACCTGATGGTACCGCTCGTGCCGGCCGGCAGCGGCGACGTCGTCGACGGCGCCCTGTTCGATCTGCCGAAGGTCCTGGACGAGCAGCCGCAGAGGGAGGCCCTGCCCTTCGGCGATGGGCCGCTGTTCGTGCTGGAGAACGACAGGGGCGTGGCCGATGCGATGACGACTCTGTTCGACTACTGGCACCTGGCCAGCATCACGGCGCCGTCCTACGCGGCCCTGGTGGAGCTCGTCCAGCGCAAGCAGCTTATGCCGCGGGCCATTATCGCCGATCTGCATCTCGATGGCGGCATTGACGGGATCGACGCGATCATCCTGCTGCGCGAGCGCCTCGGCCGCGACGTGCCGGGCATCCTGGTCACCGCCGACCAGTCCCGCGAGGTCAAGGAACGGGCCAAGGCCAAGGGGATCGAGTACTTTTCGAAGCCGATGAAACCGGCGCAGCTACGCGCCTACCTGACTCACCTCTCCACGGCGGCCAGGTCGGCCTCGGACCTCGGCATCGGGCCGGAGGGCTGATGCAGCGCCCCGCGCTGGGCCAGCAGCACCGCCTGCATGCGCGATGACACCTCCAGCTTCTTGAGGATGGCCGAGACGTGGGCCTTGACGGTCGACTCGCTGATCGACAGCTGGTAGGCGATCTGCTTGTTCAGCAGGCCCTCGCCGAGCAGGCGCAGGACCGTGGTCTGCTGCGGCGTCAGGGTGCCGATCACCCGCGAGACCTGGTCGATCTCCGCCACCTCCTCGGGCCCGCAGATGGCATCGCCCGCGGCGGTGAAAGCGGTTTTCCCGGCCAGAACCTCGCGCACGGCGGCGACGATCTCGGCGGCGCTGGACTTCTTGTTGACGAAGCCGAGCGCCCCATAGCCTCTGGCCATCTGGACCAGGCGCGCATCGTCGAGGCCGGACAGCACCAGGATCGGAATCTTGGGCGCCTCCCGGCGCAGCTGCAGAAGGCCTTGGAATCCTTCGACATCCGGCAGCATCAAATCGAGAAGGACGAGGTCGATGTCCTCGATCCGCCGTACCGTTTCCAGAGCTTGCGCGGCGGAATGGGCCTGGATCAGATCACAGGGCGCCAGTGCGGATTTCAGCATGCCTTCCAGTGCCGAGCAGACCAGGGGGTGGTCGTCGACTATCAAGACGAGCATCGCGTCACCTTCCTCCCTAGCGCGGCCTCATTTTTCTAGGCGGGGCCGCCCCTTTTTATTTATCCACAGCATAGTAACGCCGGCCGCCTGCGCGCAATTCACAATTGCAAGTAAATCGGCCCAGGGTGCCGGAACGCTTTCCTGTCGATAATCAAAACATCGGGCTTATCTGCTGATATCCTTCGATATTAGACTTTAGTATTAGTCTGCCGCCGCCGCAGCCCAAGGGCGAGCGCCAAAAAAGGGTCCGCCGGCATGCCGCGATCGGCCGTGCCGGCCTGGGCGCGAAATGCCGATTTAGCGCAGCGGCCATGCAAAATCTTCACGGGTTCGCCAGGGCGGTGCCACTAGGCGCGGAGACAGGGGCGCACCAAATATCGGCCGTCGGGCCCCCGGTGTGGCGGGCCCCGCTTGGGAGGCTATGCCCCATGTACAAGTCCCTTCTCGCCACTTCCGTTGGCTGCGCCATGCTGCTCGGGGGTGCCCTGAGCGCCGCCGC
>JBFGUI010000241.1:0-5784 GCA_041565695.1 Kiloniellaceae bacterium
GAGAACCGGAAAAGTATGCGACCGCCGCGGCGACGATGATCAGCAGGCAGGCGGCAATCCCACTGGTGGCGAGGGCGACGGCGCGCCAGCGCCGTGCCCGGCTTTCGGCGAGCCTAACCAGTCTGGTGGTCTCGTCGTCGCCATCTAGGCTATTTGCTTTTCTTTCAGTCATCGCCGCAGGGACCGCGCTCGATCTGCACCGTGGAGTGGTCGATGCCGAAGCGCCGGGCCAGCACCTGCTTGATGCGGAGCAGGGTGGCCTGGGAGTCGGCGCTCTCGCCGATCTGGGCATGCAGGGTGAGCAGCGGGCGCTCCGGCGTGAGCGACCAGGCGTGGATGTGGTGCACATCCTCCAGCACCGGGATGTCGGCCATCAGGGCTTCGCGCAGCCCTGCCGGATCGAACTCCGCCGGCGTGCCTTCCAGCAGGATGTGGGTCGACTCGCCGACGATCAGCCAGGCGCTGCGCAGCACCAGCAGGCCGACCAGGATCGACAGCAGCGGGTCGATCGGCGTCCAGCCGGTCCACAGGATCACCAGGGCGCCGACGATGGTGGCGGCCGAGCCCAGCAGGTCGCCCAGCACATGGGCGGCGGCGCCGCGCAGGTTGAGGTTTTGGCGGTCGCCGCCGTGCAGGATCAGGAAGGCGGCGACGTTGACCAGCAGGCCAAGCGTCGCCACCGCCAGCATGAGGCCGCCCTCGATGGCCACCGGCTCGCGCAGGCGCCGGAAGGCCTCGAAGAAGATCCAGGCGACGATGGCGATCAGCACCCCGCCGTTGACGAAGGCGGCCAGCACCTGGCCGCGGTGGTAGCCGTAGGAGCGCTTCGGGTCGGGCGGCCGCCGGGCGATGCGGAAGGCGACCCAGGCCAGCGCCAGGGCGGCGGCGTCGGTCAGCATGTGGGCGGCGTCGGCGAGCAGCGCCAGCGAGCCGGAGAGCAGGCCGCCGACCACCTCCGCGCCCATGAAGCCGGCGGTGAGCAGCAGGGCCCAGAGCACCCGCCTTTCGCTGTCCATGCCATGCCCGTGCGCGTGGCCGCGACCCATGTCAGACCACCTGGAAGCCGTGCGCGTAGGGGTCGCGCGAATCGATGGTGATGGTGTTGAGGCCGGTCATGCGGGCCCAGCCCTCAATCGAAGGGATGATCCCCTTGTGGTTGCCGACCTGCGTCTCGCCCTCGACGCGCCCGGTGAAGAGGCTGCCGATGATGCTCTCGTGCACGAAGCGGTCGCCGGTCTCGAGCTTGCCCTTGGCGTGCAGCTGGGCCATGCGCGCCGAGGTGCCGGTGCCGCAGGGGCTGCGGTCGATCGCCTTGTCGCCGTAGAAGACGGCGTTGCGGGCATCGGCTTCCGACTGAGTCGCTCTGCCGGTCCACAGGATGTGGCTGACGCCGCGGATCGTCGGGTTCTCCGGGTGGGCGATCTCGACCGCTTCGTTGACCGCGCGGCGCAGCAGCGGCGAGAGCCGCAGGATGTCGCCGGGGCTGAGGTCGGCGAGGTCGGCGTAGTTCGCCTGCGGCTCGACGATGGCGTAGAAATTCCCGCCGTAGGCGATGTCGAGGGTGAGCGGGCCGAGCTCCGGGCAGTCGACGGTCACGCCCGCGGCGGCCAGGAAGGAGCCGACGTTGGTGATGCGCACGGACTCGACATAGCCGTTCTTCTGGAAATAGCGCGCCACGACCGGACCGGCCGGGGTCTCCAGGCGCAGCATGCCGGGCTCGCGCGGCTGCACCAGCCCGCGCTCCACCGCGAAGGTCACCGTGCCGATGGTGCCGTGACCGCACATCGGCAGGCAGCCGGAGGTCTCGATGTAAAGCACGCCGGTATCGCAGTCCGGCCGGGTCGCGGGGTAGAGGATCGCGCCCGACATCATGTCGTGGCCGCGCGGCTCGAACATCAGCCCGGTGCGGATCCAGTCGTAGCGGGCGAGGAAATCCTGACGCCGCTCGCTCATCGAGGCGCCCTCGAGCGCCGGGCCGCCGGCGGCCACCAGGCGCACCGGGTTGCCGCAGGTATGGCCGTCGATGCAGAAGAAGGTGTTGGGCCGGATGACGGCCGCTTCGGGACCGGCGTCGCTCATGCCCGCGAGTATCGGGGCCGCGCCCCGGGTTGACAATGGGGGCTTTGGCCTCGGCCCGGCGGCGGCCCGCGGCCCCGCGCCGGGGGCTTTTCCTCGGCCCGGCGCGGCGGCTATAGTCGGCGCCTCATGTCGACGCTCGAAATGGACAGCGAAAACCGCGAAGAGACGCAGGAGTCCGGGCTTCTCGCCCCGGACGAGCCGCGCCCTTTTGAGCTCGTCAACCCCGGCGGCCGGGCGCCGGTCCTGCTGGTCTGCGACCACGCGACGCGCTTCATCCCGCGGTCCCTCGACTCCCTCGGGCTCGACGAGGCGGCCCTCAGCCGCCACATCGCCTGGGACATCGGCATCGCCGATGTGACCCGCCATCTGGCCGAGCGCCTCGACGCCCCGGCGATGTTCAGCCACTTCTCGCGGCTCATCGTCGATCCCAACCGACAGCTCGACAATCCGACCCTGGTGCCGGAGCTGAGCGATGGTACCGTGGTGCCGGGCAACCGCGGTCTCGACGAGGCCGAGCGGGCCCGGCGCATCGCCACCTTCTTTCGCCCCTACCACGACGCCATCGCCGCGCAGCTCGACTCCATGATGGCGGGCGGCAAGCCGCCGGCGCTGATTTCGATGCATTCCTTCACGCCGATCATGCACGGCCTGCAGCGCCCCTGGGAGATCGGCATCCTGTGGAACCGCGACCCGCGCCTGCCCGTCCCGTTGATGGAGCGGCTGCGCGCCGAGGGTCTCAACGTCGGCGACAACGAGCCCTATTCCGGCGCCGACGGCCACGGCTATACCCAGCACACCCATGGCGACCGACGCGGCCTGGCCAACGTCCTGATCGAGGTGCGCCAGGACCTGATCGACACGCAGCACGGCGCCGCCGACTGGGCCGGGCGCCTCGGCGCGGCGCTGGAAGAGGTGCTGCGCGATCCGGCGCTCTTCCGCGTCGAGCATTACTGAGCGAGCGACAGAGGGGGAAACATGAGCGGCGGGATCAAGCGGCCGGAGCCGTCCTTCACCGTGGGCATGGAGGAGGAGTACCTCCTGGTCGATCGCGAGAGCCGCGACCTGGTGGTCGATCCCCCGGACAGCCTGATGAGCCGCTGCGAGAAAGAGCTTGGAGAGCGGGTCAGTCCGGAGTTCCTGCAGTCGCAGATCGAGGTCGGCACCAGCAAGTGCGAGACCGTCGGCCAGGCGGTGGCCGAGCTGGGCGAGATGCGCCGCACCATCGCCCGCGTCGCCGGCGACTACGGCCTGGCGCCGATCGCCGCCTCGACCCACCCCTTCGCCCAGTGGGACGCGCAGAAGCACACCCGCAAGGAACGCTACGACGACCTCGCTCGCGACATGCAGGCGGTGGTGCGGCGGCTGTTGATCTGCGGCATGCACGTGCACTGCGGCCTCGACGACGACGAGCTGCGCATCGACCTGATGCAGCAGATGAGCTATTTCCTGCCGCATCTGCTGGCGCTCTCGACCTCCTCGCCCTTCTGGCGCGGCGAGGTCACCGGCCTCAAGTGCTACCGCCTCTCCGTGTTCCACGAGCTGCCGCGCACCGGCCTGCCGGAGGTCTTCGATTCCTTCGGCGAGTACCAACGCCACCTCGAAGTTATGATCAGCGCCGGCTTGTTGGAGGACGGCACCAAGCTGTGGTGGGATCTCCGACCCTCGGCGCGCTTTCCGACCCTTGAGATGCGCATCGCCGACATCTGCACCGACGTCGACGACGGCGGCAGCATCGCCGCCATCTATGTCAGCCTGATGCGCATGCTCTACGTGCTGAAGCGCAACAACCAGCGCTGGCGCAAGTATTCCAACATGCTGATCGACGAGAACCGCTGGCGCGCCCAGCGCTATGGCATCGACCAGGGCCTAGTCGATTTCGGCCGCGGCGAGATCGTGCCCTACAAGGACCTGCTCGAGGAGATCATCGAGCTGACCGCCGAACATGCGGAGGCCCTGGGCTGCCTCAAGGAGCTGGAGCACGCCCGCGACATCATCCACCGCGGCACCTCGGCCCACCGCCAGCTCGAGATCTTCAACCAGGCCTGCTACGACGGCGCCGACAAGCCGGAGGCGCTGAAGAAGGTCGTCGACTTCCTGATCGAGCAGAGCGTGCCGCCGGAGCGCAGCGCGCTGATCTGACGCCGGCCTGGAAATGCTTGGCGGGCTGCCCAGATTCCTGAGGAGAGCCCCTGAAGACGCCCAAAGAAGGAGACCTGGACCCGATGGACGACAAGACCCGCACGGAACTGGAGGCCGCGGCCTTCCGCACCCTGGTGGCACACCTGCGCGAGCGCACCGACGTGCAGAACATCGACCTGATGAACCTGGCCGGCTTCTGCCGCAACTGCCTGAGCAAGTGGTACCTGGCCGCGGCCGAGGAAAAGGGCCTCGACATGGACTATGCCGCCGCCCGCGAGCTGGTCTACGGCATGCCCTACGAGGAGTGGAAGGCCAAGTACCAGACCGAGGCCTCCGCCGAGCAGAAGGCCGCCTTCGCCGAGAGCCACAAGCACTCCTGAGTTTTCGCGGCGGAAGGCGGGTTATCCCCGTCTTTCCGGCCTTGCCCCCGTTGTCAGGCCCCGGTGGCGCGGCTAGTCTCGGCGCCCTTCACGAGAGTCGAATCCCGCGCGGAACAGGAGTAAATGCATGGCTGATGTTGGCGGCATCGGTGCGGACCGGCTGCGGTCCTTCGTCGAGCGAATCGAGCGCCTGGAAGAGGAGAAGGCGGCCCTGACCGCGGATATCCGCGAGGTCTACTCCGAGGCCAAGGGCGAGGGCTTCGACACCAAGGTGATGCGCCAGGTCATCCGCCTGCGCAAGATGGACTCCGGCGACCGCCAGGAACAGGAAGCCATTCTCGATCTCTACAAGCAGGCCCTCGGGATGCTGGGCTAGACCGGCCGCTCCCTTCCCCTCCCAGATGCCTCAAAGCCCCTCTGCGCTGCGCAGCAGCGGCACCCGGCGCTTCGCTGCCGGGGCATGGACCCCCGCACGCGACGTGCTCTGTAATTGAATACCTCATGGTGATGGTCGCGCATTGGCGGCCGAATTGATTTTGCTACACTTCGCCCCGACGCGTGAGCGGTGAAATCCGTCGCGTGGGTGGAGCACGCGTGTATTTCTGGCCCTGGGGCATCAAATTATAGGGGCTTTTGGTGGCAAAAACTCTGCTGATCGTAGATGACGAAGCGGATTTCGGTACGTTCGTAAGTAAAGTAGCTGAAAAATCCGGCTACAAAGCTGTTGTTATTTCCGATCCACGTGTTTTCAAGGAAACCTATGATCAGCTTCGTCCCGATGTCATCGTTCTTGACATCGTGATGCCGGATCTGGATGGGATCGAGATCATGAATTGGCTGGTTTCCGTCGGGAATAAAGCCTCGGTCGTGATCATCTCAGGTTTCGCCCCCGACTATGCCCAGTGGGCCAGGACCATCGGCAGCTTGGGCGGGTCTTTTTCGATCAGCGCCCTGTCCAAGCCGGTCAGCGTTGCCGAGCTGTCTGCGGCCCTTGGCGCCTAGGTCGCTGCAGGGACAGGGAACCGGCTTCCTGGCCGCCTCTCCTGGCCGCCTCTCTCGGCGAGGTCCACGGCGACGGGCCTTCGGCCGGGCCTGTGAACGAGCGGGTAACCATGGTTAACGATTCGTTTACGCGGAGCTGCTAGGTGATTGGCAGCTTCTTGCGCATAACCCGCCGGTCGCCGCC
>JBFGUI010000242.1:0-5756 GCA_041565695.1 Kiloniellaceae bacterium
GGCACAACCGCGGCCGCTGGCGCCGGGCAGCGCGAGGACACGCCTCGCCGAGGCGCTCGACAGCACGGAAGTCCCGACCGGTGAAAAGCCTGGCCGCGGCTGAGGTTTAAGCCCCCTTGGAAAGGGTCAGCAGCGCGCCGCCCGAGCGGCGGTGTGCGGCCAGGGCGTGGCCTTCCTCGGTCGCGGCCTCGCGGAAGTAGTTGAGGATGAAGACCCGGACGCCGGCGGTGAGGCCGGACTGGCGGCGCTCTCGGTCGATCTGGGTGCAGATGTCGTGCAGACTGCGCTGCTCGCGCGCACAGATTTCGCTGAGCGCGTCCCACATTTCCGGCTCCAGCCGGATACTCGTTCGCCGGTTCGCGAGCGTGATGTTGCGGCTAATAAGCGTCGACACGATGCTTCAAAGCAATCAACGGGAATATAACGACAGTGGTTTCGAAATCCGGAGTTTAGCGCCCAGCAACCATCAGTAGCAAGCGCTCTGACGACCTTCCCGGCAATGGCGCAGCCGGGCTCAGGTCCCGGGCCGGTGGATCACAGCAGGTCGCGCAGCAGGGCAACAAGGGGCACGTCGGCGGGCGGCATCTCGTAGTCGGCCAGCCGGGCCGGGCGCACCCAGGCGAGGCTCTGACCTTCCCGTCCCCGGGGGCGTCCCTGCCAGGTGCGGCAGACGAAGAGCGGCATCAGCAGGTGGAAGTCCTCGTAGGCATGCGAGGCAAAGGCGATCGGCGCCAGGCAGCTCTGCCGGGTGTCGATCCCCAGTTCCTCGTGCAGTTCCCGAACCAGGGCCGCTTCCGGCGTCTCGCCTTGCGCCACCTTGCCGCCGGGAAACTCCCAGAGGCCGGCCATGGCGCGCCCTGCCGGGCGTTGCGCGATGAGAACGCGGCCATCGATGTCGACCAGGGCGGCGGCGGCGACCAGCAGGATCGGTCTGCCGGACTGCGCGCGTTCGTCGACCTGCCAGCAGCCGGCTTCGTCCGCCACCTCCGGCACCGCGTCAGCTCCGGTAGTCGGCGTTGATCGAGATGTAGCCATGGGTCAGGTCGCAGGTCCACACCGTCGCCTTGCCGCGACCGACCCCGACATCGACGTCGATGACGATCTCCTGGCCCTTCATGTGCTCGGCCACCGGGGTCTCGTCGTAGCCCGGCACGACCTCGCCCTGCTCGGCCACCTGGACGCCGCCGATGGCGATGGCGAGCCGGTCGCGGTCGGCCTTCTCGCCGGACTTGCCGACGGCCATGACGATCCGGCCCCAGTTGGCGTCTTCGCCGGCGATCGCCGTCTTGACCAGCGGCGAATTGGCGATCGCCAGGCCGATACGCCGGGCCGCGCCCTGGGACGCGGCGCCGCGCAAGTTGATAGCGATGAACTTGCTGGCACCTTCGCCGTCACGCACCACCTGGTGGGCGAGGTCGCACAGCAGGTCTTCCAGGGCGGCCCGGAAATCGGCCAGCCGCGGATCGCGCGGATCGGTAATGCGCGGATGCCTGACCTTGCCGGTGGCGCCGAACAGCAGGGTATCGCTGGTCGAGGTATCGCCGTCCACGGTGATGCTGTTGAAACTCCGGTCCACCGCCTGGCGCAGCAGGGCCTGCAGCACCGGCGCCGGCAGACGGGCGTCGGTAAAGCCGAAGGAGAGCATGGTGCCCATGTCGGGCGCGATCATGCCCGATCCCTTGGCGATGCCGGCCAGCATCACCGGCTTGCCGCCGATTTCCGCCTGACGCACCGCCCCCTTGGGATAGGTGTCGGTGGTCATGATGGCCCGCGCCGCGGTCTTCCAGCCGCCCGGCTTCAGCTTCTTGGCCAGCCCCCTGACGGTCCTGATGATGCGCTCGCTGGGCAGCGGCACGCCGATGACGCCCGTCGAGGCCGCCAGCACGTCCTGCGGCCGGCAGCCCAGGCTGGCTGCCACCGCGTCGACGACGCGCCTGACCGAGGTCTCCCCGGTCTTGCCGGTGAAGGCGTTGGCGTTGCCGGAATTAACGATGATGGCGCGGGCGCGGCCGTGCGGCAGCTGCGCCCGGCACCAGTCGACCGGCGCCGAGGCGGTCTTCGAGCGCGTCGTCACGCCGGCGATGGTGCTGCCCGGATCCAGCACCATGAGGCAGACGTCGGGCCGGCCCTTGTACTTCACCCCGCAGGCGGCGGTAGCCATCTGCAGACCGTCGATCTGCGGCAGGGTCGGAAAGCGCTTGGGCGCGAGAGGAGAAGGCGTCAAAGCCACGGCAAAACCCCCCGAAAAAACATCACTGACAGCTGCGGCACTTCCGTCTTTCCCCGCCTGGGTTCAGTTGTTGCCGGGCGCGGGGTCGGCCTCGCCGCCGGCTTCCGGGGTCGTATCGGGCATCGCCGGCGCCGCATCGCTGTCGGCTTCGCCGCCGCCGGCCGGCGTTCCCTCGGTCAGCGGGGGCACCTGCTTCGCCGCGCCGGCATCGCCGGCATCCGGATCGGCCTCGCCGCCGCCGGCCGGGGTGGTGTCGCTCTTGGCGGGCGCGGCCGCACCGGGGTCGCTGCCCTCGGTGTCGGCCTCGCCGCCGCCGGCCGGCGTGGTATCCGCCTGCTGGCCGAACAGCACCTCGATGTTCGCCCCCTCGCGCAGATCCGCGTAGACCTCTTCGGCCGCCGTCTGCGACAGCTGGTCACGCAGCTGGTCCTCCATCTCCGCCTTGGACGGCGGTTCGGTCATGCGGCTTTCTTCCACCTTGATGACGTGAAAGCCGAACTGGGTCTTCACCGGCGTGCTGGAATGGGTTCCGACCTCCATGGCGAAGGCGGCGTCGGAGAACTCGGGCACCATCTGGCCGGCCTGGAAGGGCGGCAGCTCGCCACCGTTGGCGCCGCTGGGGCCGGTCGAGCGCTCCTTGGCCAGCTGCGCGAAGTCGGCACCGCCGTCGAGCGCGGTGATCACCTCTTTGGCCTCTTCCTCGGTCTCGACCAGGATGTGACGCGCCATCAGCTCGCGCTGCGGCGGATTCTCCTTGAGGAAATCCTGGTAGGCGCCCTCGATCTTCTCGTCGGTGACGCGATCGTCGATCGCCCGCTGCAGATAGATCTGCCCGACGATCAGATCCTCGATCTTGGCGAGCTGCGCCTTGACCTCCGCGTCTTCCGTCAGACCCGCCGCGCGGCCGGCCTGGCTGGTCAGCTTGTTGTTGACCAGCTGGTCGAGGATCTGCGGCATCAGCAGCTGCACCTGCGCCTGCAGCTGCGGGGGCAGGCGCTGGATGAAGGCGATGAGATCGGTCTCGTAGACTGCATCGCCGTTGACGCGGGCGATGACATCGCCCTCCCCGCTGTCCTGGGCCGCGGCGTGCTGAACCGCGGCGGGATTGACGGCCAGGCCGGCAACAAGCGCCAGGGCGGCAAGCGGTTTCTTGATCATGAAGCAATCCTCCTTGGGGGGATGCAGCACCATGCGAGACGGTTCTGCAAAAGGTATCTCCGGGTCGTGGTTGGCTGTCCGTCGCGGGCGCTCATCGCGTGTCGCCGGCCTGCGGCGCGGCGCCGCCGGCGCTGGTGTCCCGTTCCAGCGGTTCTTCGGGGAACATCTCCAGGTAGGCCTGGCTGCGCAGGCCGACAACCAGACGATCCACGGCCTCCTTCCTGGCCTCGTCGCGCAGACGCGCCTGCATGTCGAGGAAGGAGGGAATAGCATCGGAGCGCCGGTCGACCAGGAGGATGACGTGCCAGCCGAAGGGCGTCTCGACCGGCGCGCGGGTGTATTCCCCGAGCTCCAGCGCCAGGGCGGCGGCCGCGAAGGCTGGGTCCATGCGGCTCGGGTGGAAATAGCCCAGATCGCCGCCGCGTTCCGCGGAGGCGCCGGTCGAATGTTCCTTGGCGAGGGAAATGAACACCGCGCCGGCGTCGAGCTGCGCGATCAGCCCGCGGGCGGTCTCCTCGCTGTCGACGACGATGTGCCGGGCGCGGATTTCCGCATCGGCGCGGCGCCGGGCGACCAGGGCGTCATAGCGGGCGCGCAGGACCGCGGTCGTGATCTTGTCCGCCAGGTAGCGCTCGAGCAGCACCCCGGAAAGCACCCGGTCCTCGTAGCGGGCCATGCGCTCGCGCACCACCGGATCGTCTGCCAGCCCCTGCGCGCGCGCCGCTTCGGCGAGCAGGCGCAGGTCGACCAGGCGGTCGAGCAGCGCCGGGAAGACCGACTCGATCTGGTCGCGGTAGCGCGGCGGCAGGTCGCCGGCCGAGGCCACCACCTCCGCCCAGCGGATTTCATGCCCATCGACCCGCGCGACCACGGGGTTGTGGGCGTCCATCTGCTTCAGCGCGTCCTTCAGACGGGCGACCTCCGGGCCGGGGGCGGCGCCGCTGCCCGGCTGCGCCTCGATTTCCGGCAGCGCCAGCGGCAGCGGATCCTGCTGAACGGCGGTCTGCGCCGCTGCCGGAGCCGCCGGGCCCGCGGCGAGGCAGGCGGCGGCCAGCCAGACGGCACGGCCAAGGCCGCGGCGCGCGGCCGTTTCCGCCCCGCGCGCGGCGCTGATGGTCCTGTGGATGTCGCTAGCCGCCATGGCTATGCATCATGCATGCTGCCGGCCATATCTCAAGGGGGCCCGCGCGGGGCCGGGCTTGCCTCCCGCCGGGGAGACCCGCCCAGGCACCCGGCCCGGCCCCTCCCCCGGCAGTATCGTTGACAGTCTGAAGCCGGAGCCCTATGTGTCAGTCCACGTAAAAAGGGGGCTTCGGCCGCCAATCAAAAAATTAAGGATTTCGCATGTTCGGCGCGCTCGCCAAGCGGCTGTTTGGGTCCGCGAATGACCGCTTCCTCAAGGGCCTGCATCCGACCGTCGCGGCGATCAACGCCCTGGAACCACAGCTCGAGGCTTTGAGCGACGAGGCCCTGCGCAGCCGCACCGCCGAGCTGCGCGGCCGCGCGGAACAGGGCGAGAGCCTGGACGACATCCTGGTCGACGCCTTCGCCACGGTGCGCGAGGCCGCCAAGCGGACCCTCGGCCAGCGCCACTACGACGTGCAGCTGATCGGCGGCATGGTGCTGCACCAGGGCAAGATCGCCGAGATGAAGACCGGCGAGGGCAAGACCCTGGTGGCCACCCTGGCGGTCTACCTCAACGCCTTGTCCGGCAAGGGCGTTCACGTGATCACCGTCAACGACTATCTCGCCCGGCGCGATGCCGAGTGGATGGGCCAGATCTACCGCTTCCTCGGCCTCAACGTCGGCTGCATCGTGCACGGCCTGAGCGAGGACGAGCGCCGCGCCGCCTACGCCGCCGACGTCACCTACGGCACCAACAACGAATTCGGCTTCGACTACCTGCGCGACAACATGAAGTTCCGCCTGGAGGACCTGGTCCAGCGCGACTTCAACTTCGCCATCGTCGACGAGGTCGACTCGATCCTGATCGACGAGGCGCGCACGCCGCTGATCATCTCCGGCCCGGCCGAGGATTCCTCGGAAGCCTACATCGCCGTCAACAAGCTGATCCCCAAGCTGACGGAAGAGGATTTCGAGAAGGACGAGAAGGCGCGCTCCGTCACCTATACCGAGACCGGCGCCAACCATATGGAAGAGCTGCTGCGCGAAGCCGGCCATATAGAGGAAGGCGGTCTCTTCGACATCCAGAACGTCTCACTGCTGCACCACGCCAACCAGGCGCTGCGCGCCCACAAGCTGTTCCAGCGCGACACCGACTACATCGTCAAGGACGACAAGGTCGTCATCATCGACGAGTTCACCGGCCGCATGATGGAAGGCCGGCGCTATTCCGAGGGTCTGCACC
>JBFGUI010000243.1:0-5754 GCA_041565695.1 Kiloniellaceae bacterium
CCGGAGACCAGGGAGTGCACCTTGTTGGTGAACTCGCTGGGCACCGAGATGGTGACCTCGTAGATCGGCTCCAGCAGCACCGGATCGCAGTTGGGCATGCCCTCGGCCATGGCCATGCGTCCGACGGTCTTGAAGGCCTGGTCAGAGGAGTCGACGGAATGGTGCTGGCCGTCGAACAGCGTCACGGAGACATCGACCACCGGGAAGCCGAGCGGACCGCGGGAAAGGTACTCCTTGGTCCCGTGCTCGACGGCGCCGATGTACTGGCGCGGCACCGCGCCACCGACGACCTTGTCGACAAACTCGAAGCCCTCGCCGCGCGGCAGTGGCCGGATCTCCACATGCACGTCGCCGAACTGGCCGTGCCCGCCGGTTTGACGCTTGAAGCGGGAGTGCTGCTTGGTGCCCTTGCGGATGGTCTCCTTATAGGCGGTCTGCGGCCGGGCCGCGTCGACCTCGACGTTGTAGCGGTTCTTCAGACGGTCGACCGCCAGCTTCAGGTGGATGTCGCCCTGGCCGCGCAGCAGCATCTCGTTGGTGTCGTCGTTGTGCTCCAGCACCAGCGAGGGGTCTTCCTCGATCAGCTTGGCGAGGCTTGCGGTCAGCTTCACTTCGTCCTGGCGGTTGTGCGGGCGGATGGCGAGGCTGAAGACGGGCTTGGCGAGCTCCGGCCAGACCAGGCCGGCATCCGCCTGGCGTCCGGCCTCGGTCAGCAGGTCACCGGTCTTGACCGAGTCCATGCGGCCAAGGGCCACCAGTTCACCGATGCCGGCGCTGTCGATCTTCTGAGTCTCGCCGCCCATCAGGTGGTAGAGCCCAGAGATCCGGTCGTCGCCCAGGGTTTCGCCGTCCTTCACGCTGCCGCGCCAGATCCGCGCCACCGACATCTTGCCGGTGTGCGACTGGTGATACGTGCGGATCACCGAGGCGGCAAAGCCGCTGCCGTCCGGCACACCGAGGCGCGCGGCGGTGATCGACGGCTCCGGCGTCTCATGGCGCAGCGCCTTCATCAGGCGGGTGATGCCGTGGCCAAGATCCGCCGAACCGAACAGCACCGGAACGATGAGATCCCCGGCAAGGTCCTTGCTGATCTGCTCGTAGATCTCGTCGGAGGCCGGTACCTTGTCCTCGAGCAGCTGCTCGAGCAGGCCGTCGTCGTAGTCGGCCAGCGACTCCAGCAGCTCCTGACGCGCCTCGGCCTCGCGGTCCTTGACCTGCTCGGGCATCTCGATGAGCTCCGACTGCTTGTCGAGGTTGTAGCGCCAGGCGCGCTCACTCACCAGGTCGACGAAGCCTGTGATCTCCTCGCCTTCGCGGATCGGCACCTGGCGCAGCACCAGCGGCCGTTCCGAGACCGACTGCAGGGACTCCAGCAGATCGCGCACCCGCACCGAAGCCTTGTCCATCTTGTTGACGAAGAGGATGTGGGGGATCTGGTAGTCGTCGAGAAACTTGAAAATCGGCGCCAGGGTCAGCGCCCGCTCGGGCTCGGGGCTGGCGACCACCACCGCCACGTCGACGCCCATGAGGACGGAGTGGCAGTCCTGCGCCAGTTCAATGGAGCCGGGACAGTCGATGAACGACCAGTTCTCTCCCAGGTAGGTGCAGTGCGCGAAGTTGGGCTCGGTGGTCATCTGGCGCGCGCGCGCCTCGGGCACGGAGTCACCCACGGAGCTGCCCTCGACCACGGAGCCTTTGCGATGGATCGCACCGGTGTGCAAGAGCAGAGCTTCCAGCAGGCTGGTCTTGCCGCTGGTATAGGGTCCCACGAGAGCGGCGCAGCGCGCCGCCGATACCGATCTGGACGTCATGGTTTCCTCCCCTTCGCCCCCGGGGGTCAACCACGAGCCTCCCCCCTTCTCCGGCTGGCTTGTGCGAACCCGGGGCGAATGTCCTTCGTGTGGTTGGGCTGGCGGGCCCGCTCCTGGCCCCGTCTTCACCCTTATGTAAGCCTATGGTTTCAAACTCCTCCGCCGGCTGGCAACCAAAATCCGGGTCGCCCGCGGGCGGCACCGGGGGCGGTCTCGGAATTTCAGTGACTTCGACCCTGAAATCCGGATAATTCCAAGTCTCAGCAGAGACTTCCTGCGGCGTCCCCCACCCTGGGTGGCGGACCCGCTTTGGCATGCCAAGAGACAGGACGGGACGACATGACGGCGCGGGTTTTCATCGACGGCGAGGCAGGCACCACCGGGCTCCAGATCCGGACCCGCCTGGAATCGCGCGCCGACGTCAGCCTGATCCGCCTCGCCGAGGCCGAGCGCAAGGACAGCGCCGCGCGCGCCCGCGCGCTGAACGAGGCCGATCTCGCCATTCTCTGCCTGCCCGACGAGGCGGCGCGCGAGGCGGTCAGCCTGATCGAGAACCCGGAGACCCGGGTGATCGACGCCAGCACCGCCTACCGGACCGACCCGGACTGGACCTACGGCTTTCCGGAGATGGACCGCGACCAGGCGACGAAGGTCGCCGCCGCCAAGCGGGTCAGCAATCCGGGCTGCTATCCGACCGGCGCGGTCGCGCTGATCCGCCCGCTCGTGAGTGCAGGTCTGCTGCCGACGGACTTCCCGATTACCGTCAACGCGGTCTCCGGCTATTCCGGCGGCGGCAAGAACCTGATCCGCCGCTACGAGGAGGCCGATGCGCCCGATCACCTGGCCAGTGCCTACCGCGCCTACGCCCTGAGCCTCGCCCACAAGCACCTGCCGGAAATGCGGGTGCACGGCGGCCTCGATCACACGCCGCTCTTCGTGCCGGCCGTGGGCAACTACTACAAGGGCATGCTGGTGCAGGTGCCTCTGCAGCTCTGGGCCCTGCCGGGCAAGCCGCGGCCGGACGCCCTGCGCGAGGTGCTGCAGGCCCACTATGCTGGGCAGGATTTCGTTTCCGTGGCGCCGGCGGAAGAAGGCGCCGGCCTGGAGGCCCTCGACCCTGAGGGCCTCAACGGCACAAACGCCATGCGTCTCTATGTGTTCGGCAACGCCGCGGGCGACCAGGCGGCGCTGGCTGCGGTGCTCGACAACCTCGGCAAGGGGGCATCCGGCGCGGCGGTGCAGAACATGAACCTCATGCTCGGCCTCGACCCGCAGGCCGGCCTCAGCGAGCGCCTCGCGGCCTGACGCTTAGATTATCAGACAGCAAAGAGGGGCGGCCCGGCGGGCCGCCCCTTTTCACGTCACGCCAGGACTTACAGAACGTCAGGCGCTCTTGCGCACCTTGTCCAGGAAGGCGCCGACCTGCTGCTTCAGGGCGTTGGCGTCGCCGTTGAGGCCTTCCATGGCGCTCACCGCCTGCTGCACGGCGCTCATGGTCTGCTCCGAGGCGCTGCGCACCTCGGCGATGGTCGAGGACACCTTGCCGGTATCGCGCGCCGCCGATTCCACGTTGCGACCGATTTCCTGGGTGGCGGCGTTCTGCTGCTCGACCGCGGAGGCGATGGCGGTGGTCGACTCGTTGACCTGGCCGATGACACCGCGGATCGCCGCGATGGCGGAGACCGCCTCGGTGGTGGCGGTCTGCATCTCCTTGATCTGGTCGGAGATCTCCTCGGTCGCCTTGGTGGTCTGCGAGGCCAGGGTCTTGACCTCGTTGGCGACCACGGCGAAGCCCTTGCCCGCCTCGCCGGCTCGTGCCGCCTCGATGGTGGCGTTCAAGGCCAGCAGATTGGTCTGCTCGGCGATCTCGTTGATCAGCTTTACCACGTCGCCGATCTTCTGCGCGGCGATGTCGAGCGACTGCACGGTCTCGTTGGTCGAGTCCGCCTGCTGCACGGCGCCGGCGGCGACCTTCGCCGACTCGCTGGCGCGACGAGCGATCTCGGCGATCGAGGCCGACATCTGTTCGGCGGCGGCGGCGACGCTGTCGACGTTGCTGCTGGCGCCCTCGGCGGCACCGCTCACCTGGCCGCTCTTCTCGCTGGTCTGGCTCGCCAGGCTCTGCACTTCCTTGGTCGAGGCATCGATGTGGGCAGCGGCATCCAGAACCGAGGTCACCTTGGCGGCCACCGACTTCTCGAACTCGTCGGCCAGGCTGTTCATCGCGCCGTGCTTTTCGGCCTTCGAGCGGGCTTCCTGCTCGCTGCGCTCCTGCTCCAGGCGGCGCTTCTCCAGGGCGTTCTCTTTGAAGATCTGCACCGCGCGGGCCATGTCGCCGATCTCGTCGCCCTGGTTCTGGTAGGCGACCTCGACCTGGGTGTCGTCACGCGCGAGGCGGTCCATCACCGCAGCGAGGCGCGGCAGTGGGCGCAGCAGCATGCGGTAGGCGAAGAAGGCCATCACCGCGGTGAACAGTATGGCGATCGCCGCGGCGATGGCCAGCTGGGTGGTCAGTTCACCGAGCACCGCGTTGATGTTGGACTTCAGCACGCCGGCATAGAGAATACCGATCACCTTGCCCTCGGGCGAAAAGATCGGCGCGTAGATGGTGTAGTAGGCCTTGCCGAGGATGACTGCCTCGCCGCGGAAGGTCTCGCCCTTGGTCACCACCGGGTAGACCGCGCCCTTCTGGCCGAGCGGCGTGCCGATGGCGCGGCTGCCGTCATCCTTCTTGATGTTCGTGGTGCGGCGCCAGAAGTCCTTGGTCTCCTCCTCCCACACGAAGACCGTCGCGGTCTCGCCGGTCAGGTAGCCGACGCGATCGATCATGGCGTGGTCGGTAAACTCAGGAATGCCGTCAATGACGATGCGCTCGACCTGCGAGCCCTTCTTGGTCACCTGCAACTGCGGGAAGTTCTGGGCGAAGATGTCCGCAGCGATGCGCAGGCTGGCGGACTGGCGCTCGACCACCTGGTCGCGGATCTCGCCCTGGATGGCGAAGATGGCGGCTGTCGCGCAGGCGGCGACAGCAACGATGATCAATGCGATATTGAGGACCATCGTCTTTGTCGTGAGCCTGATGCTCTTGACGGCGGAAAGCGGCTTCATGGATCTCTCTCTTGCACAGCGTTCGTGCTGCCCGTCGCTTGTCGCGGGTAGCTTTGCAAGCGCCAGTAGTCCTAATTTCACCTTATTAAATGGTAAATTTCGCCTGAAGGGCGAGCCGGGCGCGTGCATGAATGAGAGGATTATCTACTTTTGCGGGAATTGTGCCGTCACGCGAGGGACGGCGGCCGTCGATCGAACCAGGGCCGGGCCTTTTCGAACTGTGCGGCGAGCGACAACAGCAGCGCTTCCGCGCCGACCCGGCCCGCGATCTGCACGCCCACCGGCAGCCCGTCCGGCGTCCAGTGCAGCGGCAGGGAGGCCGCCGGCTGGCCGGACATGTTGAACATCTGGGTATAGGTGACGTAGGGCTGGACCGCCCGGTTGAAGCCGTCGAAGTCGGCCGCCATGGTGTCCAGGCTGCCGAGACGCGCCGGGGGCTGCGCCATGGTCGGCGTCAGCAGGGCGTCGTAGGGCTGCAGGAAGGCGTTGAGACGGTAGCCGAACTGCCGCACGGCCGACTGGGCGCGCAGGAAGCCGGCGGCCGTGATGCTGCGGCCCCGCTCGGCGAACAGCCAGGTCAGGGTCTCTACGTCCTCCCGGGCCGCGCCCTCGGGGCGCAGCGGGTTGCCGGGCGCCAGGGTGTCGGCCATGCTCGAAGCGACGATGATGATCATGTTCTCGCGCAGCTCGTTGTAGTCGACGGGCAGCGTCACCTCCTCCACCAGGTGCCCCATCTCGGCCGCCAGCGCCGCCGCCTGCTCCACCGCCGCGCGGCATTCCGGATGCAGCGACACGTCGCCGGGCGTCTTCGCGGTCCAGGCAATGCGCAGCCGCC
>JBFGUI010000244.1:0-5690 GCA_041565695.1 Kiloniellaceae bacterium
GCCCTGCGGCGGGACCGAAGCCACGGTGCCTTCCATGATCTTCAGCAGCGCCTGCTGGACGCCCTCGCCCGACACGTCGCGGGTGATCGAGGGGTTGTCCGACTTGCGGCTGATCTTGTCGACTTCGTCGATGTAGACGATGCCGCGCTGGGCGCGCTCGACGTTGTAGTCGGCCGACTGCAGCAGCTTGAGGATGATGTTCTCGACGTCCTCGCCGACGTAGCCCGCCTCGGTGAGGGTCGTGGCGTCGGCCATGGTGAAAGGCACGTCGAGGATGCGCGCCAGGGTCTGGGCCAGCAGCGTCTTGCCGCAGCCGGTCGGACCGATCAGCAGGATGTTCGACTTGGCGAGCTCGACGTCCTGCGACTTGGCGCCGTGCGCCAGGCGCTTGTAGTGGTTGTGGACGGCAACGGAGAGCACCCGCTTGGCGTGGCTCTGGCCGATCACGTAGTCGTCGAGAACGGAGCAGATGTCCTGCGGCGTCGGCACGCCGTCGCGCGACTTGACGAGCGTCGTCTTGTGCTCTTCGCGGATGATGTCCATGCACAGCTCGACGCATTCATCGCAGATGAACACCGTCGGACCGGCGATGAGCTTCCGCACCTCGTGCTGGCTCTTGCCGCAGAAGGAGCAGTAGAGAGTGTTCTTCGAGTCGCTGCCGCTGGACTTTGTCATACCGCTATAACTAAGCGCCTCTTCCTAATCTAGCAATGTTAGTCAAACGGCCCGCCCCCACACAACGAGAAAAACCGTGGGATTTTAACTATCTCGCGGACCCGCCCCCGGCTTTATCGGCTAGCATCGCAAGTTGAGCCTAATTCGAAGGGCTCAACAATCTATTAACGATAGCCGCCGGGACAGCCTTTAGGGGTGGACAACCGGGCTGCCGGCCGCCCCCAGCCCTGCGGGACCGCCTGCCGGGCACCCGGAGAACCGGCCGGTCGCCCCCGCGGCGGCAAACCCGCCCGCCGGCTATTTCTTGCCGTCGCCGCCCGTCGGGGTCGGCGATTCGCTCGCCGGGCGCTGGCTCACCACCTCGTCGATCAGGCCGAACTTCTTGGCCTTCTCGGCATCCATGAAGTTGTCCCGCTCCATGGCGTTCTCGATGGTCTGGAGATCCTGGCCGGTGTGCTGGACGTAGAGCTCGTTCAACCTGTGACGTGTACGAATGATCTCTTCGGCGTGGATCTGGATGTCCGTCACCTGGCCCTGGAAGCCGCCCGAGGGCTGGTGGATCATGATCTTGGAGTTGGGCAGGGCATAGCGCTTGCCTGGCGCCCCGGCCATGAGCAGCAGCGAACCGGCGGAAGCCGCCTGGCCGATGCACACGGTCTGCACCTCCGGGCGGATGTACTGCATGGTGTCGTACATGGCGAGGCCGGCACTGACCACGCCGCCCGGCGAGTTGATATAGAAGAAGATGTCCTGGGTCGGGTTCTCCGACTCCAGGTAGAGCAGCTGGGCGCAGATCAGGCTGGCCACCGCGTCGTGCACCGGCCCGGTCAGGAAGATGATGCGCTCCTTGAGCAGCCGCGAATAGATATCGTAGGCACGCTCGCCCCGGCTGGTCTGCTCGACCACCATGGGAACCAGGGTATTCATCACCGTTTCAGGCAGATCGCGCATGGACATTCCTTACTTCTGAGAGCCCTCGGATAGAAACTGGAGAGCACATTTAAGGACTGTCGGGGGCCAGGAAAAGTCCCTCGTGGAGTCGCCTGCCACGAAAAATCGCCCGGCCGCCGCTCAGGAGTCGCCGTTCTCCGCCTCGTCCCCGGCCGCCTTCTTCGACTTGGTCTTGGACGCCGCCTTCTTGGCCGGCTTCTTCTTGGCCGCCTGCTGCGCCTTGTCGGCGGCGGTAGCGGCCTCCTTCTCCTCCTCCTCGCGCAGCTGGTCCGGCGAGACCTCGCGCTCGGTGACCTTGGCCAGGTCGATGATGAAGTCGATCACCTTGTCCTCGAACAGCGGCGCGCGCAGCTGGGCCAGGGCCTCCGGGTTCTTGCGGTAGTACTCGACCACCTGCTGCTCCTGGCCCGGGTAGCGCTGGGCCTCCTGGAACAGGGCGCGGTTGACCTCGTCCTGGGCGACCTCGATCTGGTTGAGGCGGCCGACCTCGGAGAGCAGCAGACCGAGACGCACCCGGCGCTCGGCGATCTGGCGGTACTCCTGCTTGACCGCTTCCTCGTCCTTGCCCTCGTCGTCCGGGTCGACGCGGCCCTGCTTGCGGTCCTGCTCGACCTGCTGCCAGATGGCCTCGAACTCCAGGTCGACCATGCTCTGCGGCACCTCGAAATCGTGGCCTTCGGCCAGCTGGTCGAGGATCTCGCGCTTCATGCGCATGCGCGACAGCCCCTCGTAGTCCTGGGCCAGGCGCTCCTCGACCTTCTGGCGCAGGTCGGCGAGGCTCTCGGCGCCCATCGACTTGGCCACCTCGTCGGTGAGCTCGACCGGCGCCGATTCACGGATCTCCTTGATGGTGCAGTCGAACACCGCCGGCTGGCCGGACAGCTTCTCGTTGCCGTAGCCTTCCGGGAAGGTGACGTTGACGGTGCGCTGCTCGCCCGCCGTGGCGCCGATCAGCTGTTCCTCGAAGCCGGCGATGAAGGTGTTGGAGCCGAGCTCCAGGTGATGGTCCTCACCGGCCATGCCCGGCAGGGCCTCGCCGTGCACCGTGCCCTTGAAGTCGATCACCAGCACGTCGCCGGACTGGGCCGGGCGCGGCGTCTCCAGGGGCCGGGATTCCTTGCGGCTGGCGGCGAGACGCTCCAGCGCCGAGTCCACCTCTTCCGCCGGCACCGCGATCTTGACCTTCTCCAGCGCCAGCTTGGCGAAGTCCATCGGCGTGATCTCGGGCAGCAGCTCGATCGCCATCGAGTACTCGAGATCCTTGCCGTCCTCGAAGGAGTCGATCTCGATCTTGGGCTGCACCGCGGGCCTGAGGCCGCGCTCGTTGAGCGCCTGGGCCGAGGAATCGGTCACCGCGCGCTCCAGCACCTCACCCATCACCGAGGGGCCGTAGCGCTGCTTCAGCAGTTTGATCGGCGCCTTGCCCGGGCGGAAGCCGGGGATCTTCACGCGCGCGCTCAGTTCGCGAAGCCGGTTCTCGACTTTCTCATTAATTTCCTTGGCTTCAATGACAACCTTGAAATCGCGCTTCAAGCCGTCGCTGCTTACTTCCGTGACCTGCATGTTCGGCTAGGCCTTCCTCAGCCTCGTCTTGGGATGGTGGTCCGCAGGGAAACCTGCCGTCCGGGAGACACCCTGACCGGCAAACTCTCCGAGGGAGTCGAATGTGTTGCGTCCGCGCCTGGCGCTGGTGCGGGCGGAGGGACTCGAACCCCCACGGATTGCTCCACTGGTACCTAAAACCAGCGCGTCTGCCAGTTCCGCCACGCCCGCGCTGACCGCGGAGGGCCGATGTATAACATCGCAGCCGGTGGCGCAATAGCCAGGGCGCGTGCGAGGCCAGGGAATCTCAGGGAAACGGGGCCGGGCGGCGGGCGCCGGGCCGGGGATCAGGAGCCGATCGGCTCGCAGAAGTGCTCGAGGAAGGTCTTCATGCCCAGCACCCGGGGGCCGTCCTCGAAGGGCCGCTGGCCGGGCTGATCGATGCGCAGGTCGAAGCGCACGTGGGTCATGCCGAGGATCTCGCAGAGGCCGATGACCGTCGCGGTCTCCTGGCGGCCCTTGCCGTCGTCGTGCCGGAACAGCCGGCCGGCCTTGACCTGCCCGGGATTGGCGCCCTTGCGGGAGAATAGGCTGCGGCGGTCGCCGGTGCCGCCTAGGGCGCCGGAGAGAGACTGCCAGAAACCGCTGGCGCGGGCCGGGGCCTGCGCCGTCGTCTGGGTCTTTGCTTGCCGCGTGTTCATCATGATGCCGGAGACTTTAGAGGCAAAGTTTTGATATAGGATTAATGTCGCGAAGTGCCCTCAACTCAGGCGGAAACCGAGGACGCCGCCGGCCGGAAAAGCCGCGGTCAGGCGTCCTGCTTTTCGCGCGTGATGGCGTCGCGGAAGCGCTCGGCGAAGGTCTGCAGGCCGAGGGTGCGGCGCTCCTCGTACTTGGCCAGGCGCGCGCGTTCCACCGAGACGTCATAGGTGACGTGCGGAATGCCCAGGGCATCGGGGCCGACATCGACCACCCTGGCGATCTCGACGATGTTGCCTTCATGGGCAAGTTTGTAGACGGATCCGACCTTTATGCTGTCCGCCTTCAACGGCTGTTTAAACCAGTGTTCTGCGAGCATGATCTCAATACCTTTTCAATCAAGGCCTGCCCCCGACCCCGACAGTCCCCGCCTGTCATAGACTGCAGTTTGCACCCGCAGGCGTAAAACTTTCGTTAACGAATAGGTCGGAACTATCTAAAACTATTGAATAAAATCAGCTTGCCCACAGGCGGTCAGGAAAGCCCGTAAAGGGTCCGCAAAACCTGAGGTAGGGCCGCCGGCAGGTCCTCGGCGATGAGCCCCGGACCGAGGCTCGCGGCAACCTCGCCGTGCAGCCAGACCGCCGCGGCGGCGGCCTCGAAGGGCGCCATGCCCTGGGCCAGCAGGCCGCCGATCATGCCGGCCAGCACGTCGCCGGTGCCGCCGGTGGCCAGCCAGGGCGGCGCCGAGGCATTGATGGCGGCCTGGCCGCCGGGCGCGGCGATCACGCTGTCCGGTCCCTTGAGGACCACCACCGCGCCGCTCCGCGCCGCCGCGGCGCGGGCCCGCGCCAGGCGGTGGCCGGCAATGTCGGGAAACAGGCGGCGGAACTCGCCGTCGTGCGGCGTCAGCACCACGCGGGCCGCCGGATGGCCGGCGATGAGCCGCCACAGCGCCGCCGGATCCGCCTGGAACACGGTGAGCGCGTCGGCGTCCAGCACCACCGCCCTGCCCGCCGCCACCGCGGCCTCGGCCCGCGCCCGGGTCTCGGCGGTGACGCCGTTGCCCGGGCCGACCACGACGGCGTTGCGCCGCGCATCCGCCAGTGCCGCCGCGAAGTCGCCCGGTTCTTTCAGGACCAGGGTGATGACGCCCGGATTGGCCACCGCATAGATCGGCAGGCTGGCCGTGTCGCAGGCGACGCTGACCAGCCCGGCCCCGGCCCGCAGGCCGGCGCGGCAGGCGAGCTGGGCGGCGCCGGTCATGGTGCTGCCGCCGGCGACCAGCAGGTGGCCGGCCTCGTACTTGTGGGAGCGGCTGTGGCGGCGCGGAAAGGCCGCCTGCCACAGGGCGGGCCCGTTCTCGAAGGTCTGGGGCGCGATCTCGGCCAGCACCGCCGCCGGGATGCCGATCTGGGCGAGGATCACCTCGCCGCAGTATTCCTTTGCGGGAACAAGCAGGTGCGCCGGTTTCTTGCGAAAAAAGGTGATCGTCTTCTCGGCCCGGAAGGCACAGCCGCCCAGGGGCTCAGCGCCGTCGCCGGGCAGGCCGCTGGGCACGTCGACGGCGACCACCGGCAGGCCCAGGGCGCGGCAGCGCTCGGCCAGCTCGGCGGCCTTGCCTTCCAGGGCGCGCGCCAGGCCGGCGCCGAACAGGGCGTCGACCACCAGCTCGCCCGGTTCCGGCGTCACCGCCGCGAGATCCAGCACCGGGCCGGTCCAGGCCGCGGCCGCCCCGGCGGCGTCGCCCTTGAGTTTCGCCACCTTCCCCATGAGGGCGAGCCGCACGGGCCAGCCGGCGGCGGCCAGGTGGCGCGCCGCGA
>JBFGUI010000245.1:0-5688 GCA_041565695.1 Kiloniellaceae bacterium
GCGGGACCATCCCGAACTGCAGGGTGTCAGCCGCCTGACGCTGCTGAAGAGCTTCGGCTGCGTACGGCTCGCCCTCTGGGACGAGACCCAGAGGCGGCTCATTTCCTTCCGCGAGGCCCGGGCCGGCGCCCAGGAGGCAGCACCGCGGCGATAGGCTCGGTCCTGCCATCTAGTTGACGGCCGCCTGCGCCCGCAACCACGCGCCCAGCTCCGCAATCGACTCGATCCGTCCCGTCGGTTTCACCGTCGGATGGGCGTCGTCCTGCGGGCGGTACTTGCCGGTCCTGACCTGCACGGCGGCGAGGCCGGCGGCCAGCGCGCCGCCGATGTCGGCCTCGATGTCGTCGCCGACCATGACTACCTCCTCCGGCGCAAGGCCGAGGCTGTCGAGAGCCAGGTCGAAGAACTCCCGGGACGGCTTGCCGACCACCCGCGCCTCGACCCCGGCGCCATACTCCAGCGCCGCGACGAAGGGGCCGAGGTCGAGGGAGATGCCCTCCTGCCGCCGCGACACCCGGTTCTTGTGCAGGGCGATCAGCGGCGCCCCCGCCGCGACCATCTGGAACAGGCCGTTGAGACGCGTCCAGGTGAAATCCTTGTAGAGGTCGCCCAGGACGACGGCGTCGGGCGCCGCCGCGACGATGTCGAAGCCGGCCAGGTCCTCGGCCAGTTCCGCTGCCGCCGCCAGGTGGATGCGCCCTGCCCCGATCTGCGACAGCAGGTCGGCGGCAGCGGCCGGCGGCGAGAAGACCGCCTCGGTCTTTACTGCGAAACCAAGGCCCTGCAGGCGCTCGGCGATGGCCCGGCGCGGCCGGGTGGTGGTGTTGGTCAGGTAGCGGATGGCAAGGCCGCCGTCCTGCAGGCCCTTCAGGGCCTCGGCGGCGCCGGGGATCGGCACGTCGCCCTGGTGAAGCACCCCTTCCAGATCCAGCAGCAGGCCCCGGAAGGTCATCGATTGCCTCCGCCGCTCCGCCTCACCCTTCGAGACGCCGCCTCGCGGCGGCTCCTCAGGGTGAGGCCTTCTCTTGATCTCATGCTGCGGAGGACCGCAGGTCCGTCTCGAAGCATGAGACCTCCGCTAGACTCCCGGGCTTTTCGGCAGCGTCACCCCGATCATGCAGTCGCGGGAGACGAGGTCCGCCAGGGCCTCCTCGTCCCAGCCCTCGGTGCCGGCCGGGCGGGCCGGCAGCACCATGTAGCGCAGGTCGGCGGTGGAGTCGTGCACGCGGACCTCGACGTCCTCGGGGATCGTGGTGCCGAACTCGGCCAGCACCTTGCGCGGCTCGCGCACCGTGCGGCTGCGGTAGCTGCGCGACTTGTACCAGTCCGGCGGCAGGCCGATGAGCAGGCGCGGGTAGCAGGAACAGAGCGTGCAGACAATGACGTTGTGGACCTCGCCCGTGTTCTCCACCGCGCGGATCGGGATGCCGCCGGCGTCGATGCCGAGCTCCGCGGCGGCCTTGTTCACGTCTTCCAGCATGCGCGCCTTGAAATCCGCATCGACCCAGGCCCGCGCCACCATGCGCGCGCCGGCCGCCGGGCTCTTGGCGTCGATCGCCTCCAGCATGGCGCGCAGCTCCTCGGCGGAGAACACGCCCTTTTCGATCAAGAGGTCGCCCACCGCCTGGGTCATCACCTGGTAGTGGGTGAGCGGCTGCTCTTCCAGGTCCGGCTGGAACGGGTGCGGCTGGTGCGCATGGTCGTGGTCGTGGGGATGGTCGTGCGCCATCAGGGGCCCTCCAGCCAGTTCTCGTAGATGTCGACCACCGTGGTGTCGCCCGGCGCGCCCGCGTAGTCGTCCCACAGCTCGGCGGTCCGGAAAAGCACGCGGTAGAGCGGCAGCGCCGGCTCCCCACTGCGCCCGTAGGCCAGTTCCTCGGGGTTGCGGTAAGGCCCCAGAACCCGGGTCACCCGCCCGGTCTTGCCGCGCACGAAGAAGGGCGTGCGCACGTGCCCCGGCGGAAAGGCGGCGCGCACCGTGACGCTGTCGCCGACGGCAAAGCGCGCGCTCACCGCTTCGGCTCCGTCCCCGCCGGCCAGGCCTCGGAGAACTCCGTCATGCGGCGGCCGAGCTCGTCGATGGTGATGACGCCCTTTTCCAGCAGGTTGTTGGTCACCGAGGCGATCCAGCGCTCGTAGTAGCTCATCTCGTCATAAGCGCCGGGGCCCAGCTCCTCGATACCGCGGCGCAGCTCATCGACGGTGATGACGCCGCACCTGGGATCGGCCAGCAGGCGCAGGATGGCGTCGACCCGCTTCTCCCAGGGGGCGTAGTCGTGCTCGTCCCGTTCGACCGGGCCGGCCGGCAGGCCGCCCATGTCGTGGTGCCGGCGCAGGATCGCCGGGCTTTCCCTGTTTTCCTTGTTCATGGCCGGCAGTATCGGCCGGGCCGCCCGACAGCGTCAATGGGGCGCAACGGGAATCGAGACGCGCGGGACAGGCCGACCGCTGCCGGCGCAGCCCCGTTACCCGCGCAGGCGTGAGACGGAAAGTCGAAATAGCGGCCAAGAACCCGGGAAAGGGTCGGCGTCAGCCCAGCACGGACCGCAGCGATTCGGCCAGCTCGCGCCGCTTGAAGGGCTTGCTCAGCATGATCCTGTCCGGCCCCAGATCGCCATCGTACTTCATCACTTCGTCCGGGTAGCCGGACATGAGGATGACCTTCGATTGCGGATCGCGGGCCAGCATCTCTCTGGCAAATGCCACGCCGTTGATGCCGCCGGGCAGCATCACATCGGAAAGCACCAGATCGATTGAGTCGCCGCGCTCCAGCACTGCACGCGCCGCCGCCACATCGGAGACTTCGGTCGCGCGATAGCCCAGGCCATTCAGCATGGTCACTACGAGCTCGCGCATCTCCCGATCATCCTCCACGACCAGGACCGATTCTCCGTGGCCGCGCGGGACCTCGGTCCGCTCCTCCTCTTCGGTTGTCGGCACTGCGCCGTTCTCCCGCGGCAGATAGAGCCTGACCGTCGTGCCGCCGCCCGGCCGGCTGTCGATGCTGATATGCCCGCCCGACTGCTCGACGAAGCCGTAGACCATGGCCAGCCCCAGGCCGGTGCCCTTGCCAACCTGCTTTGTGGTGTAAAAAGGCTCAAAAGCGTGGCGCAACACTTCGTCGCTCATCCCCTGACCGGTGTCGCTCAAAGAAACAAGGACATATTCGCCCGCGGGCCTTCCAGGGGGAACCGCTTCATCGCAGTCATCGAGGTGAACGTTACTGCACTCGATGCGCAGTTTGCCGCCCGACGGCATGGCATCGCGCGCATTCAGCGCGAGATTCAGCAGCGCGGTTTCCAACTGGGTCGGGTCCGCGGAGACGGCAGACAGCGAGGGGTCTGTCCGGATCTCAATGTCGATACTCTCGCCGAGAGCCCGATCGAGCATCTCGGACATACCCTTGAGCAAGTCGGGCATGTCGATCGCCCGTGGATGCAACGGTTGCTGCCGCGCAAAGGCGAGGAGATGCCGGGTCAGATTCGAGCCCCGTGCCGCGGCGCGCAGGATCGGACGGAGCAGCGAACCATCGGCTTCCTGATTGTCGGCCAGCAGCTCCGCGTTGCCCTGAATGATTCCCAGCAGGTTGTTGAACTCATGCGCTACGCCGCCGGTCAACTGGCCCATCGCCTCCATCTTCTGGGACTGGCGAAGGCTGGCTTCAAGTTGCAGGCGGGCCGTAACGTCTGAGATGACGGCAACCAGACCTGTCGGATTGCCCCTGGAGTCCCGCTCGCAGGCCCAGGCGATCTCGACATCGGCTTCCGTGCCGTCCTTGCGCAGCAGCTTTGTCGTGACAAGTGATGGCGCGGAGCCCAAGCGGACCATCTCCCCAAGCTGAACCTCCAGGCGGCGCTTTTCCTCCTCCCCGGGCACAAATGCCCAGGCTTTTTCGCCGATGACCTCGCTGTCCGTGCGGCCGACCATGCGTTCATAGGCCTTGTTGGCGAGGAATATCGTGCCCGTCAGATCCGCCTCGATGATGCCGTTCGGAACCGTTTCGACCAGGGTGCGGTAGCTCTTCTCGCGTTCAAGCAGAGACCGGTCCGTCTCCTCCTGCCGCGCCAGGGTCACCCGGATCTGCGACATGAGACTGACAAGCGCCGCGACCGAGAGCACGGCGAGCACCAAAACCAGAGATACCAGAATGATGTTTCTCTCAGCGGTCAGTTCTCCGGTGCGCAGGTCGAGGTCTTCAGCGGCGACATGATGAAGGCGTCGCAGCTGATCAGCCGAAAGGAGCAGCGCGTTGAGTGCGGATCTGAGGACGCGCACTCCCGCTGCTTCTTGACTGGACAGCGCCGCTGCGTAAGCCCTTTCCAGCTCAGCGATCTGCCGTTCGATCTTGTGAACGACCGGTTTGAAGGCCGCATCTCCGGACGCCTGCTGGACCTGGGCGATGGCCGTGAAGTCGTTTTTGATGTTGTAGAGGGCTGTCGGCAGCGCAGAGAGAACGGCTTCAAGATCCGAATGGTGGGACTCGTCGTGCGCGCCCGCGGCCAGGTGATGCATATCCAGAAGTGCCCGCACTGGCAACAGCTGCTCTCTGATGCTGGCAGCAAGCTGCACGGTCCGGGAATGGACACGCAATACCCGATCGAGTTGGCTCTCGATGCGTACATCGTAGTAGAAGAACGCAGCCGCCGCGACCGCGAAGCTCACGGTCAGCGTCGCGATAACCAGGTAGGTGTATAGCCGGATACGGCCGTAGAGAGGCGTTTTCATTCCGCTTTTCCGGGCTGATCTCGGCCGGCCGCCTCCAATGAACTGATGACTTCCCGAAGTCGCTCAAAATCCGAGTTGCGCGCCGGAAGGAACCCACCGGCCCCCAAGCGGGACAGGATCTCGGCATCCGCGTCGTTGCTGGGCGACAGTTCCAGGAAGGCACTGCGCAGCCGCGAGACGAAATCCGGATCAAGGCTCGCCTGGACCGCCCAGACATAGTCGGCATAGGGCGGGGTTTCCAGAACGACCCTGACTTCGCCGGCCACCAGACGACCGTCGGCCAGCATGGCATCTACCACCTCGCTGTTCACAGCACCCAGGTCGACTTTCCCGTCGCGCACCCAGTAGACAGTGGCGTCATGGGAGCCGGAGTACTCGACAGTGCTGAAGAACCGCTCGGGCACGAGACCTTCAGCCTGCATGAAATAGCGCGGCATGAAGTGGCCGGACGTGGAAAGTTCGGAACCGAAGGCGAAGCGCTGGTCTTGAAACGCCTCGATCGTCTGCCGCGGCTCGTCGGGGCGGCTGAGAAAGAAGGTCGTGAACTGCAGATCGATGTCCCGCAGCACCAGAGGTTCGGCGCCATGCGCCTCGTTCGCCTTGACGAAGGTGACGCCGCCGAAGTTGGCCAGATCGATCTCGCCGGCGGCAAAGCTCGACAGCATCGAAGCATAGTCGCGCGGCACGACAAGTTCGACTTCCACATCCAGAACCTGGTTCAGATAGCGGAGCAAGGGCGTGTAGCGGTCTCGCAGTGCCGCTTCCTCTTCGTCAGGCAGCACGCCGATCCTCAGCTTGCCGGGAACGGCGGCGCCTTCCTCCGGCCCGCATCCGCTGAGGAACAGGATCAGGCCGGAGAGCAGCGCGCAGAGGAGGATCCAGGCCGACAACCGCTTCGCCGCCGCTCGCGCTTCGTGGTCGAGAGCATGTCCCATTACAAGAGAACCCCAGGCAGAGCGCGCA
>JBFGUI010000246.1:0-5635 GCA_041565695.1 Kiloniellaceae bacterium
ATCATCAACTTCATCGTCGACATGCTCTACTGCGTGCTCGACCCGCGGGTGCGTCTCTCGGAGGCCAAGGCATGAGCGAAGTCACCCGCCCCACCGGCGTGCTCGCCGAGGCCGAGGTCATCCGGCCCGGGCGCTGGCGCGTCTCACCGGCAGCGCGCTTCGCCGCCGAGTTCGCCGAGAGCCCGGTCGCCGTCGCCTCCCTGCTGCTGGTGCTCTTCCTGGCGGTCCTGGCGACCTTCGCCGAGTGGATCACACCGCAGAACCCCTACGACCTGCTGCAGCTCGACATCATGAACAACATGCTGCCGCCGGGCGGCACCACCTTCGATGGCGAGATGACCTTCCACCTCGGCACCGACGACCAGGGCCGCGACATGCTCTCGGCCATCGTCTTCGGCCTGCGCATGAGCCTCGGCGTCGGTGCCATGAGCACGGTGATCGCGCTTTCCGTCGGCATGTCGATCGGCGTGCTGGCCGCCTACTTCGGCGGCAAGGTCGATGCCGTCATCATGCGCGTGGTCGATCTGCAGCTCTCCTTCCCCGCCATCCTCATCGCTCTGATCCTGCTGGCCGTGCTCGGCAAGGGCGTCGACAAGGTAATCATCGCCCTCATCATCGTGCAGTGGGCCTACTACGCCCGCACCGTGCGCGGTACCGCCCTGGTCGAGCGCCGCAAGGAGTACATCGAGGCCGCCTCCTGCCTCGCCCTGTCGCACCGCCGCATCGTGTTCCGCCATCTGCTGCCCAACTGCCTGCCGCCGCTGATCGTGGTGGCCACGGTGCAGGTCGCCAACGCCATCGCCCTGGAAGCGACGCTCTCCTTCCTCGGCGTCGGCGTGCCGATCACCGAGCCCTCGCTCGGCCTGCTGATCGCCAACGGCTACGACTACATGCTGTCGGGCAAGTACTGGGTCTCCTTCTTCCCAGGGGTGGCCCTGCTGGTCACCATCGTCGCCATCAACCTAGTCGGCGACCAGCTGCGCGACGTGCTCAATCCGAGGCTCCGGCGATGACGCAGGTTCCAACCCTCCAGGTCGAGGACCTGCAGACCCACTTCTTCAGCAAGGAAGGCGTGGTGAAGGCCGTCGACGGCGTCTCCTTCACCGTCGGCGCCGGCCAGGTGCTGGGCCTCGTCGGCGAGTCCGGCAGCGGCAAGTCGATCACCGGCTTTTCCATCCTCGGCCTGGTCGACGCGCCGGGGCGCATCGTCGGCGGCAAGATCCTGTTCCAGGGCCGCGACCTGGTGCCCCTGGCAGAAGATGAAAGGCGCAAGCTGCGCGGCTCGGAGATCGCCATGATCTTCCAGGACCCGATGATGACCCTGAACCCGGTCTTACGCATCGACACGCAGATGACCGAGGCGGTGCTGGCCCACCGCGACGTCTCGAAGGAGCGCGCCCTGGAGATCGCCCGCGAGGCCCTGGTCAAGGTCGGCATCGCCTCGCCGGACGAGCGCCTCGCCTCCTACCCGCATCAGTTCTCCGGCGGCATGCGCCAGCGCGTCGCCATCGCCACGGCTTTCTTGAACGAGCCGGAACTGATCATCGCCGACGAACCGACCACGGCGCTCGACGTCACCATCCAGGGCCAGATCCTGCACGAGGCGCAGACCCTGTGCCGCGAGACCGGTACGGCGATGATCTGGATCACCCACGACCTGGCGGTGGTGGCCGGCCTGGCCGACCACATCTGCGTCATGTACGCCGGGCGCATCGTCGAGCAGGGCCCCCTGAACGCCGTGCTCGACCGGCCGGCCCATCCCTACACCGTCGGGCTGATCGGTTCGGTGCCGAGCCGCAACAAGCGCGGCGGCAAGCTGTTCCAGATCCCGGGCATGACGCCCTCCCTGCTGAACCTGCCGGAGGGCTGCGCCTTCCGCAGCCGCTGTCCGCGCGCCGACGCCGAGTGCCTCGACGAGCCGCCGATCCACGCGGCGCCGGACGGGCGCGAACTGCGCTGCTTCCACCCGCACGAGGGCGAGACCCTGGAGGAGGCCCAGGCCTCGGAAGCCGCGGCACGACAGGAGGCGCTGACATGACCGCCGCCGCCACCGCCCGTTCCGCCGCGCGTTCCGGCAGGTCGCGCGAGCTGCTGCGCGCCGAGAACGTCAGCAAGCGCTTCGTCAAGCGCCTCGACCTGGCCGGCAGGATCGCCCAGCGCCTCGGCTCGTCGATCCGCGAGGAGACGGTGCACGCCGTCGACGGCGTCAGCCTCACGGTCGACGCCGGCGAGGTGCTGGGGTTGGTCGGCGAGTCCGGCTGCGGCAAGTCGACCTTCGGGCGCATGGTCGCCGGCATCCTGCCGCCCAGCGAGGGCAATCTCTCCTTCGACGGCAAGCCGATCTGGCAGGACGGCAAGGTGGGCGCCCGCGAAACGGCGCTGGCCATCCAGATGATCTTCCAGGACCCCTTTGCCTCGCTCGACCCGCGCATGCGCGTCCAGGACATCATCGGCGAGGCGCCGCTGGTCCACGGCCTGGTGCCGAAGAGCGAGATCGGCGACTACGTGGCCGACGTGATGCTGCGGGTCGGCCTCGACCCCGACTTCCGGCGCCGCTATCCGCACCAGTTCTCCGGCGGCCAGCGCCAGCGCATCGGCATCGCCCGCGCGCTGGCGGTCAAGCCGCGCTTCCTGGTCTGCGACGAGGCCATCGCCGCGCTCGACGTGTCGATCCAGGCCCAGGTGATCAACCTCTTCATGGACCTGCGCCAGGACCTCGACCTCACCTACCTCTTCATCAGCCACGACCTCTCGGTGGTCGAGCACATCGCCGATCGGGTGGTGATCATGTATCTCGGCCGCGTCGTCGAGGTCGCCGCCACCGAGGCCATCTTCGACGACCCCAACCACCCCTACACCCAGGCGCTGCTGGCCGAGGTGCCGCGCATCGACCTGCGCAAGCGCGACTACCAGCCGGTCAAGGGCGAGATTCCCTCGCCGCTCGACCCGCCGCCGGGCTGCCACTTCCATCCGCGCTGCCCGCACGCCAGCGAGCGCTGCCGGCGCGAGCGGCCGGCGCTGAAGGAGATCGCGACTGGCCGCTGGTCCGCCTGCCACCTGAACGACCCGCAATGACCGAGAGCGATCCGCCCTTCGACGCGCGCGCCTACGACCTGCTGTCCCCGCGGAGTGCCGAGGCGCCGCTGCTGATCGACTCGCCGCACTCAGGGCGCGCCTACCCGGCGGACTTCGAGACCGTGGTGCCCGAGCTGGTGCTGCGGGGCGCCGAGGACTGGATGGTCGACGACCTGGTGGCCGGGGCGCCGCTGGAAGGCGCGACGCTGCTCGCCGCGCGCTTCCCGCGCGCCTACATCGACCCCAACCGGCGGCTCGACGACGTCGACCCGGCGCTGCTCGACGGCACTTGGCCGACGCCGCTCAACCCCGGCCCCAAGTCGGCGCTGGGCATCGGCCTGTTCCGCCACAAGACCAACGACGGCGGCCCGCTGCTCGCCCGGCCACTCTCGGTCGCCGGCCTGGAGGCGCGCATCGCGCGCTGCTGGCGGCCCTACCGGGATAGGCTGGCCGAGGCGCTCGACGCGCTGCACGCGCACCACGGCGCGGTGTGGCACATCGACATGCACTCGATGAAATCGGTCGGCACGGCGATTACGCCGGACGGCCCCGGCGCCGCGCGCCCCGACATGGTGATTGGCGACCTGGAGGGCGCAAGCTGCGATCCCGCCTTCACCGCCTTCGTGGCGGCACGGCTCGAGGCCTACGGCTACAGCGTTTCGGTGAACCTGCCCTACAAGGGCGCGGAGATCATCCGCAGCCACGGCCGCCCGGCGGAGAACCGGCACTCGCTGCAGATCGAGATGAAGCGCGCGCTCTACATGGACGAGGCGACCATCACGGCGACTGCGGGCTACGCCCGGCTGAAAGCCGACCTGCGCTGCCTGATCGCCGAGGTCGCCGCCTGGACGCGGAAAGCAAGGGCCGCCTGAAGTCGATCACATGCCAGTGTTGTAAGCGACGACCGCCACAGCGCCACAGATCAGCAGCAGGCCGAGAGGCCGGCTGAGCTGCCGTCCCCAGCGGTGATTCTTCTCCACCGCCATCACGGCGCCCAGGCCCAGCATCCAGCCGACGCTGCCGGTGCCAACCACGAACATCAGCAGCATCAGCGCCCAGCAGCAGCCGACGCAAAACAGGCCGTGCCGCCAGCCCAGCCGCAGCGCCTGGCGCCGCGCACTGCCGTGACCCCAGTGCTCCATGACGAAGCCCAGCGGCAGGCGGCACTTGTCGAGGCAGGCATACTTCAGGCGAGAGAACTGAAAGGCACCGGCCACTGCCAGCACCCCGGCGCCCAGGGCCCAGCCGTTGAAGGTCAGCCAGGGACTCTGAGACACCGTGGCATAGAGCGCCAGGTCGAGTCCGTGCGCCGCAAGTCCGAAACCGCCCCAGGCGAGGAGATAGCCGGCGATCACCAATCCCAGAAGCAGAGCTCTGTCGGGGCGGCGGCTGACCAGCCGACGGTAGATGTCCAGCAGCGGCAGCGTGGTCGGCAGCATCATCGCCGTCAGCATGAGGACCCAGCCCACCACATAGAGCAGCGCCGGCAGAAGGACCTCTCCCCCGGGAACGACGGCGCAGATCGCTCCGGTCAGACCGATCTGCGTCCAGTCGCCGTGGTCGAGGTAGCGGCCGTAGGGGCTGCCCGCCCAGAGCCAGAGCGTGACCCAGGCCAGCAGGATGAGCAGACCCATCACCCAGAGAAACGAGCTGCGGTGCAGGTCATACCCCGCCGCAGACACGGACCGCACAGGCATTGCCTCCTCCCGCACCCGAGGGTCGTGTCAGGCGTGGAAGTGGAAGGAGCCCTGGATCGCGTTGTGATCCTTGAGATCGACGTTAACGCCGACGGCGTCGTTGCGCATTCTGAACCTCTCGGCCTTGGCGACGTAGGCCGGCGCACCGGGAATGGTCGTGAAGATGCTTTCGTTCAGCGTGGTCACCTTGCCGGTCGGACCCTTGTAGGGCTCCATCACCGCTTCGAGATTATCACCCACCTTCAGGGTACCCTTGCCTTCGACCAGCTCGAAGGTGATCGGGGCCTGCTGCGGCTCCAACTCCTCGCCGATCAGCTGGGCCAGGTCGGCCAGCGGACCGCCCTTCTTGCCGGTCAGCACATCGACGATGGCCGCTACCTGTTTCTTGCTTGCGGTGTCGGAGATGAACAGCTGCCGCTTCCAGTTGCCGGCCAGCACATTGCCGGGAATGTGCACCTCGCCGGCCACGACGATGCCCGTCACATCGACGCCGTCGATCTTTCCACTGCTGAACCGATAGGCCAAAGTTGACTGGCAGTAGCCTTCGTCCGGATCCTCGCCAATCCAGCAGGGACAGAGAACGTTGCAGGTGCAGACTTCGAGAAGATCGCCTTTCAAGTCGTAACTCATGACATCGCTCCCCTGTTCAATATCAATGGGGCCGCGCAGGCGCGGCGGCCTTACGAACATCTTGAAACGGAGCCTGGACAGGTACGCGTAATGTGTCCGAGCGGACGGAGAAACACGTAGAGGTTTCCGGCGTCATTCGCGGACACAGGTGAGGCAGTACTTGCGCATTCTGCGCAGCGGACTTTCGTGTGCCCCAACCGATCGCGAAGACTAACGCAAAGCGCCGGTCAGGA
>JBFGUI010000247.1:0-5524 GCA_041565695.1 Kiloniellaceae bacterium
GAGACACCGGCCTTCATGACGGTCGGCACGGCCGGCACGGTCAAGGGGTTGGCGCCGGCCGAGGTCGCCGCCAGCGGCGCGGAGATCATCCTCGGCAACACCTATCACCTGATGCTGCGGCCCGGCGCCGAGCGGGTCGCCAAGCTGGGCGGGCTGCACCGCTTCATGAACTGGCCGGGGCCGATCCTGACCGATTCCGGCGGCTACCAGGTCATGTCCCTGGCCGAGCTGCGCCAGATCAGCGAGGCCGGCGTCACCTTCAAATCGCACATCGACGGCGCGCGCCACGAGCTGACGCCGGAACGGGCGGTCGAGATACAGCGCCTGCTCGATGCCGACATCGCCATGGTGCTGGACGAGTGCACGCCGTTTCCCGCCGAGCACGACGCGGCGGCCGAGTCCATGGCGCGCTCCATGCGCTGGGCCGAGCGCTGCAGGGCGGCGTTCGACGGGCGGCCCGGCACCGGCCTGTTCGGCATCGTGCAGGGCAGCGTCTACGACGACCTGCGCCTGGAGTCGGCCGCGGCGCTCACGGCCGTCGGCTTCGACGGCTATGCGCTCGGCGGACTGGCGGTTGGCGAAGGCCAGGAGACCATGCTGCGGTTGATCGACATGACCGTCCCCGCCCTGCCCCCGGACCGGCCGCGCTACCTGATGGGAGTCGGCAAGCCGGACGACATGGTGCAGGCGGTCCGGCGCGGCATCGACATGTTCGACTGCGTGCTGCCGACCCGCTCCGGGCGGACCGGCCAGGCCTTCACCCGGCGCGCGGTCGTCAACCTGCGCAACGCCCGCCACCAGGAGGACCCGCGCCCGCTCGACCCGGACTGCGCCTGCTTCGCCTGCCGCGATTTCAGCCGCGCTTACCTGCACCACCTGTTCAAGGCCGGCGAGATGCTCGGCCCGATCCTCTTGACCCGCCACAACCTGGCCTATTACCAGGAGCTCATGGCCGGGCTGCGCACGGCGATCGAGGCCGGCGCGCTGGACGACTTCGCCGAAGCTTTCGCCCGGCAACAGGCGGAAGGCGACTTACCGGCGGTGTCGTAAACAAAAAGAGGGTTCACCACAGAGACGCAGAGGCACAGGGGGAAAAACAAGAAAGAAATCTGGTTTGCGCGATTTGCGCGCTGGAAAAACTTATTTTGTCGGCTTGTTTCTCCGGGCCTCTGCGTCTCTGTTGTGAATCTTTCTTCCTTTCAGCGCCAGCGCAGCAGGTGGCGCTCGACTCGGGTCAGGACGAAGCTGAAGCAGAGGCCGAGCAGCGACAGCAGGACCACGCCGGCCAGCAAGAGGTCGGTCTGCATCAGGTTGCCGGAGGCCAGGATCAACGCGCCGATGCCGAACTCGGCGCCGATCATCTCGGCCGCGACCAGCAGGATGATGGCGATCGAAACCGAGATGCGGAAGCCGGAGAGGATCGCCGGCATGGCGCCCGGCAGGACCACCTTGATGACGATCGAGCGGGTCGGCAGGCCGAAGCTTTGGGCCATGCGGATCAGGTTGCGCGGCACGTTGTCGACCCCGCTCGTGGCGTTGATGACGGTCGGGAAGAAGACGCCGAAGGCGATGGTCGCCACCTTGGACGGCTCGCCGATACCGAACCAGATGATGAACAGCGGCAGCAGTGCGATCTTGGGAATCGGGAACAGCGCCGCCACGAAGGGCACCCCGACCGAGCGCGCGAGCGAGCCCAGGCCGAGGGCGAAACCCACGGCCAATCCGCACAGCGTGCCGAGGCACCAGCCGACCACCAGCCTGTGCAGCGAGGCCCACAGGTGGCGCCAGAGGTCTCCGCTCGCCGCCAGCTGCCAGAGACCGGCCAGGATGGCGCGCGGGCTGGGCAGAAACAGCTCGCTGACCCAGCCGAGCGAAGAGGCGCCTTGCCAGACGGTCAGGACCAGCGCGAAGGCGATCCAGGCCGCGTAGCGGACCGGCCGGGGCGCGAAGCCGCCGCCCCTGAACGGGACCTGTTGGCCTTCGGAGGTCCTAGGCAAGTCTCAGGCTCACGAGCCGGCTCGCCCCCTCATCCGCCGCCCGCAGCGCGCCGGTGGCCGGAACGGCAGGACTGCGTCCCCTCTCCCGCCGGGAGGGGGACAGGGTGAGGGCGGGTTGGTTTCCCGGGTCAAGGTTCGATTTACGCCGAGCGACTCGGGCACTTGCCGGCAGGCAGCAAACCCACTCGCCCTCACCCTCCCGCTCCGCGGGCTCCCTCCCTCTCCCGGCGGGAGAGGGAAAAGAAGCCACCACTTGCTCGCGATTCGAGATTTGAGCATGCTGCGGCTCCTCGGAAAAAGGCCACGCCAAGCGGGCGGCCCGATTCATAACAGCAGGCTCCGGCGATCTTCGGCCAGCTCCCGGTCGGCGGCAATGGCTTCCTCGCGGATCAGGTCCCACAGGGTATCGTGGATCGCCGCCAGCGCCGGGTCGGCGGCCGTGCGCGCCGCCATCGGCAGCGGCACCTCGACCACCGCCTTGACCCGGCCGGGCCGGCGCGACAGCACCACCACCTCGTGGGCCAGGCGCAGCGCCTCGTTTAGGTTGTGGGTGACGTAGACCGCGGTGGTCCGCTCATTCAGCCAGAGCTCGGCGAAATCCTCCATGAGCAGCGCCCGGGTCTGGGCGTCGAGCGCCGAAAGCGGCTCGTCCATCAGCAGCACCGCCGGCCGGACCGCCAGCGCACGGGCGATGCCGACGCGCTGGCGCATGCCGCCGGAAAGCTGCCGCGGAAAGGCCCGGGCGAAATCGGACAGCTTGGTGCGCGCCAGCGCATCGCGCGTCCGCGCTTCGATTTCGCCGGCCGAGAGACCGTGGTCCTCGAGCGCCAGGGCGACATTACCGGCGACGCTGCGCCACGGCAGCAGGGCGAAGTCCTGAAAGACGTAGGTCAAGGGGTTCAAACAGCCCGCGGGCGGCTCGCCGACCTGAAGCACCTCACCACCGGTCGGCGCCAGCAGGCCGCCCAAAATGGCCAGCAGCGTCGACTTGCCGCAGCCCGAGGGGCCGACCAGCGCCACCACACGACCAGGCCCGACCGTCAGATCGACCTGCTCGACCGCGGTCAGCGGACCGTAGCGGTGGGTGACCTTGCGCGCTTCGAGCTGCATTCAGGAGTCTTGGGACATTGAACCACACTCCCCGTGTCATACCCGGGCCGCGCTTCCGCGCCCTGCTGCGCAGCCCGGACATCCAGGGTTGCCGGCCGCCACTGGATCGCCGGGTCAAGCCCGGCAATGACAATCACGCAAGTATGACGTACTGGAGTCAAGCCCCTGGCCGGCGGTCACCGCGGCACGTTGAAGTGGTCCTGGATGAAGCTCAGGTCGATGAAGTCTTTCGGGTCGACCGACTTGTCGACCAGGCCCTGGGCCTGATACCAGGCGACCTGGCGGTAGATGTCGCCGACGTCGAGCCGGCCCTTGGGATCGATGTACATGGCGCCGGCCTTGATCCTCTCGGCGGACGGCTTGTTCGGATAGACGTACTTGTTGATGATCGGAATGATCTCCTCGGCCTTGGCGCCGAACACCCGGCCGCCGTTGGCGTCGCGGATCAGCAGGGCGTCGTGGTAGTCCTGGGCGGCGCGCTGATAGGCGCGCACGAACTTCTCGACCATCGGCCGGCGCTCGGTCACGTTCCTGGTCGAGGTGAAGAGCCCGCCGACCTGATAGGGATTGTAGTCGGCCACCCAGCCGACGATCTTGGCGGCGCCCGACTGGGCCAGGGCCTTGGCGATGTGCGGCACCATGATCATGGAATCGACCTGGCCGCTTTTCAGCGCGCCGATCATGTTGGGCACCGACTGCAGCGGCTTCAGGCTGACCCGGGACAGCTCGAAACCGGCCTGCTCGGCGACCTGGCCGATCATGTAGTGGAACGACGAGCCGACCTGGGTCATGGCCAGGCTGTGGCCCGGGAAGTCGTCGACCGTGGTGAAGCCGGCGTCGTAGGCCTTGTTGGAGACCAGGATGGCCGAGCCGTCGTAGCCCCGGACCTCGCGGCTCTGCGCGCCGATCACCTTGAGCGCGCCCTTGCCCGCCAGGTGGTAGAAGCCGCCGGTGACGGCGGTCACGCCGAAGTCGGCGTCGCCCGACACGATGGCGACCGCGACCGGCTGGGCCGCCCGGAAGAACTTGAACTCGACCTCCAGGCCCTCGTCGGCGTAGTAACCCTTCTCCTGGGCGATGAAGAGCGGCGAGGAGGAGATGAAGGTGAGCGCCGCGATGGTGATCTTTTCCTTGGCCCCGGCCGCGGCCGGCGCGGCGGTGCCGACCAGCAGGCCGGCGGCGAAAACGGCCGTCGCCAAAAGCCCTGTGAGACGCGCAAATCGCGGACGCGCGAACCCACGGATGGATTGCTGCATTCGGTTCTCCTCCCTCGCTATCCGAAGCCGGATAGGTCGCTTGCTTCAGCCAACGGCGGCCCCCGCCGCGATCGGCGTCTTGAACGGAATACCGGGCAGTTGCCCGGTCCGTCCCCCATAGTGCGGTCATTGTGACACGTATGCTCCGACACTTGAACCAAATCGCGGGCCCGCGGCTTGACATGACCGGCACCGGTTGCTCCGCTAAGATGGTGGGACCAACAAGCGCAAAGCTGGGGGAGGACGATGAACCGCGTCACAGAGGCGAGTACCCTGGTTCGGCCCGCGACGGCAGGGTTGCCGGCCATGACGCCTGAGGAGACGCACGGCAACGCCCAGTGGATCGTTTCGGAGGCGCTGAAAGGCACCGATGAGGCCAGGCTTTTGCAGGGCCTGTGCGAACGCCTCTTGGCCGCCGATATCCCCTTGCTCAGGGCCAACATCTCTCAACCGATGCTACATCCCGTCATGGGCGGCCACCTGTTCATCTGGCGGCGCGGCGAAGGCGCCGTAGAGGAGGGTTGGGAGCGCAACGTCAGGGACGATTATGGCCGCACGCCTTTCGCGCACATGATTGCCACGAGCAAGGCGCGGCTGCGCTGCCGCCTGGCAATGGGTGAGGGCGCCGAGTTCCCCATGTGCGTCCAGTTCAGGCAGCAGGGCGGGACCGACTATTTCGCGATGGAGACCGCCTTCGGCGAAGCCCACAGGTTCGGACCGGCCGATCGCATCCTGTCGTCGTGGTTGACCGATGCGGCGGACGGCTTCTCGGAGGCCCACCTCGCGGTGATCCAGCAGCTCGCGCTGCCCTTGGCCCTGGCGATCAAGGGCGCCATGACCTTCCGCAGCGCGCGCAGCGTCATCGAAACCTATCTCGGCGCGGACGCCGCCCGCCGTGTCCTCAGCGGCGAGATCGACCGCGGATCGGGACAAACCATCCGCGCCGCCCTCTGGTACTGTGATCTCCAGGGCTTCACCAAGCTGGCCGATACCACGTCCCGCGACCGGCTGCTCGCCATGCTGGACGATTATTTCGACTGCATGGTCACGACCGTGCAGGAAAGCCGTGGCGAGGTGCTCAAGTTCATGGGGGACGGCCTGCTGGCGATCTTCAACCTGAGCGACGACGCCGAGAGCTGCAGCGCCGCGCTCGATGCCGCC
>JBFGUI010000248.1:0-5405 GCA_041565695.1 Kiloniellaceae bacterium
CGGACGGCGGGGCCTACCGCGAAGCGCTGGAACAGACCGCCGCCGAGCTGGAGACCATCCAGCGCACTTTCGATTCCCTGATCTCCATCGCCCGGGCGGAGTCCGGCGCCGACCGCCTGGCGCTCGGCGAGCTCGATCTCTCCGCGCTGGTCGAGGACATGCTGGAACTCTACCGGCCCATCGCCGAGGACGCGGACCTGGAGCTGCGCGGCGAGATCACGGCGGGGCTGAAGGTCAGAGGCCACCGCCAGCTGCTCGGCCAGGCCCTGGCGAACCTGGTCGACAACGCCATGAAGTACAGCGCGCCCGGCGGCCGCATCACCCTGACCGTCGCGCCGGCGCCGGACGGCGGCGCGGAGTTGGCGCTGGCCGACCGGGGGCCCGGCATTCCGGCCGAGCACCGCGAACGCGTGCTCGAGCGCTTCGTGCGCCTCGACGACAGCCGCGGCACCCCGGGCAGCGGGCTCGGCCTCAGCCTGGTCGCCGCAGTCGCCAAGCTGCACCGCATCGACCTGCGCCTGGAGGACAATGCCCCCGGTTTGCGGGTGAGCCTGCAATTTCCGCCGCTTTCGGGCCCTCGCGGCCAATAAACACCGCGTGATCGGGGGGTTGGCTGTGGTGACTCGGCGGAGGCCCGCCTGTAGGCTTTGCCTGCCCCAGGAAGGGGCCTCATGCCACGGGGAGTGAGTGAAGATGATCCGTCGCCGCCTGCCGTTCTTTTCGATGCTGCTGGCCGCCCTGGCAACCACGCTGGGTCTCTGCGGCGCGGCGAAAGCCTCGGAAACGCGCCCCTGGCCCGAGATCGTCGAGGCCGCCCGGGGGCAGACGGTCTACTGGAACGCCTGGGGCGGTGACCAGCGCATCAACGACTACATCGCCTGGGTCGGCGATCAGGTGCGCGAGCGCTACGGCGTGTCGCTGCAGCAGGTCAAGCTGGCCGACACCGCCGACGCCGTGGCCCGCGTCCTGGCGGAAAAGGCCGCCGGCAAGATCGGCGGCGGCTCGGTCGATCTCATCTGGATCAACGGCGAGAACTTCGCCGCCATGAAGGAGCAGAATCTGCTCTACGGCCCTTTCACCCACGTGCTGCCGAACTTCCGGCTGGTCGACTTCGACGACAAGCCCACTACCCTGATCGACTTCACCGTGCCGACCGACGGCTTCGAAGCGCCCTGGGGCATGGCCAAGCTCAACTTCATCTATGACTCGGCGCGCCTCGACAGCCCGCCGGGCTCGATCCCCGAGCTGCTCGACTGGGCCCGGGCCAATCCCGGCCGCTTCACCTATCCGACACCGCCGGACTTCCTCGGCACTACCTTCCTGAAGCAGGTGCTCATCGAGCTGGCGCCGGATCCCGCCTTTCTGCAGCGACCGGTGGAGAGCGATTCCCAGTTGGAGCAGGTGGCCCGGCCGCTGTGGGAGTATCTCGAGGCCCTGCATCCGCACCTCTGGCGCGGTGGCAAGACATTTCCGGCCAGCGGTCCGGCGCAGCGCCAGCTGCTCGACGACGGGGAGGTCGACATCACCCTGTCGTTCTATCCCTCCGAGGCATCCTCGGCGATCGCCAACGGCTTGCTGCCGGAGACGGCGCGCACCTTCGTCCTGGACAGGGGCACCATCGGCAATACCCACTTTGTCGCCATCCCGTTCAACGCCACGGCGGCCGAGGGAGCCATGGTGGTGGCCAACTTTCTGATGAGCCCGAAGGCGCAGTCCGTAAAGCAGAACCCGGAGGCCTGGGGGGACGACACCGTACTGGCCATGTCCAAGCTGACCCCCGGACAGCGCCACCTCTTCGAAGTTCTGCCGCGCGGTATCGCAACCCTGCCGCCCGAGGCCCTCGGCGCCACGCTGCTCGAGCCGCACCCTTCGTGGATGACGCGCATCGAGGCCGAGTGGCAGCGCCGCTACGCGCACTGAGGAAGCCAGGCCCATGCGGCGCGGCGGTCTGCTCGCCTACCTGCCGGCGCTGACGCTCGCCGCCTTTCTCGCCCCGGTGATCGCCGGGCTGGTCGGCACCTGGCTGCCGGCCTTCGGCTATTTCCCGGCCCTCGGCAGCCACGCCTTCGGGATCGCGCCCTGGATCGAACTCTTCCACCAGCCGGGGCTCGCGGAGTCCCTGCGGCTGACCCTGCTCTCCGGCGTCCTGGCAACGCTCGCCGCTTTCCTGCTCACCATCTTCTTCCTCGCGGCCTGTCACGGCGGCCGCCTGATCCTGGCGGTGCGCGGCCTGATGGCGCCGCTGATCGCCGTGCCCCATGCCGCCGTCGCCCTCGGCCTCGCCTTCCTCATCGCGCCGAGCGGCTGGCTGGTGCGTCTGGTCTCGCCCTGGGCCACCGGCTGGGACCTGCCGCCCGACGTCGCCACGGTGCAGGACCCCAACGCCCTGGCGCTGACCCTGGCGCTGGTCATCAAGGAAGTGCCCTTCCTGGTGCTGATGACCCTGGCCGCGCTGGAGCAGGTGCGCGCCGAAGAGCGCCTCGCCGTCGCCCGCTCGCTCGGCTACGGCCCGGTGGTGGCCTGGCTCAAGGCCGTGCTGCCGGCGGTCTACCGCCAGATCCGCCTGCCGGTCTATGCCGTTCTCGCCTTTTCGCTGTCGGTCGTCGACATGGCGCTGATCCTGGCGCCGCTCTCGCCGCCGCCGCTGGCGGTGCTGGTGCTGCGCTGGTTTAACGACCCCGATCTCTCGATGCGCTTCGTCGCGGCCGCCGGCGCCACCCTGCAGCTGGTCATCGTCATCGTCGCCATCGCGCTGTGGCGCCTCGGCGAAGCCGTGGTCGCGCGGCTCGGCCGGGCCTGGATCGCCGGCGGCGGACGCGGCGGCCACGGCCGCGTCGCCCGCGCGGTCAGCGCCGGGCTGCTGCAGCTGCTGGTCGGCCTCGCCGGCGCCGGCCTGCTGCTGCTGGCGCTGTGGTCGGTGACCCGGCGCTGGCGCTATCCCGATGCCTGGCCCAGCGCCCTCAGCCTGGACACCTGGGCGCGCCAGGCGCCGGAGATCGCCTCTATCACCCTGACCACCCTGGTCACCGGCCTGATCGCGGCCGCCATTGCCCTGCTGCTGGTGCTCGGCTGCCTGGAGAACGCGCAGCGCCGCGGCCTGACCCTCTCCAACCGCGCGCTCTGGCTGCTCTATGTGCCGCTGCTGGTGCCGCAGGTCGCCTTCCTCTTCGGCACCCAGGTCCTGGCCATCCAGCTCGGCATCGACGCCAGCTGGATCGCCCTCGTGTGGAGCCACCTGCTCTTCGTCCTGCCCTATGTCTTTCTAACCCTGGCCGATCCCTACCGCGCCCTCGACGAACGTTATGCGCGCACCGCGCTCTGTCTCGGCGCGCGGCCCAACCGCGTCTTCTTCCGCGTCAAGCTGCCCATGCTGCTGCGCCCGGTGCTGTTCGCCCTGGCTGTCGGTTTTGCCGTCAGCGTGACACAATACCTGCCGACCCTTTTTGCCGGCGGCGGCCGTTTCGTCACCCTGACCACGGAAGCCGTCAGCCTGTCAGCCGGAGGAGACCGCCGGGTCATGGGTGTCTACGCGTTCCTGCAGGCCCTCCTGCCGCTGCTCGCTTTCGCCGCGGCACTGGCGCTGCCGCGCCCGCTGGCGCTGCGCCGCAAGCTGCAGGTGGCCTCGGCATGAGCGTCATCGACGTCAGCCGCGAGCACGGCCTCAGCCTCAGCGGCGTGGAGATCGCGCACGGCGCACGGCGTATCCTCGGCCCTGTCAGCCTCTCCGTGCCGCCGGGCGAGGTCGTCACCGTCATGGGGCCGAGCGGCTGCGGCAAATCGTCCCTGCTGGCGATGATCTGCGGCACCCTCGAGCCGGCGCTGACCGCCCGCGGACGGGTGCTGCTCAACGGCGAGGACATCTCAGGGCGGCCGCCGGAAGAGCGCCACATCGGCATCCTGTTCCAGGACGACCTGCTGTTCCCGCACCTCTCCGTCGCCGACAACCTCGCCTTCGGCCTGCCGCCGAGCCTGCGCGGCCGCCGCGCGCGGCGCGCGCGCATCGAGGCTGCCCTGGCCGAGGCCGACATGAGCGGCTTCTACGACCGCGACCCGACGACTCTCTCCGGCGGCCAGCGCGCCCGGGTGGCCCTGCTGCGTACCCTGCTGTCGGAGCCGCGCGCCCTGCTGCTCGACGAGCCCTTCGCCAAGCTGGACGTCGCCCTGCGCGCCCGCTTCCGCAGTTTCGTCTTCGACCATGCCCGCGCCCAGGGGCTGCCGACGCTGCTGGTGACCCACGACCCGCAGGACGCCGCGGATGCCGGCGGGCCGCGCCTGGAGATCGATGCCGAGGGCCACATCCTCGGCGACCGGGCAGTCGGACGCGACCACCGTCCGGGCAGCCTCACCTGAGACACTTGGCGCCCGGCACGTCCGGAAAGCCGGAGAAACCATGCGGAACACCCGGGTTTCCCGCAGATCCGGCGCCTGACCGCCGACGCCGGCCACCTCTGCCGGGGCCTTTCAACCGGGGCCCGCAAGGCGTAGACTTAGCGGTGAAACAAGTTTCCACTGGCCGCCGCGGGCGGCCGCAAGAGGATCCGAAAGGCCATGTACAGCGCGACGACACAGTCCATCAGCGTGACGGTCAAGCCGATCTATCTGGAGGAGCAGTCCTCGCCCACCGAAAGCCACTATGTCTGGGCCTATCAGGTGCGGATCGAGAACACCGGCACGGAGACCGTCCAGTTGCTGAACCGGCATTGGCGCATCACGGATTCCATGGGGCGGGTGCAGGAGGTGCACGGCGCCGGTGTGGTCGGCGAACAGCCCACCCTGGAGCCTGGCGAGTCCTTCGAGTACACCAGCGGCACACCGCTGACGACGCCCTCCGGTATCATGGTCGGCAGCTACGAGATGGAGAGCACCGACGGCCGGCGCTTTGACGTGGAGATCCCGGCCTTTTCGCTGGACAGCCCGCATCAGCCCGTGCAACTCAACTAGCGACAACCGCGCAAGAGCAACCGGCACAGCCGCCACGCGCAAGTAAGCGGCCTGTTTTGCGGACCATCAGAAAGGGGCCGGCCCAAGGTGACCAGCAGCCAGAGAATCGAACGCCTACAGGGACTCGAGCGTCCGACGCGCGAGGAGGCCCAGCGTGCCGTGGAAACCCTGATCCGCTGGGCAGGCGACGACCCCGCACGGGAGGGACTGCGCAGCACGCCGGAACGCGTGGTGAAGGCCTACGAGGAATTCTTCGACGGCTATGCCATCGATCCGCTCGACCTGCTGCAACGGACCTTCGAAGAAGTCGAGGGCTACGACGAGATGGTCCTGCTGCGCGACATCCGCTTCGAATCCCACTGCGAGCACCATATGGCGCCGATCATCGGCCGCGCCCACGTCGCCTACATGCCCAACAACCGGGTCGTCGGCATCTCCAAGCTTGCCCGGGTCGTCGAGGCCTA
>JBFGUI010000249.1:0-5374 GCA_041565695.1 Kiloniellaceae bacterium
CCGGCGCCGCGCGGCACCACCTTCACCCCGCGCGCCTTGCAGATCTTCAGGACCCGGCTGACCTGCTCGGTGGTTTCCGGCAGCACGACGATGAGGGGCAGCTGGCGGTAGGCGGTCAGGCCATCGGTCTCGTAGGCCCGGAGTTCCTCCTCGTCGACCACCACGCCCTCGCCGGGCACCACGGCGCGCAAGGCAGCAACGATATCAGCCTTGGCGTCGATGACGCCCCGGTCCGGCTCCGGCATCTGCATGGATGGCTCTCTCCCTCGATTGCCCCGCCGGCCGAAGCGGTGGCCGGCGAAATTGGTAATACCAATTTTCGGGAGACTATGGCCCGGCCCGCCCACCGGGTCAACACCCTGCGCCGGTGCGGGCCGCAATCACGCCGCCCAGCGGGGCGGTATCCGGGCAAACGCAAGGCCGCGCCCGTTATGGGCGCGGCCTTTGCGGTGTATCTCCGGGTGCGTCGGGCCGGCAGCCTGGAGCAGGCGCCGGCCGGCGGCGGCTCAGCCCTGGCGGGCCTTGAAGCGCGGATTCTTCTTGTTGATCACGTAGACCCGACCCTTGCGGCGCACAACGCGGCAGCCCTTTTCGCGCAGCTTCGCGGTCTTCAGCGAGTTAATGACTTTCATTTCTCTATCCTCTTTGGCCAGCCCGGCTGGCTTGGCCGGTCTTCGCCGGCGCCCGGAAAGCCGGGAACATAGGCATCGCGGCGGGGGCTGTCAACCTCAGCGAAAGCGCGGAAATGCGCCCTTTTTCCGGCCTCCGGGCAGGCCCGCAAGCCTACCAGTCGGAGAGCATCTTCTCCGCATCCTTCTTGAGCGCGTGGAAGCGGCAGATCCTGAGGGCGCCGGCGTCGATGGCCTGGGTCCGCCGGGACCACAGCTCGACGGCATCGTTGATCGCCTCGGAGGTGTCGCGGTCGACCGTCTTGCCCTTCAGGTTGGAAAGAAAGCGCGCCCAGCTGGCGGCAATGATGCCGTAAACCTGCTCGGTGATGTCTTCCTTGATGCGGATGTCGAGGCGCGCCTCGGTCAGCAGGTTCTCGTAGTCACGCATGGTCCAGGGGTGCGGCACATTGGCCTCGCCCTGGGCCCAGGTCGCCACCGCCTGCTCGTCGGCGTCCTTGGGCACCACGTAGTCGGTGAACAGCAGCTGCCCGCGCGGCTTGATCATGTTGATGATCTCTTTCAGCAGGCGTTCCTTGTGCTCGACCAGGTAGAGCGATTCCTTGGAGAACACGCAGTCGGTGGAATTCTCTCGGAACTCGTAACGGTCCATGTCGAAGTAATGGATCGGCGCCCGCTTGGCGAGGCCCGCCATGGTCGACAGCTCCATGCCCGCGTCGGCCACCTCGCGGTCCGACTCCAGGCCGGTGATCCAGATATCGAACTTCTCCGAGATCAGCCGGGTCGCCCCGCCGAGGCCGGCGCCCACGTCGATCACGGTGAAGGCGGGATCGAGGCCGAAGGGCTTGACCAGCTTGATGATGTATTCCTCGTCGCCGGGCCCCGACATACCCTTGCCCCAGAGCTGCTGCATGACCTCGAGGCGCTTCGACATCCGCTGCGGCTGCTGCGCAGCATCCGTCATCTCCCCGGATTCGAAGGGAATCTGCTGCTTCTTGCGGATCGCCAGGTCATAGCCTTCCCACCAGGCCTTGAGGCGCACCCAGAACGGGATCTTCGCCTTGACCGTCGGTTTGGCGCTCGCTTTCGTCAACGGTGCCATCGGCACCTTTCCCGGTCGTTCAACGTCTCATCCTCACCGGTCGCAAAATGCAAGACAGGCGGGGGCACAACATCGTTAAGGGCAAATGGCAAATAATCGATTAATGCCCCGCAAACCAAGGGCTTAGAGGGGTTACCGGAGCGTCGCGAAAAGCGACCGGGGCGTTGATGGAAGCCGCAACAATCCACAGGTGATTTCGATTGGACATATTCACCAGTCCGTCGCGCGACCGGCAACGCAGCGGCGGAGGGCTCTTGGCCATGACGGGCGCGCAACTGGATCGCCCCTGGCCAGCAAGACCGTGGGGACTTCGGCTCCCTGGAAGGGGCCGGCCGGCCGGCTGATTTCGCGGGGAATGGTGGGCGTACCTGGGATTGAACCAGGGACCTCCTCGATGTCAACGAGGCGCTCTCCCGCTGAGCTATACGCCCTTAAAGACCCTGCAGACCCTGTCCCTGCTAGCCAGGATGGCCGCGCGGGAACGGCGGCGGAACCGCCGAAGGCAGGCGAAGTAGCACTATCGCCCGGCTTTTTCAAGACTTCCTGCAGCCATTCGAGGTCCACCCGGCAAGCGCCGCAGCTGCACCTCAGACCGCCGGAACAGGCGGCTGGGGCGGCGGCTCAGGCTGTAAGGATGGAATCCACCTCCTCCACCAGATGGCGGAGGTGGAAGGGCTTGGAGAGAATGCGCGCACCCTGCGGCGTCTGGTCGCGGTTCTTCAGGGCGACGGCGGCAAAGCCGGTGATGAACATGACCTTGAGCCCGGGCTGCAGCTTGGCCGCCCGACGCGCCAGTTCGATGCCGTCCAGCCCCGGCATGACCACGTCGGCCAGCAGCAGATCGGCCCGGAAGCCGTCCAGCGATTCCATCGCGTCCAGACCATCGCCCACGGCGACCACGTGGTGGCCCGCGTTGCGCAGCGCCTTGGCCAGGAACTCCCGCATCGAGGCGTCGTCTTCGGCAAGAAGGATTTGTGCCATAACCCCTTAAATCGCTCTCTTGACCCGCCGGCACCGCCACACGTGCGGTGGTGGGCAGACCAGCGGCCGTTTGGCACGCGGCCGTTAAGCATATATCCCAGGCGTCAACACCAGGCCACGCCAGAGCGAAGCGGCGATTCGAGCCGCTCCTGAAGCAGTATAGACTAGCGGCAAAGCCCCAAGTAGACCTTAATAGCGCGAGGAGACTGCGGCGCCGCGGGGGACGCCGCACGTACCGCCGAAACGGGCATGACAGTACCTAGCCTTTGCCCTAAAACAGGATTGCTAACAAGCCCATAGAAAAATGGACGCGATCGCACCGAGCGCCCAGGCCCCGCAGCCGCACGAAATCATCCAGCCTCAGCGGCAGACCCTGCCCCTGGTCTTTGCCTCGCCTCACAGCGGCAGCGACTATCCGGCGGAATTCCTCGCTGCTTCCTGTCTCGACCCGATGAGCCTGCGACGCTCGGAAGACAGCTTCGTGCACGAGATCTTCGGCTGCGCGCCGGAGATGGGCGCCCCCTTGCTGCATGCCCTCTTCCCGCGCGCCTTCGTCGATCCCAACCGCGAGCCCTATGAGCTCGACCCGGCGGTGTTCAAGGACCAGCTGCCGCCCTATGCCAATACCTCCTCGCCGCGGGTCGCCGCCGGGCTCGGAACCATCGCCCGGGTGGTCGCCAACGGCGCCAACATCTATCGCCGCAAGCTCAGCCTGGAAGAGGGGCTGGAGCGGATCCGCAGCTATTACTGGCCCTACCACGAGGCGCTGCGGGAGCTGGTCGAGACCACCAAGCAGCGCTTCGGCTACTGCATCCTGATCGACTGCCATTCCATGCCGTCCAGCAGCCGCCCGAAGCGCGGCCGCGATGCCAAGCGCACCGCCTTCGTTCTCGGCGACTGTCACGGCACCACCTGCGCACCGGTGGTGACCCAGCGCGTTGAGCAGGTGCTGACCGCCAAGGACTACGTGGTGGTGCGCAATACGCCCTACGCCGGCGGCTTCGTGACCCGCCACTACGGCAAGCCGCAGTCCCATATCCACTGCCTGCAGATCGAGATCAATCGGCACATCTACATGGACGAATCGCGCATCGAGCGGCGCCCGAACCTGAAGACCCTGGCCGATGACATGCGTGACGTGATCACGGTGCTGGGCGCGCTGACGCCGGCGGAGCTCGGACTCAAGCTGCCGTGAGCGAGGCTGCCAGCCGGGCCGGCGCGGTGACGGTCAGGCCGGCCATCGCCGCCGACGTTCCTGCCATCCAGGCGATCTATGCCCATCACGTGCTGCAAGGAATTGCCTCCTTCGAAGAGCAGCCGCCGGACCGGGCGGAGATGCAGCGCCGCCTGGAGGACGTGTAGGCGCGTGGCCTGCCCTACCTTGTGGCCAGTGAGCGGCCGGACGGCGGCGCCATCCTCGGCTTCGCCTATGCCGCCCCCTATCGCACCCGCCCGGCCTATCGCTATGCCCTGGAGGATTCGGTCTACGTGCTGCCCGGCAGAGACGGCCAGGGCATCGGCTCGGCCCTGTTGGAACAGCTGATCCAGCACTGCGAAGGGTTCGGCTACCGCCAGATGATCGCGGTGATCGGCGACAGCGCCAATCACGGATCGATCCGCCTGCACGCGCGCCACGGCTTCCGCGAGTGCGGCCTGCTCACCTCCGTCGGCTTCAAGCACGGGCGCTGGATCGATTCCGTCTTCATGCAGCGCGCGCTGGGACCGGGCGACAGCACGCTGCCGGCGTGAAGCCCCGCCTGGGCCGAATCCGCGAAAAAAGGGCCGCGACAAGCGCGGCCCAAGTTTAGGGAGGAAATGCCCTATGGACTGCGGCAGGCCGTGGCCGGAGCCACCGCCATACCGCATTGCACAATATGCGCTCGACTCCTTTGAGGCGCAACAGATAATTCTACAATTCATTGATTTACCAACGATTATTTTGGAGATCTGTTAATAATTCTGTCACAAAGCTGACGACTTTATTGCATCGCAAAATGCGTCTCGGGCTGTTCTACCCTGTGGCAGGCGAACACTGGCACGGCGTTTGCTCCCCTAGTCGGGAAAAACCACGCTGAGACGGAGATCGCACGGTGTTGCGACAGCTGCCCAAAGCCGCGCTTGTGGCCCTCTTCCTCACCCTCTCCGGTACGCTCGAGGCCGGAGAATCTGTTGATTCCACTTGGACTCTCTGCAGCCAGCAGGCGGCCAGGGCCGAACAGGCGCACGACCTGCCGCGACACCTGCTGAACGCCATCGCCAAGACCGAATCCGGGCGCTGGCACGATGACCGGGGGGAAACCCTTGCCTGGCCCTGGACGGTCATGGCCGAGGGCAGGGGGCGGTTTCTGCCGAGCAAGGCGGCGGCGATCGACGCGGTGCGCAGACTGCAGGCCCGCGGCGTGCGCAACATCGACGTCGGCTGCATGCAGGTGAACCTTCAGTACCATCCGGAGGCCTTCGAGTCGCTGGAAGCGGCCTTCGACCCGGCGGCCAACGTGGCCTACGCAGCCGGTTTTCTGGCGGAACTGCGCCAGGAGGCCCGCTCCTGGACGCGGGCGGTCGGTCAGTACCATTCGCGCCAGGCGATTCGCGGAAATTCCTACCGCGCCAAGGTCTTCAAGGCCTGGCGCGCCGAGCGGCACCGCGCCAACGCGGCGCGCCG
>JBFGUI010000250.1:0-5351 GCA_041565695.1 Kiloniellaceae bacterium
GACTACGGTGACTACTTCTCCAGTCTCTTCCTCGGCACCATCGCCGCGGCGGTCGGCTGCGTGCTCTTCGCCCTGGTGCTGGGGCGCATCGTCTTCGGTCTGCGCGGCCCCTACTTCGCCATCGGCACCCTGGGCGTCGCCCTCGCGGGACGCGAGCTGGTCGGCACCTGGGAGTGGATCGGCGGCGGCAGCGGCATCGCCATGCCGGTCTATCCCGGCCAGCCGCATGAGAAGTCGGTGGTGTTCTATATCCTCTTCTTCGTGCTGGCGGCGCTGACCTTCATCTTCGTGCGCTGGCTCTACGCGACGCGCTTCGGCCTGGCCATCAACGCCATCCGCGACGACGAGGAAAAGGCCGAGGCCATGGGCATCCATACCCTGCGCCACAAGCTGGCGGCCTGGTCTTCGGCGGCCTTCTTCCTCGGCATGTCCGGCGCCGTCTTCGGCAACCTGACCGGCTTCGTGGAGCCGCTCGAGGTCGCCTTCCCGGCGCCCACCTTCGGCATCTTCATGGTGGTCATGGCGTTGCTCGGCGGCAAGGGCACGCTCTGGGGGCCGGTGATCGGCGCGATCCTGTTCCACGTCGTCAAGGAGGTCACCTGGACCTACCTGCTCGGCTGGCAGTGGATCGCGCTCGGCCTGCTGATCGTGGTCAACGTGGTGTTCTTCCAGGAAGGCATCATGGGCTGGGTGCAGCGCAAGTGGCCGGAACGCTTCGGCATCACCGTCGATCCGCGCATGTCCGCCGGCGGCAAGGCCAAGGAGGCCGGCCAGTGAATCCGGAACTGATCAAGGTAGAGAACGTCTCGAAATCCTTCGGCGGCGTACGCGCCAACCACGAGATTTCGATCACCGTGCCGGAAGGCAAGATCACCGGCCTGATCGGGCCCAACGGCTCGGGCAAGACCACCCTCTTCAACTCCATCGTCGGCTATCACCCGATCGACTCCGGCTCCATCAGGTTCGAGGGCCGCGAGATCTCCGATCTCAAGGTGCCGCAGATCGCCCGCCTGGGCATGCTGCGCACCTTTCAGCAGACCCGCATCTACGGCGACATGGACTGCGTCAAGAACATGCTGATCTCGGTGCAGCACCGCGACCAGACCTTCTTCGACATGTTCAAGGGCTACTCCAGCGCGCAGAAGGAAAAGGCCGAGCGCCTGCTGGAGTTCGTCGGCCTTTACCAGAAGCGCCACCTGATCTCGGGCGATCTCTCCTTCGGCCAGCAGAAGCTGCTGGAGTTCGCCATGGCGCTGATGAACGAGCCCAAGGTGCTGCTGCTCGACGAGCCGACGGCGGGCATCAATCCGACCCTGATCAACGGTCTGATCGATCGCCTGAAGCGGGCCAACGAAGAGTTCGGCATCACCCTCCTGGTGATCGAACACAACATGCGGGTGATCATGAACCTGGCGGAACACATCTACTGCCTCGCCCACGGCGAAATGCTGGCCGAGGGCGATCCCGACGAAATCCAGAACGACCAGCGCGTCATCGACGCCTACCTGGGGGCGCATTGATGGCCAGCACCGGAGAGGACAAGAAAACGCAGACCCGCGGCTACGGCAAGGGCGGCGTCGAGACCGTCATCTCCGTCGAGGACGTCAACCGCCAGGCCGCGGCGCTGGCCCAGTCGGGCATCACCGAGGACCGCCTCGCCGCCCTCTGCGGCAGCGAGCCCTACGTCAAGATCGAGGGACTGCGGGCCGGCTACGGCAAGATGCAGATCCTGCACAATTTCAATCTGCAGGTCGGCAAGGGCGAATCGCTCTGCCTGATCGGGCCGAACGGCGCCGGCAAGTCGACGGTGCTGCATTCCATCTTCGGCTTCACCAACATCTACGGCGGCACCATCCTGGTCAACGGCAGGAACGTGACCAAGATGTCCTCCAAGGACAAGCTGCGCTCGGCCGGCGTCGCCTACATCCTGCAGGACAAGTCGGTCTTCCCCGGCATGACGGTGGAGGAGAACCTGTGGATGGGCGGCTACCTGATGGAACGCCCGCAGCAGGCCAAGGAAAAGGCCGAGGAGATCTTCGAGAAGTATCCGCGCCTGGCCGAGCGCCGCAAGCACGCCGCCAAGGTGCTGTCCGGCGGCGAGCGGCGCCTGCTGGAGATCTCGCGCGCCCTGGTGATGGACCCGGAGGTCCTGCTGGTCGACGAGCCGTCGATCGGCCTGGAGCCGCGCTTCATCGACATGGTCTTCGAGATCCTCGAGGATTTGCAGCACGGCGAAGGCAAGACCATCATCATGGTCGAGCAGAACGCCAAGAAGGGCCTGGAGTTCGCCGACATCGGCTACGTCCTGGTCTCGGGCGAGCTGGCCATGGCCGACAAGGGCAACATCCTGCTGGAGGACCCGGAGGTCGGCCGCCTGTTCCTCGGCGGCTAGCGGGGACACGCCCCCGGGGCAATTGGCCGAAGGGGGGACTTGATCGGCAGCGGCCGAGGGGCAATTCTGAAGCCGAACCGACGCACCGCTGCGGGCGCCCGCAGCGGCCGCTCTTTCTTTTTGCTGAAAGCGACGCCCTTACGGAGAGGACGGAAAAGACGCCATGCAGATGACCGGCCAGTACCGCATCGAAGCGCCCCGGGAAACCGTCTGGCAGGCCCTGAACGACGTCGAGGTGCTGCGCACCTGCATTCCCGGCGTGGAGGAGATCGAGAAGACCTCGGACACCTCCTTCACCGCCAAGGTGCGCGCCAAGGTCGGTCCGGTCTCGGCGCGCTTTGCCGGCGCGGTGACGCTGAGCGACCTCGACCCGCCCAAGGGCTACACCATCTCCGGCGAGGGCAAGGGCGGCGCCGCCGGCTTCGCCAAGGGGGGCGCCAAGGTCAGCCTGGAAGAAGACGGCGCGGCCACGCTGCTGAACTACGAGGTCAATGCCCAGGTCGGCGGCAAGCTGGCGCAGATCGGCTCGCGCCTCATCGACGGCACCGCCAAGAAGATGGCCGACGATTTCTTCTCGCGCTTCGCCGAACAGGTCGGCGGCCCCGCCGCGGCCCCGGCCGCCGCCGCTGAGCCGGCCGCCCCCGCACCGGCCGCCGAACCGGCGCCCGCGGCGGCCGCCGCGCCGGACGATTCCGATGTCGGGGCCGGCGCCCCGCTCGGCGTCTGGGTCACCGGCCTGCTGGTTGCGGCGCTGATCCTGCTGGCGGTTTTCGCGCTGTGACCGAAATTTCATGATGTCCCGCCGCCGCGCCCCTTGACCTGAATCGCGCGCGGCAACAGACTTGTGCGTTGCAAGGAAGTTACCACCGCCGGCGCCCTGCGCTCGCTGCGCGGCAAGCAAGAAGAACAACCGGACATTCCGTTCGGAGGTCAAGGAAGGGAGATACCCATGCCTAGCGTTTCCATGACGGTGAACGGCCGGCAGGTGAGCGGCGAAGTCGAAGGCCGCACCCTGCTCGTCCAGTTCCTGCGCGAGAACCTCTCGCTCACCGGCACCCACGTGGGCTGCGATACCAGCCAGTGCGGCGCCTGCGTGGTCCACGTCAACGGCGAATCGGTCAAGAGCTGCACCCTGCTCGCGCTGCAGGCCGAGGGCGCCGAGGTGACCACCATCGAGGGCCTGGCGCAGAACGGCCAGCTGCACCCCATGCAGGAGGCCTTCCGCGAGAATCACGGCCTGCAGTGCGGCTTCTGCACGCCGGGCATGGTGATGTCGGCCATCGACCTCCTGAACAAGAACCCCAACCCCGACGAAGGCGAGATCCGCGAGTGGCTCGAAGGCAACATCTGCCGCTGCACCGGGTACCACAACATCGTCAAGGCCATTCAGTCGGCCGCCGCAAACATGAGGGGGTAGGACCATGCCAGACACCGGAATCGGCGCCAGCGTAAAGCGCAAGGAAGATTTCCGTTTCCTCACCGGCCAGGGCCGCTACACCGACGACATCAACCGCCCCGGCCAGGTCTACGCCTACTTCGTGCGCTCGCCGCACGCCCACGCCAAGATCAAGGGCATCAACAAGGCCGAGGCCGAAGCCAGCCCCGGCGTGCTCGGCGTCTTCACCGGCGCCGACATGGCCGCCGACAACGTCGGCTCCCTGCCCTGCGGCTGGGTGGTCACCGACCGCAACGGCGACCCGCACAAGGCGCCGCCGCACTTCCCCCTGGCGCGCGACAAGGTGCGCTACGTCGGCGACCATGTCGCTGTGGTCATCGCCCGGACCTACGCCCAGGCCAAGGAAGCCGGCGAGAAGGTCCAGGTCGACTACGAGGAGTTGCCGGCCGCCGTCGGCCTCAGCGCGGCGCTGGCTTCCGGCGCGCCGCAGGTCCATGACGAGGCGCCGGGCAATCTCTGCTACGACTGGGTGCTGGGCGACGAGGGCGAGGTCGACGCGGCCATCGCCAAGGCGGCCCACGTCACCAGGCTGGACCTGGTCAACAACCGCCTGATCCCCAACGCCATGGAGCCGCGCGCGGCGATCGGCGAATACGACGGCGGCACCGACAGCTACACGCTCTATTCGACCAGCCAGAACCCGCACCTGCTGAAGCTGATCCTCTGCGCCTTCGTGCTCGGCCTGTCCGAGAACAAGCTCAGGGTCATCGCCCCGGACGTCGGCGGCGGCTTCGGCTCCAAGATCTTCTGCTACGCGGAGGAGACGGTCTGCACCTGGGCGGCCAAGAAGGTCAAGGCGCCGGTGAAGTGGACGGCGGAGCGCTCGGAGAGCTTCGCCTCCGACGCCCACGGCCGCGACCACGTCACCCACGCCCAGCTGGCCATGGACGAGAACGGCAAGTTCCTCGCCTTGAAGGTCGAGACCACCGCGAACATGGGGGCCTACCTCTCCAGCTTCGCCACCTCGGTGCCGACCTATCTCTACGCGACCCTTTTGGCCGGCCAGTACACCACGCCGGTGATCTACGCCAACGTGAAGTCGGCCTTCACCAACACCGCGCCGGTCGACGCCTACCGCGGCGCCGGACGGCCCGAGGCGACCTACGTGGTCGAGCGCCTGGTCGAGGTGGCGGCCCGCGAGATGAAGCTGGATCCGGCGGAGATCCGCCGGCGCAACTTCATCCAGCCGGACCAGTTCCCCTATCAGACCCCGGTGGCCCTGCAGTACGACATCGGCAACTACGGCGCCTCGCTCGACAAGGCGCTGGAGATGATCGACTACAAGGGCTATCCCGCCCGCAAGGCGGCCTCCCAGGCCCAGGGCAAACTGCGCGGCATCGGCTTCTCGGCCTACATCGAGGCCTGCGGTATCGCCCCCTCGGCGGTGGTCGGCTCGCTCGGCGCTGGCGTCGGCCTCTGGGAGTCGGCCCAGGTGCGCTTTAACGCAACGGGCACGGTGTCGATCTTCACCGGCTCCCACAGCCACGGCCAGGGCCACGAGAC
>JBFGUI010000251.1:0-5281 GCA_041565695.1 Kiloniellaceae bacterium
CGCGCGCCTTTCGCGAGGGCTTGTGTGATGTTGGCCGGGTCGCCCTGGCCGTCCTTGGGCAGGAAGACGCCGCCGGTGACGCCGGCGCGGTTGAGCAGCGGGTAGACCCCGGCGATGTCCTCGGGCGTCAGCACCTCGACCTCCAGGCCGAAGGTCTTGGCCATAGATGCGCCGCGCTTCAGCTCCTCCAGGCGGTCGGCGGTCAGCGCGACGGAGAGCGAGCCGTTCTGCTTCAGACCCGTGGCGACGCCGGTCTCCTCCTCCAGGGTGGCGTAGAGCTCGGCGGTGTACTTGGCCAGCTGGGTCAGGTTGGAGGTCGCGCGCAGCTGCCCGATCAGCCCCGCCGCGTGCCAGGTCGTGCCGCAGGTCAGCTGCTTCCTCTCCAGCAGCACCACGTCCTTCCAGCCGAGCTTCGACAGGTGGTAGGCGAGCGAGCAGCCGACCACGCCGCCGCCGATGATGACGGCCCGGGCCTGGGTGGGGAAATCGGTCATTTCGGATTCTCTCCTGCGTTCCGCAAAGCCCCCTCACCCTCCCACTCAAGTTGCCTTGGGCGGGCCCCTCCCTCTCCCCCAGGGGAGAGGGTTGCGCAGCCTTGGCGCGGCACGCGCCCCATTAGACTCAAGGGGCGCAGCTGGGTGAGGGGAACTGCCTTCAGACTTCCTAACTGTCGCTCCAGTCAGCCTCGCCAATGGACCGGCGGCGCGTCAAGCCTCCGAGCGACGGAGAGGGGACGGATTGCGGCGGTTCAAATGCCGGGCCTTTGCCGCTAGAGTGCCGCGCAGCCAGCCTTCCCCTTCGCTCCGCAGAGAAAGACCCGCCCGATGGACCTCTCGCCCGAACTCACCCTGCCCGACGACAAGACCGCCGGCCTGCTGGTCGGCCGCGCCTGGCTGCCGGCCAAGGCCGCGGGGGGCGTGGCGGGGCCGAGCCCGGTGCTGCTCGACGGTGCGCTGCTGCGCGACCTCTCGGGCCTGGCGCCGAGCGTCGCGGCGCTGTTCGAGATCGAGGGGCTGGCCGAAAAGCTGCAGGCGGCGCGCGCGGCGGGCTCCGTGCCGGCGGTCGGTGACCTGGCCGCGGCCCTGGCCAACTCGGCCCACGACAAGCGCGGCGCCGACCAGCCCTGGTTGCTCGCCCCGGCCGACCTGCAGGCGCTGCGCGCCAGCGGCGTCACCTTCGTCGATTCCATGCTGGAGCGGGTCATCGAGGAGCAGGCCAAGGGCGACCCGGAGAAGGCCGAGGCGATCCGCGACAACATCGCTGCGGAGATCGGCACCGAACTGGCCGACCTGAAGCCCGGCTCGCCGGAAGCCGCCAAGCTGAAAGAGTCGTTGATCGAGCGCGGCCTGTGGTCGCAGTACCTGGAGGTCGGCATCGGCCCCGACGCGGAGATCTTCACCAAGGCCCAGCCCCTCTCGGCGGTCGGCACGGGATCGGAGATCGGCATCCTCGCCAGCTCGGTGTGGAACAACCCGGAGCCGGAGGTCGCCGTGGTGGTCAACAGCCGCGGCGAGATCGTCGGCGCGACGCTCGGCAACGACGTCAACCTGCGCGACGTGGAGGGGCGCAGCGCGCTCCTGCTCGGCCGCGCCAAGGACAACAACGCCTCCTGCGCGCTCGGCCCCTTCATCCGGCTGATCGACGCGAGCTTCGACATGACTGCGCTGCGCAACGTGGTGATCGAGGTCGAGGTTGCCGGCGCGGCGGACGGCTTCCGCATCGCCGACAGCTATCCGCTGGCCGCGATCAGCCGCGACGTCACCGACCTGGTGGCCCAGGCGCTCAACGCCGACCACCAGTACCCGGACGGCCTGGTGCTGATGCTCGGTACCATGTTCGCGCCGATCCAGGACCGCGAGCGCCCCGGCGAGGGCTTCACCCACAAGCCGGGCGACGAGGTGACCATCCGCGCCAAGGCGCTGGGCGCGCTGGTCAACCGCGTCAATCACTGCCACAGGATCGCGCCCTGGACCTTCGGCGCGACGGCGCTGATGACCAACCTGGCAAAGCGCGGTCTGCTTTAGTTCCCGTGCCGAATCGGCGGCGATCCGCTGCGGATTGCAGGCCTCTTCGATCCGAATTCTTCCGACCTTGGAACCGCGGCCGGCTCCGCCCGACAGCCAGGCCCGCGCGCCGGCTGCTGGCTAAGTTGACCGATGGGGTATAGACTTCCGACTCGTCGGATTCGGATGTGCCAGGAAGGTGATGCTCGACCTCAGGCAGAAGAACCTCTACGACGCCTGGTGTCGACTGGCCGCGGCGCGCGGCGGCCTTCCGCTGCGCAGCGACTTCGACCCCATCGACTATCCCCGCGCGCTCTCGACGCTGGTGCTTGCCGAGGTCATGCCGGACGGCGCGATCTGCTATCGGCTGGTCGGCACCGACATGGTCAGCGCCTGGGGCGCCGACTTCACCGGCAAGTACCTGCACGAGGTCATGCAGGGCGACTACCACGACTTCATCCGCAGCCTGTTCGACGACTGCATCGCGCGGCGGTCGCCGATCTACTCCCACAGCCGTTTCCAGTGGGACCGTGGCCGCGCCGTCGACACCCGGCGCATCATGCTGCCCTTTGCGCGCAGCGAAAGGCCGGCGGAGGTCGGCTTCGTGCTGGTCAACCAGGTCTTCGACTTCAGCAGGGTCGGCCCGGCGCGCCCCACGGTGACCGCCGAGCCCGACTTCAGCATCCTCGAACTGACCCGCGAGCAGCTGCGGCCGGCAAGCGGCAATTAACGGGCCTGCGCGGGAAAGGCGCGGGCCATGAGCCTGTCGGCGCGGGCCAGGCGGCGCTTCAGATAGGATCTTGTGCGGGCCTGGCCCGCACTGCCGTCGCCGCACCACAGGGCGAGCGTGGACAGGAAGATCATGGTCATGCCGATCTCCTCCACCGAGCGGCGCTGGCCCCTGCCGTCGAGCAGGGCCGCCTCGCGCCACCACTGCACCGTCCGCGAGGTCCAGGTGACGAGCTTCAGGTTGTGATGGACGTGCACCGGCCAGAGCTTGGCGCGCAGCATCTCGGCGGTCACCCTGCGGCGCGGCGCCAGGGCGTCGAGCCAGGCCTCCAGCGTGACCTGCAGCCGCTCGGCCGGCGGCAGGGCGGCGAAGCCGCGCGGCGGCCTGGCCAGCATGGCCTGGTCGGCGCGGGCGATCCAGGCGTCGGCGATGGCATCGCCGTCGCGGAACTCGGCGCGGATCGCGGCCAGCGGCAGGCCAAGGCGCTCGGCCACGTGGTGCAGGCGGATGTCGTACCAGCCCCAGCCCTCGGCGATGTCGAGGGCGGCCTCGACGATGCGTTCGCGCAGGTCGCCCTGCGCGGTCTTTGCGGATTTCCGGGAAGAGGACTTTGCAGCAGCCATGAGCCGCCTCCCCTGGACGTTGCAGCCTGCCCTCAGGCTACGCCCATGGCAGGCTCTCTGTCCACGGAGGCGAAATGGCGTCAGCCCAGCAGGGCCGCGGCCATCCAGCGGTGGAAGCAGTGGGTCGCTCCGTCCATCGCCGGCGAGAAGGCGCCGCCGTCGAAGGCCGGCGAGGCGCGCCCGGCCTGCATGCCCTCGACCACGCCGCGGTCCTCCTCGAAGACCGTCTGCCACTGCCGCGTGTTGGCGGCGCGCAGGTCGGCACAGGCGTCGCCGAGCGCCGCCTCGTCGAAGTAGTAGATCTCGAAGTGCTCGCGGGTGCGCGCCGGACCCAGCGGCTCCAGCACCACGGTGAAGAAGTGGTCGGCGTGCACCCCGAAGAGCACGTTGGGAAACAGCGCCAGGTATTCCGCCGCGCCGTCCCACTGCGCCGGCAGGCCGGGGTGAATCGGAAAGGCGCGGCCGTCGGCGCTGAGCGACGGGCGGTAGGCGGTGCTGCCCTGCCCGGCCATGTGCCCTGCCTCGGCGATGGGGTAGTGGTCCTCGAGGCGCGAATACTGGTTCAGGGCGGGGTGGATCCACGGCAGGTGATAGGCCTCGCAGTAGTTCTCCACCGCCAGCTTCCAGTTGCAGGCCAGCTCGATGGAAAAGCGCGAGTCGTCGCCGCCGTGACGGAGGCGCTGCGGATCGAAGGCGCGCCAGCGCGCGGCCAGCGGCGCGATGAAGTCCTCGAAGGGCGGCGCCTCGCCGGAGAGGTCGACGAAGACCGCATCGCACCACTGCGCCACGCGCACGGGCTTGAGGCCGTGCTTCGACCTGTCGAAGCCCGCGCAGCTGTTGCTGCCCGGCCCGCCGATAGACGGCGTCGCCTTCAGGCTGCCATCCAATGCGTAGCTCCAGGAGTGATAGGGGCAGCGGATCAGGCCGCGGGCGCGGCAGGGCGCGCTCACCAGCCGCAGGCCGCGGTGGCTGCAGACGTTGTGGAACACGCGGAGCGCGCCGTCGCGGTCGCGCAGCAGCAGCAGCGGCAGTCCCATGAGCTGCAGCGGCCGCAGGTCGCCGGGTCGCGGCACCCAGGCGCCGACGCCGATGCAGGTCCAGCCGCGGGCGAGCACGCCGTCGCGCTCGACGGCGGCGAAGGCCTCAGAAGTATAGGCCGCGTTGGGCAGCCCCCTGGCCTCGCCGATCGGCTGCAGCACCCGCTGCAGCGCTGGTCGCTGGGCCTCGATCTCCTTCGGATGCCAGGTGCTCATCGCCGTTTCCAGGACGCCGCCGTATCACGTCGAGGCAGTGTTCCGCGTTGCGGAGAACCCCGCGCCAGGATTAGCGACGGCCCTGTTTCAGCAGCGACACGGCCGCGCCGGCCCCCGGCCCGCGCGGCAAATTGATCTGTGTCTTGGACAGGGCCGGGGACCGGAGGCTAGACCGACGCATCGACGATCCCAGGAGACCACGCATGCACAAGGACTGGAAGACCGCCAACCAGACTCTGTCCCACGCCATCGGCGACTACCGCAAGACTTCGCCGGAGCTGGCGGAAGCCTTCTCGTCGCTGGCGGCGGCGGCGATTTCCCCCGGCACACTGTCGCCCAAGATGAAGGAACTGATCGCGCTCGCCATCGGCATCGCCGGGCGCTGCGACGGCTGCATCGGCTTTCATACCGCCGCCGCCATCCGCCACGGCGCCTCGCGCGAGGAGATCCGGGAGACCATCGGCGTGGCGATCTACATGGGCGGCGGCCCGTCCTACGTCTACGGGGCGCAGGCCCTGGAGGCCTTCGACCAGCTGGCCGAAGGCTGACGCTTTTCGCGGCAGCGCTGGTTCGGCAGCAACAGGGCAACCGCCAACGTCATCCGCAGACTTGAAGGTGTGGACGGCCCCACCTTTACGGCATCGCAATGTGCCAATGTGGTTGTGGTCCAAC
>JBFGUI010000252.1:0-5254 GCA_041565695.1 Kiloniellaceae bacterium
CGACCGTGTGGTGGATCTCCGAGGTCGCCTTGGCGAGCAGGAAGAGGCCGCCGACCATCAGGATGATGTCGCGCCAGGATACCGTGTGATCGAACACCTCGAAGAGCGGTGCCGTCAGCCTGGTCAGCCAGACCAGCCCGGCGAGCAGCGCGATGCGCCCGAACAGCGCCAGCGCGAGGCCGATACGCTGGGCCAGGATGCGCCGGTGCTCCGCCACCCGCTCGGTTATGATCGACAGGAAGATGATATTGTCGATGCCGAGCACGATTTCGAGGAAAGTAAGGGTCAGCAGGCTGGCCCAGATGTTGGGATCGGCGATCCATTCGAGCATGGTGCGGCAGGTCCCTGCGCTGTGATGGCGTGCCAGACGGCGCGGATGGTAACAGGGAGCGGCAGGCATTAAAGCGATTTCTCCGCCGGGCCGCGGCAGGCCGGCGGCAGCTGGTGAGGGAGCAGCGATGAACGAGCAGCAGAGGGACGACTGGAGCTTCGTCAGCGTTTTCGACGGCACGGGCGGCGCGCGGCGCGAAGCGGCAACCAAGCACGACTTCGCCCCCGACGAAGTCATCTGGGCGCATCTGCAGCGCGACTCGGAGTCCGCCCGTCGCTGGCTGGCGCGCGAGCGCGGCATCTCGCCGCTGGTGCGCCAGGCCCTGACGGAAGAGGAGACCCGGCCGCGCTGCACGCCGCTCGACGGCGGCCTGCTGCTCATCCTGCGCGGCGTCAACCTCAACCCCGATTCCGACCCGGAGGACATGGTCTCGATCCGCGTCTGGACCGACGGGCGCCGCATCCTGACGGTGTGGCGCCGCCGTCTGCTGGCGGTCAGCGACATCGACGAGATGCTGGCCCAGGGCCGCGGGCCCAAGGACGCGGGCGAGTTCCTTGCCGTGCTGAGCGAAAGTCTCGCTGCCCGCATGGAGCCGGTCATCATGGAGATCGACGATCGGATCGACGCCCTGGAAGACGAAGTGCTGGAAGGCTACGACCCGGAGCTGCGCGGCCGCCTCGCCACGGTGCGCCGCCAGGCCATTCTGCTGCGCCGCTACTTCGCGCCGCAGCGCGAGGCCCTGCTGCGCCTCGCCGCGGACCAGGAGGCAACGTCCTGGCTGGAATCGCGCGAGCGCTTTCTGCTGCGCGAGATCGCCGATCGCATCACCCGCTACGTCGAGGACCTCGATGCCGGCCGCGAACGCGCCGGCGTGATTCATGACCAGCTGGCCAGCCATCTCTCCGACGAGCTGAACCGCGGCATGTACATCCTCTCGGTGATCGCCGCAGTCTTCCTGCCATTGGGTTTCATCACCGGCCTGCTCGGCATCAACGTCGGCGGCCTGCCAGGCACCGAGAATCCCTTCGCCTTCCTCATCGTCTGCCTGGTGCTGGCCCTGCTCGCCGGCCTGGAGATCTGGCTGCTGCGCCGGCTGAAGTGGATTTAATCTTCGCCGGGAGCGGGTAGCGGGCGGCGGCCGATCAGGCGGGCCGGCAGGAAGCGGAAGAGCAGCGGCGTGAATACCACGATGAAGAAGATCCGCACGATGTGATGGGTCGCCACCAGGGCCGCGTCGATGGAGAGCGCCAGGGCGATGAGGCTCATCTCCGCAACGCCGCCGGGGGCGAAGGCCAGGAAGATGCCGATGGTCGGCAGATCGGTCAGGGGATGCAGCAGCACGGCGAAGAGCAGGCCGCCGCCGACCAGGATCACGGTGCTGCCGACTGCCGCCAGGATGGTGCGTCCGACCAGCGACAGGGCGACGCCGGCAAAGCGGCAGCCGACGGTGGTGCCGACCACGACCTGGGCGGCGGCGACCAGTTCGGTCGGCGGCTTGGCTTCGGTCAGGCCGGTGAGGTGGAAGGCGGCGGAGAAGATCATCGGGCCGAGGATGGCCGCCGCGGGCAGGCGCACCAGGCGGGCGAGCACGAAGCCGGCGATGCCGCAGAAGGTCAGCACCAGCATGTCGGAGAGGTCCGCCTCGACCAGCGGGATGCCGCCGGCGGGGCGCGGGCCCGGCGTGTAGCCGAAGATCAGCTGCAGCAGGAAGGGCAGCGCCAGGACCACCAGCAGGATGCGCGAGGTGTGGGTCAGCGAGATGATGCGCTCGTCGCCGCCGTTCTGGGCGCCGACCAGGATCATCTCCGAAAGGCCGCCGGGCGCCGCGGAGAAATAGGCGGTGATCGGGTCGTAGCCGGCGACCTTGCGCAGGAAGACGGCGACCACCCAGGTCGCGATCAGCGTGTAGGCCACGAGTCCGATCAGCGAGATGGTCCAGTCGCCGAGGCGGCTCAGAATTTCCGGCGCGAAGCCGCTGCCCAGCATGACGCCGAGCACCGCCATCATGGCGAGGCGGAAGACCACCGGCAGGGCGACCGGCAGGCCGCTCATGGCGGCGACGGTGGTGGCGCACATGGCGCCCAGCATCCAGGCCAGCGGCACCTGGAAGTAGTTGGCGGTCCAGCCGCCTGCGGTGCCGATGACCAGCGCCAGCAGGATCTTGTGCAGCGGCGGCCAGTTCTTCTTCTTGGCGGGCGGGCTCTCGTCGGGCGTGGCGGGCTGGGTCATCGGCCGCCCTTCCGAACGAAGTGCAGCGCCTCAGGCACGGAGCCGCTCCTCGAGGCGGTCCATGAAGCGCTCGCAGAGCGCCACCTGCTCGACGGTGACGAACTCGTCGGGCTTGTGCGCCTGGTCGATGGAGCCGGGGCCGCAGACCACGGCGGGGATGCCGCTGGCGTCGAACAGCCCGGCCTCGGTACCGAAGGCGACCTTGCCGGTGGCGTTGCCGCCGGAAAGCGCCTTGGCCAGGTCGATCACCGCGGCGTCATCGGCGAGGTTGAGGCCGGGGAAGCCGGCCATCTGCTCCCAGGTGAAGCCGGTCGTCGGATCGACGGCCTGCATCGCCGGGGCGACCTCCTGCTCGGCGAAGCGCTGCACCTCGGCCAGCAGCGCAGCCGGATCCTCTCCCGGCAGGTAGCGGAACTCGAACTCGAAGCGGCAGTGCCCGGGCACGATGTTGAGCTGCGTGCCGCCTTCGATGACGCCGGTGTGCACCGTGGTGTAGGGCACGTCGAAGTCAGGATCGAAGGGACCTTCCGCCGCCCTGCGCGCGGCCATGTCGGCGAGGTAGCCGACGACCCGCGCGGCGGCATTGACGGCGTTGACGCCGTAGGGCGCAAGGGAGGAATGCGCCTCCTTGCCGCGCACGTGGCAGCGGATCGACGACTTGCCCTTGTGGCCGGTGATCACCTTCATCTCGGTCGGCTCGCCGACGATGCACATGGCCGGCTTCACCGGCTGGGCGGCGAGAAACTCCAGCAGGCGCGGCACGCCCTTGCAGCCGACCTCCTCGTCGTAGGAGAAGCAGAGGTGGACCGGGGTCTTCAGCCCGGCCGCCAGAAAGCGCGGCGCATGGGCCAGCGCCACGGCAATGAAGGACTTCATGTCGCAGGTGCCGCGGCCGTAGAGGCGGCCCTCGGCGGCGCTGACGTTCCAGGGGTCGCGGGTCCAGTCCTGGTTGTCGATCGGCACCACGTCGGTGTGGCCGGAAAGCGCGATGCCGGGCCGCTCCGCGGGCCCCAGGGTGGCGTAGAGGTTGGCCTTGCGGCCGTCTTCGTCGTGCACCAGGCAGGCATCGACGCCGAGGTCCGACAGGTAGCTGCGGATGTAGTGGATCAGCTCGAGATTGGAATTGCGGCTGGTGGTGTCGAAGGCGATCAGCCGATCTATCATGGCACGGGTTTCGGGCCTGATGGCCGGGCTGTCGGCTTTCAGGGTATCGGACACGCGAAAATCTACTCCAGATATTGGATGCCGGGCATCCAGAAGGGCGCTCCTTAGATAGCAGCGCAGGTCCTAGGATGACAGAGGCACCGATCCGGCGCCAGACCTCTCGGCTTCTTCCAGCAGCCATTCGCGGAACAGCCGCACCCGGCGCCGCTCGGCGACGGCGGGGGGCGAAACCAGGTAGTAGGCGAACTTCGACGGCACCACCGGGCCGAAGGGCATGACGATGCGCCCGCTCTCCAGGTCGGCTGCGGCCAGCCAGCGGTGGCCCAGGGCCACGCCCTGGCCGGCGGCCGCGGCCTCGATCACCATGGAAGAGTCGCTGAAGCCCGGGCCGCGGCGCCAGTCGATGCCCTCGACCCCGGCGGCCTGCAGCCAGGAGCGCCAGTCCGGGCTCTCGTCGTGGCGCGAGACCTCGTCGTGCAGCAGGGTGTGGTGGCGCAGGTCCTCCGGCCGCCGCAGCGGATGCGGGCCCTCGAGCAGCTTCGGGCTGCACACCGGAAAGACCGCGTCACCCAGCAGCAGGTCGCAGCGCAGCCCGGGATAGCTGCCCTGGCCGTAGCGGATTCCCATCTCGAAGACGTCCTCGGCGAAGTCGATCAGCTTGTTGTTGGCCGAGACCATGACGTCGATCTCCGGATGGCGGTCGCGGAAGCGCGACAGGCGCGGCAGCAGCCACTTGGCGGCAAAGGAGGACAGCACGCTGATGTGCAGCGGGCCGCTGTGCTGATCCCGGTTGAGGCGCTGGGTGCCGGCGGCGATGGCGTCGAAGGCCTCGCGCAGCACCGGCAAGTAGACCTGCCCGGCTTCGGTCAGCACGAGCCGCCGGTTGAGCCGCCGGAACAGCGGCTGGCCCAGGTGGTCCTCGAGCGCCTTCACTTGGTGGCTGATGGCCGCCTGGGTGACGTTGAGCTCCTCGGCGGCCTTGGTGAAGGAGAGGTGGCGCGCGGCCGCCTCAAAGGCCCTGAGGGCGTTCAGCGGGGGTAGTTTCCGGGCCATGGTTCGAATTAGAAATTCTTATCCAAATCATGAAATATCATCGTTTGTCGATATCGGCAAGCGGCAGTATCTCTTCACATAAAGCATTGCTATCACCGGTAAAATTTAGCGCCGCGCCGGCCTCATGCCGCGCCGCTGTCACATAAGGAGAAGTCAGATGGAACACAGTGCTATCCGCAAGTCGGCACCGCTTCTGCCCGCGGCTTCCGCGCTTTCCGGCGGTTTCGCCGGCGGCCTGCTGCGGGTGCTGTTCGACGGCCTCGTGGCCTGGCAGCGGCGGGAGGAGGAGCGCCGCCAGCTGCGGCGCCTGACCGACCACCAGTTGAAGGACATGGGGCTGACCCGCGCCGAGGCCGAGGAGATGGCCCGCCGCGCCGTCTGGTCGCGCCCGGTCTGAGCGGGTTCGGGACGGCCGCATCCGATTTCTGCCTCCAGCCGCCTTCCCTGGACGGTGCCGTGGTTCGCCCCCCGAGGCGC
>JBFGUI010000253.1:0-5240 GCA_041565695.1 Kiloniellaceae bacterium
AGCCAGGGCATCGTGCAGGGCACCTACGAGACCTTCGTCGAGATGGGCCGCCAGCACTACGGCGGCGACCTGAAAGGGCGCTGGATCCTGACCGGCGGCCTCGGCGGCATGGGCGGCGCCCAGCCGCTGGCCGCCACCATGGCCGGCGCCTCCATGCTGGCCGTCGAATGCCAGCCCTCGCGCATCGACATGCGCCTGCGCACCGGCTACCTCGACAAACGCTGCGACAGCCTCGACGAAGCCCTGGCCCTGATCGAAGCGTCCAAGAAGAAAGGCGAAGCGGTCTCCGTCGGCCTGCTCGGCAACACGGCGGAGGTGCTGCCCGAACTGGTGAAGCGCGGCGTCAGGCCCGACGCAGTGACCGACCAGACCTCGGCCCACGACCCGCTGCACGGCTACCTGCCGGCCGGCTGGGACCTGGAACAGTGGGAACGCGAGCAGGTCGCCGATCCCGACAAGGTGGTGAAGGCGGCCAAGCAGTCCATGGCGGTGCACGTGCGCGCCATGCTGGACTTCCAGGCCCAGGGCATCCCGACCTTCGACTACGGCAACAACATCCGCCAGATGGCAGCGGACGAGGGCGTCGAAAACGCCTTCGACTTCCCCGGCTTCGTGCCGGCCTACATCCGGCCCCTGTTCTGCCGCGGCATCGGCCCCTTCCGCTGGGCCGCGCTGTCCGGCGAGCCGGAGGACATCTACAAGACCGACGCCAAGGTGAAGGAGCTGATCCCCGACGATCCGCACCTGCACAACTGGCTCGACATGGCGCGCGAGCGCATCCACTTCCAGGGCCTGCCGGCGCGCATCTGCTGGGTCGGATTGGGACAACGTCATCGCCTTGGCCTCGCCTTCAACGAGATGGTGGCGAGCGGCGAGCTGAAGGCGCCGGTGGTGATCGGCCGCGACCATCTCGACTCCGGCTCGGTCGCCAGCCCCAACCGCGAGACCGAGGCCATGCGGGACGGCTCCGACGCCGTCTCCGACTGGCCGCTGCTGAACGCGCTCTTGAATACCGCCAGCGGCGCCACCTGGGTGTCGCTGCACCACGGCGGCGGCGTCGGCATGGGCTATTCCCAGCATTCCGGCATGGTGATCTGCTGCGACGGCACGGAAGCCGCCGCCAAACGCATCGCACGCGTGCTGTGGAACGACCCGGCGACCGGCGTGATGCGCCATGCCGATGCCGGTTACGATATCGCCATCGACTGTGCCAGAGAGCAGGGCCTCAACCTGCCGATGCTGGACTGACGGAAACGCTTGGAGTGAAATTTCAACGTGGGCATTAACAGGGAGACTAATAATGAAGAGACGTGAGTTCCTGAAAGGCAGCGGCGCCGCCGCCGGTGCCGTCGCGGCGGGCAGCCTGGCCACCCCGGCCATCGCCCAGGGCATCCGGCAGTGGAAAATGGTCACCGCCTGGCCGAAGAACCTGCCGGGGCCGGGCGTCGCCGCGCAGCTGCTGGCCGACCGCATCACCGCGCTGTCGGGCGGCCGCATTGAGGTCAAGCTCTTCGCCGCCGGCGAGCTGGTGCCGGGCCGCGGCGTGTTCGACGCGGTCTCCGAGGGCACGGCCGAGCTGTACCACGCGGTGCCGGCCTACTGGGGCTCGAAGTCCAAGGGTATCCTGATGTTCGGCTCGCAGCCCTTCGGCCTGCGCGCCGACGAGCAGGTCGGCTGGCTGGTGCACGGCGGCGGCCAGGCGCTGTACGACGAGATCTACGGCCGCTTCGGCCTCAAGCCCTTCCTCTGCGGCAACTCCGGCCCGCAGTGGCAGGGCTGGTTCCGCAGCGAGATCAATTCGGTCGACGACCTCAAGGGCCTGCGCTTCCGCACCACCGGCCTCGCTTCGGAGATGTGCGCCAAGCTGGGCATGGCGGTGCAGGCCATGGGCGGGCGCGACATGTTCCAGGCGCTGCAGTCGGGCGCGCTCGACGCCGGCGAGTTCATCGGCCCCTGGACCGACTCCGCCCTCGGCTTCTACCAGGTCGCCAAGAACTACTACTGGCCGGGCGTCGGCGAGCCCTCCTCGGCCGAGGAGTGCGCGGTCAACGCCAAGGTCTATGCCGAGCTGCCCGACGACCTGAAGCAGGCGGTCAGCTTCGCCTGCTCCTCGCTCTACAACGACGTCTGGACCGAGTACACCACCAAGCACGCCCTGGCGCTGCAGAAGCTGGTGGCCGAGCAGGGCGTGCAGGTGAAGAAGCTGCCCGACGACGTCATGGTGGCCATGGGCAACGCCGCCGGCGAGGTCATCGCCGAGCTGCGCGCGGACAGCGACGAGCTGGTCAAGCGCATCGCCGAGAGCTTCCTCGCCTACCGCAACTCGGTGGCCGGCTACATGGTCTACGCCGACAACGGGCAGATGAACGCCCGCGCGCTGGGTTACAACTACGGCTAAAGGTGTAGCTTCGCGCCGCGATCGCGGCCATTCTTTTGCCGTCACCCTCGGGCTTGTCCCGAGGGTCCATGGGGCAGCTCTCCAGAAGTTGATCCATGGATGCTCGGGACAAGTCCGAGCATGACGGTGGAGGGTGGCCCGTCGCCACTGTGCCGCCGATTCATCCGCCGGGGGTAGGAAGCATGCAGCTCTGGATCGATCGGCTCGACGCCGTGAACCACGCCGTCGGCAGGGCGGTGCGCTGGCTGGCGCTGTTCATGGTGTTGCTGCAGTTCGCCGTGGTGGTGCTGCGCTACGTCTTCGGCATCTCCTTCATCTTCCTCAACGAGGGCGTGCTCTACATGCACGCCGCCCTCTTCATGCTGGGTGCCGGCTACACCCTGCTGGTCGACGCCCATGTGCGCGTCGACATCTTCTACGCCCGGCTCTCCGAGCGCGGCCGCGCCGTCGTCGATCTGCTGGGCCACCTCGGCTTCCTCTTGCCCTCCATGCTGGTGGTGCTGTGGTTCACCTGGCCTTCGGTGCGCAATTCCTGGGCGGTACTGGAGGGGCCGATCTCGGTGGGCGGCATCCCCGCCTCGTTCCTGCTGAAGTCGCTGATCCCGGCCTTCTGCCTGCTGCTCGCGATCCAGGGCCTGGCCGCGACGCTGAAGGAGCTGCTGCGCCTCAAGGCGGCCAAGGGCGCCGCATGAGCGAGTACCTCGACCTGCTGATGTTCGCCGTGCTGATCGGTGCCATCCTGCTGGGCTATCCCGTCTCCTTCACGCTGACCGGCGTCGCGGTGGTCTTCGCCGCGCTCGGCTGGGCGCTCGGCGTCTTCGACGTCACGCTGCTGGGCGCGCTCGGACAGCGCATCTTCGGGCTCCTGACCAACGACGTGCTGATCGCCATCCCGCTCTTCGTCTTCATGGGGGTGGTGCTGCAGCAGAGCCGCATCGCCGAGGAACTGCTGGAGACCATGGGCCGCCTGTTCGGCGCCCTGCGCGGCGGCCTCGGGGTTTCCGTCATCCTGGTGGGTGCGCTGCTTGCCGCCTCGACCGGCATCGTCGGCGCCACCGTGGTCGCCATGGGCATGATCGCCCTGCCCACCATGTTGCGCAACGGCTACAACCCGCGGCTCGCCTCCGGCGTGGTCTGCACCGCCGGCACGCTGGGCCAGATCATCCCGCCCTCGACCCTCTTGATCATCCTCTCCGACGTCATGTCGAACGCCTACCAGCAGGCGCAGTTCCGCCAGGGCCTCTTCACCATCGATACCATATCGGTCGGCCAGACCTTCGCCGCCGCGCTGGTGCCCGGCCTCATGCTGGTCGCGATCTACGTCATCTACATGCTGGTCAAGGCCTGGTCCTCGCCGAGGGCCGCCCCGGCCCTCGCGGTTCCGGAACAGCGGCCCGGCACGGGCGCCGTGCTGCGGGCCCTGCTGCCGCCGCTGCTGCTCATCGTCGCGGTGCTGGGCTCGATCCTCGGCGGCATCGCCACGCCCAGCGAGGCGGCCTCGGTCGGCGCCATCGGCGCGCTGCTGCTGGCGGCGACGCGCGGCGGCGAGTCGCCGAAGCCGATCTACCTCGGCGGCGCCGCCCTGCTTGCCCTGGCGATCCTGGTGCACATCGCCCCGGTGCGCCTGCAGCGCGGCGACGCCGGCAGCGCCGAGTGGACCATCGGCGGCGTCGCCATCGTGCTGGTGGCCATCGCCACGGTCGTCATCGGCATTGCCCTGAAGCGGGCCTGGCGCGCCGACCTGCTGAAGCCGGTGATGACCGCGACGCTGACCATCACCGCCATGATCTTCGCCACCATCCTGACGGCCAGCGTATTCTCCCTGGTGTTCCGCGGCCTCGGCGGCGACGAGCACGTCGAGGCCATCATCGCCGCCATGCCCGGCGGGCCCGACGGCGCCCTGCTGTTCGTCATGGCGCTGATCTTCGTGCTCGGCTTCTTCCTCGACTTCGTCGAGATCTCGGTGATCCTGCTGCCGCTGGTGGCGCCGGTGCTGATCTTCATGGGCCACGACCCGGTTTGGCTGTCGATCCTCATCGCCATCAACCTGCAGACCAGCTTCCTGACCCCGCCCTTCGGATTCTCCCTCTTCTACCTGCGCGGCGCCGCCCCCAAGGAGATCACCACCGGCCAGATCTACGCCGGCGTGCTGCCCTTCATCGGCCTGCAGATCCTCGGCATGGGCGTGCTCTGGCTGTGGCAGCCGCTGGCCACGGCGGTGCCGGCCTGGCTGTTCTAAGTGTTCTAGCAACCTCTATCATCCGCCGGGCGGTGGATAACCGCCCGGGAAAGTCACAGCCTTGACATTGCCGCGCGCGGCGCCGATCTGCATCTTCTTCGCGCGCGCTGCGATCACGCCCGCCGGCAGGGCCGGGGCGCTCTGCCGCACGGCCCGAGAGGACCCGACCGCATGCTCCGACTGATCGCCGCCATTTCCGCCCTGGGCGTCCTCGCCCTGGTCTTCGTAGCGACCCTCGATCCCGACCGCCGCGGTCTGTTCGGCCTCTTCGCGCCGGAAAAGCCGGTGCCGCTCTACAACGCCAACACCGGCCGCCCGCTGACCCTGGAAACCATCCAGCGCGACCTCGAATGGCACCGGGAGACCGCCGAGAAGCTGCGCCGGCGCGACTAGAGCCACGCCGGCGATCGCCCGCGCCCCGAGTCACAAAAATGACTCAGGCAATGAATCGCCATACCCCTATTTTGTGCGCCAGTTCGTCTGGCGCGCGTGACCGCCGAGTCGCCGGGTCCGGCAGGCAAGACAAGAGGGAGGATTGGCTTGCGCCTCGGCAGTATGGTCTGCGCTTGCGCCGTCAGTGCGCTGGCGATGGTGTTTTCGGTC
>JBFGUI010000254.1:0-5207 GCA_041565695.1 Kiloniellaceae bacterium
AGGCGGGCTGCCGGCGCCAGCAGACACCTGCCGCCGTAGAAACGGCCCTTGCTGACCACCACGGAGGCGGCCTGCTAGGCCCTGGCGTCCACCGTAACGCGCAGCGGCGGCCCATCTGGTGCAGCCCCTCCAGGACATAGGCGCCCTTGCCGATGAGCCGCTTGACCCGCAGGCCGACGCCCGCCACGACGCGGGCATCGAAGCCCGCCCCGGCCATGAGCGAAAAGACGCGCCCCGGCCCCTCGTTGCCGCGGACGCGGCCGAGGCAGACCGGCCGGACCGGCCCCCGGGCGATGGCGCGGGCGATCTGCGCCGGCACCGGGTCGAAGCCCAGCTCGGCCGCCAGGACGTTGGCGGTTCCCAGGGGCAGCACGGCCAGGGGCGGGCAGGCCGCAGGCGCCGCAGCCGCCTCTCCGACCAGCCCGTTGATCAGCTCGTTGACGGTGCCGTCGCCGCCGGCGGCCACCACCAGGTCACAGGCCGCCGGATCGGCCTGGCGCGCCAGCTCGGCGGCCTCGCCGGGCCGCGTGGTCGCGCGCAGGTCGATCGGACAGCCGAAATCCGCCAGGGCCGCAAGCACGGCTTCCAGGCGCCGGCGGCGGCGGCCCCCGGCGGTCGGGTTGAAGATCACCAGAAGGCGGCGCGGTTTGGCGCCCTGTCGCTGCGAATCGGCCATCAAGCTGGGGATACTGGCCATTCCGCCTCCGGAATCCACCGCGCAGGGCCAGCCCCGTCCGCCAGGCCGCCGGGGCCGCGGCGGCGCTTTGGCCGCGTGACCTTCCGGTCGCCGGCATGGTAAGCTCCCGCCTCCATCAACGGCTGATGGGTCCCACGGGGACCCCCCCGGGCAATTTGTCGGACAAACGTAAACCTTCCAAAATCAAGGTCGATCTGCGCGACGAGCACACCAAGGTGCTCGTCCGGCGGCTGGTCCTCGACTACATCCTGGAGCACAAGGGCCGCATCGTGCTCGCGCTCGTCTGCATGGGCCTGGTCGCCGCCACCACCGCGGCCTTCACCCAGCTGATCAAGCCGGTCGTCAACCAGATCTTCATCGCCAAGCAGCCGGAGTGGCTCTACCCCATCGCGCTGGCCACCATCGCGGTCTTCACCCTGCGCGGCTTCGCCGCCTACAGCCAGGCGGTGCTGATGAGCCATGTCGGCCATCGGGTCGTCGCCAGGATCCAGCAGCAACTCTTTGACAAGCTGATCGGCGCCGACCTGGAGTTCTTCCACCACAATTCGCCCGGCACGCTGATCTCGCATTTCATCAACGACGTGAACCTGCTGCGCAACATGGCCTCCTCCACGCTGACGGCCATCGGCAAGGACAGCCTGACAGCTCTCTTCCTGATCGGCGTGATGTTCGTGGAGGACTGGCCGCTGGCGCTGATCACCACGGTGATCCTGCCGCTGGCGATCCTGCCGTCGGTGCGCATCGGACGCTCCATGCGCAAAGTCTCCGGCAAGAACCAGGTGCAGGTGGGACGCCTTACGACACTACTCGACGAAGCCTTCCAGGGCATCCGCCACGTCAAGGCCTATGTCATGGAACGCTACGAGTCGAAGCGCGCCGACGAGGCTATCGAGGAAGTCTTCCGGCTCAACCAGAAGTCCGCGCGTGTCAGCAACATCATCCACCCGGTGATGGAGGCGCTCGGCGGCTTCGCCATCGCCGCGGTGGTACTCTATGGCGGCAGCGAAGTGATCGGCGGCGACCGCGACGCCGGCTCGCTCTTCACCTTCATCTTCGCCCTGCTGCTGGCCTACGAGCCGCTGAAGCGACTCAGCAAGCTGAACGCCATGCTGCAGAACGGGCTGGCCGCGGCGCAACGCATCTTCGCCCTGCTCGACCGGCCGCGCGAGATCACCGACGCGCCGGATGCCAAGACCCTGGAGATCACTGTCGGCGAGGTGCGCTTCAACAACGTCACCTTCTCCTACGATGGCGCCAAGGCCGCGCTCTACGGCGTCAGCCTGGAAGCGCCGGGCGGCAAGACCGTGGCCCTGGTCGGACCTTCGGGCGCCGGCAAGTCGACCATCCTGAACCTCATCCCGCGCTTCTATGATCCGGAGATGGGCAGCGTCACCATCGACGGCCAGGACCTGCGCGGCGTGACGCTCGATTCCCTGCGCCATGCCATCGCCCTGGTGAGCCAGGAGATCCTGCTGTTCGACGATACCGTGGAGGCCAACATTGCCTACGGCCGGCCCGGCGCCAGCGAGGCGGAGATCTTCGAGGCGGCGCGCATGGCCGGGGCGCACGACTTCATCACCTCTTTCCCCGACGGCTATGACACGCAGGTCGGCCCGCGCGGCAGCAATCTCTCCGGCGGCCAGCGTCAGCGTATCGCCATCGCACGTGCCATGCTGAAGGACGCGCCGATCCTGCTGCTCGACGAGGCGACCTCGGCGCTCGACAGCGATTCCGAGCGCCACGTGCAGCACGCCCTCGGCAAGCTGATGTCGGGACGCACCACCTTCGTCATCGCCCATCGCCTCTCGACCGTCGTCGATGCCGACCTGATCTACGTGATCGAGGAAGGGCGCATCATCGAACGGGGCAGCCACACCGAGCTGCTGGCCCGCGGCGGGCACTATGCCCGCCTCTACGCCCTGCAGTTCGCCGAGCAGGAGGAAGGCGCCGCCCCGAAGGACCTGCGGGTTCAGGCCTGACAGGCCGCTGCGGAGCGCAGGCCGGTGAAAGTTCTCAATTCCCTGATCAAGTCGGAGCCGGTCCAGCACCTGCTCGGCTACGCGGTCGCCGGACTGATGTGGATCTTCCATCTGACGGTACGCTGGGACCGTCGCATCGATGCCGAGACCCGGGAACTGCTCGACGCCGACCGGCCGATGATCCTCTGCATGTGGCACGGTCGCATGTTCTTTCTTTCCGGTGGCTGGCCCAAGCCGCCGCGCCGGCTCGGGATCCTCGCTTCGGCCCATCGCGACGGTCAGTTGGTGGCGCGCGGGGCCAAGGCTTTCGGCTATGAAACCGTGCTCGGCTCCAGCCGGCGCGGCGGCGCCACGGCGCTGCGCGGCATGAGCCGCCTGCTCGACCAGGGAGTCAGCATGGTGATCACGCCCGACGGCCCCAAGGGTCCGCGCATGCGCTTCAAGGCCGGCGCGGTGAAAGCCGCCCAGATGACCGGTGCCCCCCTGGTCGCCCTGACCGGCAGCGCCCGCCCGCGCAAGGTCTTCGGCACCTGGGATCGCTTCTGCCTGCCGCTGCCCTTTTCCCGTGCCGTGATCCACTTCGGCCCGCCGCTCCGGGTTCCGCGCGATGCCGATCCGGCGACTCTTGAGCGCTGCCGCCGGTCTGTCGAAGACAGCCTCAATGACCTGACCAACGCCGCCGAGCGCGCGCTGGGCCAGGAAGAGATCAAGGCCGCCTCGCCGAAAGACCCTTCCGAAACGCCCGGGCGTCGCCGTGCAAGCGCCTGACTTCTGGCATCGCGACGGGGTCCTGGCCCGACTCCTGACGCCCCTCGGGCTCGCCTACCACCTCGTCGGGCAGCTGCGCCGGGCGACGACGACACCTTGGCCGGCGCCGGTCCCGGTGATCTGTGTCGGCAACCTGGTGGCCGGCGGGGCCGGCAAGACGCCGGTGGCGCTCTCGCTGCTCGAGATCCTCGCCGAGCGCGGCCTCAAACCCGCTGCCCTGACCCGCGGCTACGGCGGCGAGGCGGCCGGCCCCCTGCGGGTCGTCCCCGGCAGCCATGATGCCCTGTCGGTGGGCGACGAGGCCCTGCTGCTGGCCCGGGCGGCACCCACCTGGGTGGCGCGCGACCGGGTGGCCGGCGCCAGGGCGGCCGCTGAGGCCGGCGCCGACGTCATCGTGATGGACGACGGCTTCCAGAATCCCGCCGTGAAGAAGGACCTCGCCCTGCTGGTCGTCGATACCGCCTACGGCTTCGGCAACGGTCGGGTGCTGCCGGCCGGGCCGCTGCGCGAGACGCCGGCCGCCGGCCTCGCCCGTGCCGATGCCGTCGTGCTGCTCGGCCGCGACTACATCGGCGAGACCGAGAAGAATCTGATCGACCGCTTCACGGGCGCAGCGCCCCTTCTGAAAGCCCGCCTCGAGCCGCAGGACTGCGACCTTGCAGGCCAACGGGTTTTCGCTTTTGCCGGCATCGGCCGGCCCGAGAAGTTCTTTCGGACGCTGCGCGAGGCCGGCGCCGAGGTGGTCGGGACAGAGTCCTTCGCCGACCACCAGCCCTACAGCAGCACCACGCTCGAGCGACTGCGCGACGCCGCCGCGGCGGCCGATGCCCGGCTGGTGACTACCGCCAAGGACGCGGTGCGCTTCGGGCCCGAGCCGCCGCGCGATGTCGCCGTGCTTGACGTGACGCTGCAGTGGGACGACAAGGACGCCCTGCTCCGCCTGCTGGCGCGGCTCCCCTTGCCGTCTTTGAGGATCCCCACCGGATGATTGCCGGGCAATGACATCCTGGGCGCACAAACATCAGCCCTGGCGCAAGGCCCTGCGCTCGATCCGCCACGCGATCGAGGGGCTGCTGCAGAGCCTGCTGCTCGGTCTCTTCTGGATCCTGCCGGTCGACTGGGCCTCGAATCTCGGCGGCTGGGTGGCGCGCAGCATCGGCACGCGCCTGCCGGTGAGCCGCCGCGCCATGGCGCACCTGCGCATCGCCTTTCCCGACATGCCGGAGGCCGAGTGCCGGCGCATCGTCGCCGGCATGTGGGAGAACCTGGGCCGCATGGTCGCCGAGTACCCGCATCTCGGCGCCATCGCCGACCCGGCCTCCGGGCGCATGGACATCGTCGGCAGCGAGCGGCTGGAATCCCTGCACAACGCCGGGCGGCCCTTCATCGTGATCTCGGCCCACATGGCGAACTTCGAGCTCATGCCGATCGCCGCCTACAAGCACGGCCACAATCTGACCGTGGTGTCGCGCCCGGTGAACAATCCGATCATCCAGCGCATCCTGCTGTTCTTCCGTCAGCGCCCCACCGGTGACTGGGGCAAGATCCCGAAGGGCGTGAGCGGCGCGCGCCAGGCGGTGAAGCTGCTGCTGCAGGGCCTCAATCTCGGCGTGCTGGTCGATCAGCGGGTCAGCCAGGGCGTGCCGCTGCCGCTCTTCGGGCGGCCGGCGCGCACCAACCTGGGTATCGCCAAGCTGGCTATCGAGCACAACGTGGATGTCTTCCCGGCCCACCTCGAGCGACTTGGCGGCGCGCGCTTCCGC
>JBFGUI010000255.1:0-5005 GCA_041565695.1 Kiloniellaceae bacterium
AGCCAGACGGCGGCGCTGGCCGGCCGACAGCAGGCGCCCCGGCACCTCCGCCAGATCGGTCAGGGCAAAGCGCTCCAGGGCCGCCGCCAGGGCGGCTGTCTTGGATTCCGCCGAGCCGCCGCGCAGATCGGCCCAGAAGCGAAGGTTCTCGGTGACGCTGAGCACCGGCTTCACGGCATCGAGATGGCCCAGATAGTGCAGCCGCCGGGCATGGTCCTCCGGGGCCTCCGCGATATCGGCGCCGTCCCACAGCAGCGTGCCGCCGGCCGGCCGCAGCAGGCCGGCCATGAGGCGCAGCAGGCTGGACTTGCCGGAACCGTTCGGTCCGGTCAGCAGCAGCGCGCCGCCCGCCGCCAGGTCGAAGGACAAATCGGCGAAGACGTCGCGGCCACCGCGACGGCAGTGCAGGGATCGACCTTCGAATATCGCCATGTGAGGAAGTGAACCGTCAGGAACGCTGGGCGGGCTGTCGCCCGGGTGGAGGCTGGGTATAGCAGATCGGCACCCCCCGGCGCCAGCGGCGCTACAGCCTCTAAATAAGCAAATACTTATAATCTTCTTCGTCCGGTTGATACGGAAATTTAACCACGGCGGGTCAGACTGGAGACTGCCTCGGCCCCCGGGCCGACCTCCGTCAATCGCGATACGGAAACGCCCAGATGTCCGCAAGACCCATCATCCTGGCCGAGGACAACGAACAGCTCCGGCGCATGTACGCCGACATGCTGAAATCGGCCGGTTTCAGCGTTATGAAGGTGAGCGACGGGGAAAAGGCCATCGGCATGCTGCACAAGGTCTCCAACCCGCAGCTCATCATCCTGGACGTGATGATGCCGCGCTTGGACGGCATCGAGACCTGCGTGCGGATCCGCAAGATGCAGGGCCTGCATCCCTCGCCCATCCTGTTCCTTTCGGCCCTCGACAACCCGGACACCATTCTCGAGTGCCTGCAGGCCGGCGGCGACGACTATCTGGTGAAGTCGGCGCCGATGACCGAGATCCTCGACCGGGTGCAGTTCTGGACGCGCAAGGGCGCCTCCGACGAGGGCTCGGAGCGGCGCAAGAAGGCGATCAAGGAGCTGCAGGCGCTGGCCGAGGAGTGCGCCGGCTACGGCGCCGCCCAGGTGGTCGAGGAGGTCACCGCGGAACAGGCCGCCATCAACGAGCTGGCCGCCTTCATCGCCACCCGCGGCGGCGCGTTCAGCGACGAGCCGACGATCTACCGCTTCGGCTATGTGGTCGGCCTGGTCAACGCCTGCGTTCAGCAGAGCCTGCAGAACGAGGGCCGCTTCAACCGCTTCCTGCGCAACCTCGTCTACAAGACCGATCTGGTCGATCGGCAGGAAATCGACGCCATGCTCGACAACTACGAGCGTATCATCAGCCAGAGCCAGTTCCAGAAGGGCTGGATCCGCGGCCGCGACGACGCGCCGGAGGTCGGCCTGAAAGCCTTCGGCGAGGACGGCGACCCGCTCAGCGAGGCCCAGGTTTCGTGATGTCCGCCGGCGAGGCAATGCTGGTTCCCGGCTGGCTGCTGCTCGGCGGCGCCGCCATGAGCATGATGATCACGCTGCTGCTCGCCGCGCTCTGCAACCTGTCGCTGCGCAAGGCCCAGCAGCTCGACCGCCTGACCGCCCAGCTGTCGCAGACCGGCGACACCTTCGCGCGCGAGGCCCACGCCTCGCAGGAGATCACCCAGGCCCTGCAGCAGCAGCTGGGCGATGCCATGACGCAGCTGCGACTGGCCCGCGACCAGGCGAGCCGGGCCGACCAGGCCAACCAGGCCAAGTCCGCCTTTCTCGCCAAGATGAGCCATGAACTGCGCACGCCCCTGAGCGCCATCATCGGCTTCGCCGAGATGATCGAGCAGCAGTCCATGGGCCCGATCGGCAACCTGAAGTACCGCGACTATGCCGGCGACATCCGCCATTCCGGACAGCACCTGCTGAGCATCATCAACGACATCCTCGACCTCTCCAAGGTCGAGTCCGGCCGCGAGAGCCTGCGCGAGGAGACCATTCCCGCCGACGACCTGCTGCACGGCGTGCGCGTGCTGCTGGAGGGCCGCCCCCAGGAAGCCGGCGTCGCGCTGGTCATCGACTGTCCCGACGACCTGCCGGCGATTCTCGCCGACAGGCGCCGTCTGACGCAGATCCTGGTGAACCTGCTGTCCAATGCCATCAAGTTTACGCCGGCCGGCGGCAAGGTCACCCTGCGCTGCTGGGCAACGGCAGGCAGCGGCTTCGTGTTCCAGGTGATCGACACCGGCGTCGGTATCGCCCGCGACGACATCCCCGTCGCCCTCTCGGTCTTCGGCCAGGTTGACAACGCCATGGACAATCAGGTCAAGGGCACCGGCCTCGGCCTGCCGCTCGCCAAGGCCCTTGCCGAGCTGCACGGCGGCACCCTCGACCTGCAGAGCGAGGTCGGCAAGGGCACCACGGTCACCCTGCGCCTGCCGGCCCACCGCATGGCCGCGCCGGCGCGCGAAAAGGCCGACACGGCGGCACGGGCGGCAGCAGGCTAGGTTGCCACTTCCGGCGCCCCGCAGCCGCGGCGTCACCCCATCGACAGCCACGTTCTTCCGGGGCCTTCGGGGCATCCAGGCACAAAAAAAGCGGGCGGTCCCGATTGGCTTGGGGTACCGCGACCGCCCGTAAGTGGAGCTTTCGAAAAGAAAGTCGGGGCGGCCGTGCTTGGTCGGGGCAGTCGGCCGCCCCTTAGTACCAGCCAATTTGGGGCATCTTTAGAGGAAGGCTGGGCTCCTCAACAGAGAGGGGAAGTCTCCGTGAGTGTGAAGCTAAGATCCGAAGTTGTCGGGATCTGGCCGCAAATGGGGCGACTTTGTGATTTTTCGCTCGGCCGACAAAAAGGACGCTGAATCAACATTCTGGCCGTCCTCGTCGGGATCCCCCGCGGGCTGGCCAGGTCAGTCGTAGCTGCGCTGGTCGTCGATGATCTTGCCGTCGTTCGGCAGGCTGCCGGGCGCCACCAGCTCCACCGCGCCCTTCAGCTTGCAGGCCTCCTGCAGGCTGGCAGCGATGGCAGCGGCCAGGCCGTCTGCCGCGCCGGCGACCTCGCATTGCAGGGTCATGGCGTCGCTGTCGCCCTCACGGGTCACCACCAGGCGGGCCCGGGCGATCTCGCCGTGGCGCTTCAGCACGATGGCGACCTGGGCGGGCTGCACGAACATGCCCTTCACCTTGGTCGCCTGATCGGCGCGGCCCATCCAGCCCTTGATGCGCGGCGCGGTGCGCCCGCAGGGGCTGGTGCCCGGCAGGATCGCCGAGAGATCGCCGGTGGCAAAGCGGATCAGCGGATAATCGGGATTGAGGCTGGTCACCACCACCTCGCCCACCTCGCCCTCGGGCAGCGGGTCGCCGGTGCCGGGCCGGCAGATCTCGACGACGATACCCTCGTCCAGGATCATGCCCTCGCGCGCCTCGGACTCGTAGGCGATGAGGCCGAGGTCGGCGGTGGCATAGCACTGCAGGACCGCGACGCCGCGGTCCGCATAGGCCTGCCGCAGCGCCGGGAAGAGCGCGCCGCCGGAAACCAGGGCCCGGGTGATGGAGCTGCAGTCGCAGCCCAGCTCCGCGCCCTTGTCGAGCAGCACCTTGAGGAAGTCCGGCGTGCCGGTGTAGCCGGAGGGGCGGAAGTGGGCGATGGCCTTGACCTGCTGCTCGCTGTTGCCGACGCCGCCGGGGACGACCGCGCAGCCGAGGCTGCGGGCGGCGCCGTCGAGCATCCAGCCGCCCGGGGTCAGGTGATAGGCAAAGCAGTTGTGCACCACATCGCCGGCGCGGAATCCGGCGGCGAAAAGCGCCCGCTCCAGCCGCCAGAAGCCTGGCCGGGCCACCTCCAACTCGTAGATCGGCCCCGGCGAGGCGAAGAGGTGCGCGACCGCCCCCGGAGCCACGGCCGCCAGACCGCCGAAGGGCGGCGTCGCCGCCTGGCGTTCCATGAGGTCCGACTTGCGGGTGACCGGCAGGGCGGCCAGGGCGGCGCGGCCGGTCACCGCCGCCGGGTCGACCTCGGCCAGCAGTTCGGCATAGCGCGGCGCCTTGGCCTTGGCATGGGCGACCTGGCCGGCGAGGGCCGCCATGAGGGCGGCTTCGCGGGCTTCCGGCGATCGCGTTTCCAGTTCGTCGAAATGTTCCATTTAACCGCCGCTCAGAGCCAGCGCTTGCGGCGCTTGTAGTGCTTGACCTCGCGGTAGGACTTGCGCCCGCTGGCGGAGAGGCCGAGATAGAACTCCTTCACGTCCTCGTTCTCGCGCAGCTTCTGCGCGTCGCCGTCCAGCACCACGCGGCCGCTTTCCAGGATGTAGCCGTAGCGCGCGTAGCGCAGCGCCACGTTGGTGTTCTGCTCGGCCAGCAGGAAGGACACGCCCTCCTCCTCGTTGAGCCGCTTGACGGTTTCGAAGATGCCCTCGACCAGCTGCGGGGCGAGGCCCATGGAAGGCTCGTCGAGCAGGATCATGGTCGGCCGACTCATCAGCGCCCGGCCGATGGCGCACATCTGCTGCTCGCCGCCGGAAGTGTAGCCGGCCATGGAGCCGCGCCGTTCCTTCAGGCGCGGGAAATAGTCATAGACCAGCTCGAGATCGGCCTGGATGGCACCGCGCCCGTCGCTGCGCGTGTAGGCGCCGGTCAGCAGGTTCTCTTCGATGGTCAGGTGCTCGAAGCAGTGGCGGCCTTCCATGACCTGCACCACCCCGGCCTTCACAAGGTCGTTGGGAGTCAGCGCATCGACGCGCTTGCCCTCGAATTCGATCGAGCCCTTGGTGACCTCGCCGCGCTCGGCGCGCAGCAGGTTGGAGATCGCCTTCAGGGTCGTGGTCTTGCCCGCCCCGTTGGCGCCGAGCAGCGTCACGATACCGCCGCGCGGCACCTCCAGCGAGACGCCCTTCAGCACCAGGATGACGTGGTCGTAGACCACCTCGATGTTGTTGACCGAGAGGACCGTCTCGACACCGCCGCTCTGCGGCGCCTGGCTGGCAAGG
>JBFGUI010000256.1:0-4740 GCA_041565695.1 Kiloniellaceae bacterium
CATGTCGACCGGCAGACTGAAGACGTCGCCGGTGCCGCTGAGCCGGCCCTTGTCGTCGAGCTGGGTGTACTCGAAGACCACGTCGGTGATGTGCCCGTTCATGCCGCGGATCTCGCGCGGCTGGGCCCAGTGCTTGATCTTGACGCCGTTGACCTGGGCAAAGACCTGCTCGTGGTGCGTCGCCGACATGGCCTCCGGCCCGCGGCGGTAGACCAGGGTGACGTCCTCGGCGCCGAGGCGCTTGCTCTGCACGGCGACGTCGATGGCCGTGTTGCCGCCGCCGATGACCACCACCTTGCGGCCGACCGGCAGCGACTTGAGGTCGTCGCTCTGGCGCAGCTCGGCGATGTAGTCGACGGCGTTGTAGACGCCCTTCAGGTCCTCGCCCTCCAGGCCGAGCCGGCGCACCCCGCCGAGACCCATGCCGAGAAACACCGCGTCGTAGTCGCGCCGCAGGTCGGCCAGGGTGAAGTCGCGGCCGAGGGCCTGGTTGTCGCGCAGCTCGATGCCGCCCAGGGCCAACACGAAGCCGACCTCCATCTGGGCGAAGTCCTCCGGCACCTTGTAGGCGGCGATGCCGTACTCGTTGAGGCCGCCCGGCTTGGGCCTGGCTTCCAGGATGACCACGTCGTGGCCGCGCAGCGACAGGCGGTGGGCGCAGGCCAGGCCCGCCGGCCCGGCGCCGACCACGGCGACCTTCTTGCCGCTCGGCGCGGCACGGGTGAAGGGATGGCCGCCGTGCAGCATCTCCGCGTCGGTGGCGTAGCGCTGCAGCAGGCCGATCTGCACCGGCTTCGATTCCTGGGTGTTGCGCACGCAGGCCTGCTGGCACAGCACCTCGGTCGGGCAGACCCGCGCGCAGGCGCCGCCGAGGATGTTCTCCTCGAGAATGTCGAGCGCCGCGCCGCGCAGGTTGTCGGTGGAGATCTTGCGGATGAAGCTCGGGATGTCGATGCCCGTCGGGCAGGCCTCGACGCAGGGCGCGTCGTAGCAGAAGTAGCAGCGCGCCGCCTCGACCAGTGCCGCCTTGCGGTCGAGCGGCGGATGCACGTCGCTGAAATTCTCCGCGTAGGCGGAGTCCGGCAGGCGCCCGGCGGCGATGTCCGGTTGGTTCCCCATCATGATCTCCCTGAACCTCCGAAGGCAGCCGCTCTTGTCCGGCGGCTTGCACTCGCGATAGCGATGACTGTAGCGTTGTCCTGACCAAGCGGTCAATTAAATTTGACCAATCGGTCAGGTTTTGCCTCGCCGCGGATCGCGGGCGATAATCGGGGCGAATCAGACGCATAGGCGCCGGACCCAGGCGCCGGCATAGGAGTACGAATGTCCGACGCGCTGGATAAGGGGACCGAAGCCGGCAGCGCCGAAGCCAAGGATCTCGACGTCAAGGACTCCGGCGGCAAGGACGAGACCGCCCCGGGGCACATCCGGCTGCGCAACCGGGCGCTGATCCTCGCCGCCGCCGAGGAGGTCTTCGCCAACCAGGGCTACCGCGGCGCCACCACCGCGGCGATCGCCGCCAAGGCCGGCCTGCCCAAGGCCAACGTACACTACTACTTCGGCACCAAGGAGGCGCTCTACCACGCGGTGCTGGAGGACATCCTCGGCCTCTGGCTGGGCGAGCTCGACCGTATCACCGAGGCGAGCGACCCGGCCACCGCGCTGGCCGACTACATCCGCGCCAAGATCCGCCACTCGCGCGAGCGCCCGCTGGCCTCCAAGGTCTACGCCAACGAGATGATCCGCGGCGCGCGCCACACCCGCGACTTCCTGAAGAACGAGCTGCGCAGCCTGGTGAAGGAGAAGGCCAGGGTGCTGGACGCCTGGGCCGCGGCGGGACGGATCGAGCCGGTCGACCCGGTGCATCTCTTCTCGATCATCTGGGCGGCGACCCAGCACTACGCCGATTTCGAGGTGCAGGTCGGCGCCCTGGTCGGGCGGCGCCAGCTGGCGGCCCGGGACTACAACGAGGCGGCCGAGACCATCGTGCGCATGGTGCTGCGCGGGCTCGGCCTGGAATACACGGCGCCCCAGGAACAGGGCTGAGCAAGAAGGGCAAGACATGATCAAGGCGGTGATCCTGCTGAAGCGCAGGGACGACATGAGCCTCCAGGACTTTGCCGACTGGATGCTGAAGGAGCACGTGCCCCTGGCGGTGAAGCTGGAGGGCCTCAAGCGCTACCAGGTGAACATCGCCACGGACCCGGACAACGACTACGACGGCGTCAGCGAGCTGTGGTTCGACAGCGAGGAGGCCATGCTTGCCGCCTACGGCACGGAACACGGCAAGGCGGTGGCGGCGGACTCCCTGGCGCACGTGAAGACCCGCAAGCGCCTGGTCGTCATAGAGCACCCCTTCACCCCCGCGGCGTGAGCGAAGATCGAAGAAAAGCTGTCCAGGATGTGGTGGTCGGACATGACAGTTGAATACGCGCACAATGCCGAGCCGCCACTCCTCCCGTCACCCTCGGGCTTGTCCCGAGGGTCCATTTCGCCGTACGCACAGTCGAGTCCGACATCACCATGGATTGCCGGGACAAGCCCGGCAATGACGATTGGTGCTGTGGCGACGGGAGCGCAGCCATGACCCTCGTCGTGCGCGTCGGAACCAGCCGGGCCGAGTGGTGGCGCGATGCGCTGCAGGCGCTGCTGCCGGAGGTCGAGTGCCGCGCCTGGGAGGATCCCGGCGACAAGGCCAAGGTCGAGTACGCGGTGGTGTGGCGGCCGCCGCCGGGCGGGCTCAAGGGCTTTCCCAACCTGAAGTGCATCGTCTCCATGGGCGCCGGCATCGACCACCTGCTGGCCGACCCGGAGCTGCCGCCCGACATCCCCATCATCCGCACCGTGGGCAGCGAGCTGCGCCAGCGCATGCGCGAGTACCTGGCGCTGCACGTGCTGCGCTACCACCGCCGCCTGCCGGACATCGAGGCGGCCCAGGCGCGCCGGGTGTGGGACCAGATCATCACGCCGCCCGCCCCCAAGCGGACGGTCGGCATCATGGGCCTCGGCAACATGGGCTCCGACGCCGCCCACGTGCTGGTCGAGCTGGGCTTCAGCGTGCGCGGCTGGGCGCGGCGGCCGAAGCGCCTGCACGGCATCGAGTGCTTTCACGGCGAGGACCAGCTGCCGGTCTTCCTCTCGAAATCCGAGATCCTGGTCTGCCTGCTGCCGCTGACGCCGACGACCGAGGGCATTCTGGACCGACGCCTCTTCGCCCGGCTGCCCAAGGGTGCCTGCCTGATCAACGTCGGCCGCGGCCGCCATCTCGTCGAGAAGGACCTGATCCCGGCGCTCGATTCAGGACAGCTCGGCGGCGCCACCCTGGACGTGCTGCAGACCGAGCCGCCGCCCGACGACCACCCCTTCTGGCGCCACCCCAAGATCCTGCTGACCCCGCATATCGCCAGCCTGATCGACCCGGAGACCGGCGCCAAGGTGATCGCCGAGAACCTCAAGCGCTTCATGGCCGGCCAGCCGGTGGCCGACATCGTCGACCTGAACCAGGGGTATTAGCCCCGGCTCATTCGGGCTAGCCCGCACCCGTAAGGCTTCTCAGCGGCCCCGCCCTGCCCTATCCTCATCGTTTCGGCCGATCGAGGGGAAGATCATGCGCGGGCCTTGGGGCATCGCCGGCGTGCTGGCCGTGGGGCTGTGGCTCGGCCCCGCGCAAGCTGAGATCGCCCGGCCGGAGCCGGCCTGGCTGCTGGTCGAGGCCGAGACCGGCGCGGTGCTGGCCGAGCAGAACGCCACCCGGCCCTGGTATCCCGCCTCCGTCACCAAGGCGATGACCGCCTACCTGATCTTCGAGGCCCTGGCCGACGGCCGCCTCACCCTGGACCAAAAGATCACCGTCTCGGCCCGCGCCGCCGCCATGCCGCCGACCCGCCTCGGCCTCGCGCGCGGCCAGAAGGTGCGCGTGCGCCACCTGCTGCGCGCCATGATCGTGCGCTCGGCCAACGACGCGGCGGTGGCCCTGGCCGAGGCGCTGGGCGGCAGCGAGACCGCCTTCGCCGCCGCCATGACGCGGCGCGCCCAGGCGCTCGGCATGACCCAGTCGGTCTTCGCCAACGCCACCGGCCTGCCCGACCCGGCCCAGGTGACGACGGCGCGCGACCTGGCGATCCTTGGCCGCGCGCTGCTGCGCGACCATCCGCAGCACTTCGACCTGTTCAGCCGCACTCACGTCTCCGTCGGCGGCCTGGGCGGCAGCACCACCAACGGCTGGATGAGCGGTTATGCCGGCGCCGAGGGCATCAAGACCGGCTTCACCTGCGGCTCCGGATACAACCTGCTGGCCAGCGCCATCCGCGACGGGCGGCGCCTCATCGGCGTAGTGCTCGGCGGGGCGACCGGCGGGCAGCGCAACCTGCGCATGACGCGGCTGATGGACGCCGGCTTCGCCACGCCCCGCGAAAGCAGCACCGGTACGATCCTGGTGACGGCCCTGCGGGGACAGGCGCGCGCTGCCGCGCCCTACGTGCTGCCGGGGCCGCGCTGCCCGGTCGGCCAGAACGCCGAGACCGCCGACCTAATGGACGGCGAGCTGCCGGGCTGGGGGCTGGTGTTCGGCTCCTTCGTCAGCAAGGACGAAGCCGACGCCCGCATCGCCGAGAACCAAGCCGCGCTCGAGGCGGTGGTCGGCAGCGGCGGCAAGCCCGCCGTGGTGGCGCGCACCAGCATCGCCACCCACCGCTACTCGGCGCTGCTGGTCGACCTCGACCAGTCCGCCGCCGGTGCCGC
>JBFGUI010000257.1:0-4677 GCA_041565695.1 Kiloniellaceae bacterium
CAGGCCTGAGGCGGGGGCGGGACGGCGCGTCATGTCGTGGTTCACCGGCATCCTGGTCTACTGCATGGTCTTCATGGTGGTGCTGCTGACCGTGCTGCCCTGGGGCGTGCGCCCGAGCGAGACACCGGAGGCAGGCCACGAGCCCGGCGCCCCGGAACGCCCGCTGCTGCTGAAGAAGTTCCTCGCCACCGCGCTTATCGCCCTGGTCATCTGGGGCGTCATCTACCTGATCATCGACCAGGGCTGGATCTCCTTCCGCGAGACCGTCGAGCCCTTCCGCAAGCCGGCAGGCTAGGAACTTCGGGGGTTGGGAGTTTGGGCGAGGTGTCGCCTGGGCAAAAAAAAATAGGCAAGCTCTCGCTTGCCTTCGCCAGTTCCCTGTTCAGCTTTTTCAGGCCTGTTGATCAGGCTCTTTTGCTCTTGGACGGCTCCCGAAGGCCGCCACAGGCGTGTCCACCCTAAACTTGGGCCGCGCTGCGCTGTTTCGCGCAGTTCTTAGCGGCATGAGTTTTATCCCAATCGAAGGGGCCCGTCATCTCTTTTCTAACATTGTTGTCCATTTCCACCATGTTGCATTGCAACAATTGCGCGTGCCGCTATATCGAGGTGGATAATACCCCGGATATTTCGCGCTAAGGTAGAACGGCCAGCCCCGACCGGACTTATTGCTTTGTTAAGCGCGGCCCCTCTAGGCTCGCCCCATGACGCTCCTGGCCCCGTTCCGGACCGCGCTCGTCGCGGGCGCCCTCCTGGGCTTGGCCCCGGCCGGGCCGGCCGCGGCCCAGGACGGCTACCTGACCATCAGCGAGGGCGACTGCGCGCGCCTGGCGCGCCACCACCCGGCCGACGACGTGACCTACCAGCCGGGCCGCGACGTGCGCGGCAAGCCGGTGGTGCCGGCCGACCTCGACGACGGTAATTCCCTGATCCTGCCCGGGGCCGTGGTCATCCCCATCGAGGTGGACCTCTTCGAGCGCTTCGGCATCCCGGCCGAGGAGACCAGCTTCAAGGGCGACATCTTCATCGGCGAGGTGGTGGTCGACGTGGCCAGCGGCCGGGCCTTCTTCAACGGCCAGCCGCTGCAGAGCGAGGCCGAGGCCGAGCTGGCCGCCCGCTGCCAGCGGACACAGCGCGAGGCGGCACCGGTCCAGTAGCCGGCCACTAGCCGGCCCGGTAGCCGGCTTGCCGGCATGGACAAGCCCCCCTGCCTTCCCTATACAGCTTTCCGTCGGGAGCGCGGCTGGAAGCCTTGCGAAGCGGCGGAATCCCGGTCATTTTTCGCGCCTGGAGCCGGCAGCGGCTCCGCCCGCAGCCAACCACGCGAGTAATCCATGCGCCTTTCGCAGTATTTCATGCCGACCCTGAAGGAAACGCCGAAGGAGGCGGAGATCGTCTCGCACCGGCTCATGCTGCGCGCCGGCATGGTGCGCCAGGCCTCGGCCGGCATCTACTCCTGGCTGCCGCTGGGTTACCGCGTGCTCAAGAAGATCGAGCAGATCGTACGCGAGGAGCAGGACGCCGCCGGCTGGCAGGAACTGCTGATGCCGACCATCCAGTCGGCCGAGCTGTGGAAGCAGTCCGGCCGCTACGAGGACTACGGCAAGGAAATGCTGCGCATCGTCGACCGGCACGAGCGCGAGATGCTCTACGGGCCGACCAACGAGGAGCTGATCACCGAGATCTTCCGCAACGGCGCCAAGAGCTACCGCGACCTGCCCAAGGGCCTCTACCACATCCAGTGGAAGTTCCGCGACGAGGTACGGCCGCGCTTCGGCGTGATGCGGGGCCGGGAATTCCTGATGAAGGACGCCTATTCCTTCGACATGGACTACGAGGCGGCGCGCCGCGCCTACCGCAAGCAGTTCGTCGCCTACCTGCGCACCTTCGCGCGCATGGGCCTCAAGGCCATCCCGATGGAGGCCGACACCGGCCCGATCGGCGGCGACCTCAGCCACGAGTTCATCGTGCTGGCCGAGACCGGCGAGTCCGAGGTCTACTGCGACCGCGACTTCCTCGACTTCGACGTGCTGGGCGACATCGACTACCAGGACGACGCCGCGGTGCAGAAGGTGGTCGACTACTTCACCAACCTCTACGCCCGCACCGATGAGAAGCACGACCAGGCCGCCTTCGAGGCGGCGGTGCCGGCCGAGCGCCGCTACGTCGGCCGCGGCATCGAGGTCGGCCACATCTTCTACTTCGGCACCAAGTACTCCGAGCCGCTCGGCGCCTTCGTCACCACGCCGGACGACCAGACCGTGCCGGTGCAGATGGGCTCCTACGGCGTCGGGGTGTCGCGCCTGGTCGGCGGCATCATCGAGGCGAGCCACGACGACAACGGCATCATCTGGCCGGAGTCCGTGGCGCCCTTCAAGGTCGGCCTGATCAACCTGCGCGCCGCCGACGGCGACTGCACGGCGGCCTGCGACCGGCTCTACGGCCAGCTCGCGGAGGCCGGCGTCGAGGTGCTCTACGACGACCGCGACGAGTCCGCCGGCGCCAAGTTCGCCTCCATGGACCTGATCGGCTTGCCCTGGCAGCTGGTGGTCGGCCCGCGCGGCCTTAAGAATGGCGTGGTCGAGCTGAAGCGCCGCGGCGGCAACGCCGAGCGCGAGGAGCTGTCGCCCGACTCCGCCATCGCCCGGCTGGTCGCCTAGGGTCGGCGGCGCATGGCCTTCTCCGCCTTCGAGCGCATGGTGGCGCTGCGCTATCTGCGGCCGCGCCGGCAGGAAGGCTTCGTCTCCATCATCGCCGCCTTCTCGGTGCTCGGCATCACCATCGGCGTGGCGGCGCTGATCATCGTCATGGCGGTGATGAACGGCTTCCGCCAGGAGCTGCTGAAGCAGATCCTCGGCGCCAACGGCCACCTGACGGTGTTCAGCTCCTCATTGCAGATCGACAGCTACGACGATCTCAGCCGGCGCCTTGCCGGCGTCGCGGGCGTCACCCTGGTGACGCCGCAGATCCAGGGCCAGGTGGTGGCCACCATCGGCAAGTCGGCCGCCGGCGCCCTGGTGCGCGGCATGACCCTGGCCGACATCGAGGCACGCCCGCTGATCGCCGGCAACATCGTCGCCGGCAACCTGGAGGACTTCGCCGCGGGCGAGGGGGTGCTGATCGGCGCGCGCCTCGCCGCCAACCACGGCCTGCGCGCCGGCGACAGCATCACCCTGGTCTCGCCGACCGGCAACACCACGGTGATGGGCACGGTGCCGCGGCTCAAGACCTACCGCATCGCCGGGCTCTTCGAGATGGGCTTCTCGGTCTACGACGAGAGCTTCATCTACATGCCGCTGGAAGCCGCGCAGATCTTCTTTCGCCTGCCCGACGCGGTGAACGCCGTCGAGGTCTTCGTCGAGGACCCGACCCGGGTCGGCGAGACGGAGCTGCTGATCCGCGGCGCGCTCGGCCCCGGCTACCGCATCGTCGACTGGCAGCGCTCCAACGCCAGCTTCTTGAGCGCCATCCAGGTCGAGCGCAACGTGATGTTCCTGATCCTCTCGCTGATCATCCTGGTGGCCTCCTTCAACGTGCTCTCGGGCCAGGTCATGCTGGTCAAGAACAAGGGGCGCGACATCGCCATCCTGCGCACCATGGGCGCGACCCGCGGCACCATCATGCGCATCTTCTTCGTCACCGGCGCCACCACCGGCATCGTCGGCACGGCGGTCGGCTTCATCCTCGGCCTCAGCTTCTCGCTCAACATCGAGGAGATCCGCCAGTGGGTGCAGCGGGTGCTGCAGACCGAGCTGTTCCCTGACGAGATCTACTTCCTGACCCGCCTGCCGGCCAAGGTCGATTCCTTCGAGGTCGCCCTGGTGGTGCTGGTCGCCCTGGTGTTCTCCTTCCTGGCGCCGCTCTATCCCGCCTGGCGCGCGGCGCGCCTCGATCCGGTGGAGGCGCTGCGCTATGAGTAGCGTGATCGGCAGCCGCAACGGCCAGGGCCTGGAGCTGCGCGACGTGAAGCGCGTGTTCCGCCAGGCGCGCAGCGAGCTGGAGGTGCTGCACGACGCCTCCTTCAAGGTCTCCGGCGGCGAGATCGTCGCCCTGGTCGGGCCGTCGGGCGCCGGCAAGTCGACCCTGCTGCACATCGCCGGGCTCTTGGAGCGGCCGGACGCCGGCGAGGTGCTGATCGACGGCCAGGCCTGCCTGGCCATGAACGACGCCCAGCGCACCGCGCTGCGCCGCCGGGCCATCGGCTTCGTCTACCAGTACCACCACCTGCTGCCCGAGTTCTCCGCCCTGGAGAACGTCGAGCTGCCGCAGATGATCGCCGGCGTTTCCAAGTCGAAGGCCAAGGCCAAGGCGCGCGAGCTGCTCGGCCTGGTGGGCTTGAGCGAGCGCGAGAGCCACCGCCCGGCGCGGCTTTCCGTCGGCGAGCAGCAGCGCTGCGCCATGGCCCGCGGCCTCGCCAACGAGCCCTCGATCCTCTTGGCCGACGAGCCCACCGGCAACCTCGACCCGGACACCGCCGACGGCGTCTTCGCGATGCTGGTCAAGCTGGTGCGCGATAGCGGCCTGGCCGCCGTCATCGCCACCCACAACATGGACCTGGCGCAGCGCATGGACCGCATCCTGCGCCTCGAGCACGGCCACATCGTCGAGGGGTGAGGGCGGCGGGCGGCCGAACGCTGCTGACATCGCCATAGGGGGAACTGAGTTGCCCTACGGACCGCG
>JBFGUI010000258.1:0-4653 GCA_041565695.1 Kiloniellaceae bacterium
CACCATGATCGGCTACATCCCCGACCTGATCTTCGACCCCAAGCTGGACTACATGCCGGTCTTCGGCCGCAAGATGGTGCCGCAGATCTCCTCCTCGAACCTCATCGCCCAGATGAACGCCACGCTGGCCGGCGCCGGCGTCTGCATCCTGCCCGACTTCCTGGCCGGCCAGCAGAGCGGCCTGCAGCCGGTGCTCGCCAAGACCTTCTCGCTGACCCGCACCTTCTGGATCGTCAGCCACGAGAACACCGCCGCCCTGCGCCGGGTGCGCGAGACCATCGACTTCATCAGGGACGAGGTCCGCGCCAACAAGGACATCTTCTGACCCTCTGATGCGCGACGAGAGCCTTTCCCGCGACAATTTCTTCCTAGAGGTCGGCGCCCTGCGCCTGGCCGCGCGCCGCATCGGGCCCGCCGGCGAGGGGCCGACCCTGGTCTTCCTGCACGAGGCGCTGGGCTCGATCGGCCAGTGGAAGGGCTTTCCCGAGGATATCTGCGCCGCCGCGGCCCTGCCGGGCCTGGTCTACGAGCGCCAGGGCCATGGCCGCTCCAGCCCGCTCAGCCTGCCGCGGGACGGCGACTACCTGCGCCACGAGGCGCGGGTCGTGCTGCCCGCCGTGCTGGCCGCCGCCGGCATCGCGCGGCCGCTGCTGCTCGGCCACAGCGACGGGGCGACCATCGCGCTGATGTACGCCGCGGCCTTTCCCGAGCGACCGGCCGCCTGCATCGCGCTGGCCCCGCATGTCATGGTGGAAGATGTCACCCTGGCCGGCATCCGCGCCGCCGACGGCGACCCGGGGGCGGCGGAGATCCGCCGCCGCCTCGCCCGCTATCACGGCGCGCAGACCGAGACCCTGTGGCGCGCCTGGGCCGAGACCTGGCTGGCACCCGGCTTTGAGGGCTGCGAGATGCGCGCCGAGCTGCCGCGCATCGCCTGCCCGAGCCTGGTGATCCAGGGCGCCGGGGACGCCTACGGCAGCGCAGCGCAGGTGAACCTGGTCGCCGAGCGGGCGGCGGGCCCGGTCGAGACCTTGATCCTGCCCGGCTGCGGCCACCAGCCCCACCTGGAACAGCGCGACGCGGTCATCGCCGCCGCTAAGGAATTCCTTACCGCGGTGCGGTAACAATCGCCGCCGCTCAGGGTCGGGAAACCTGGGGTTTTGCCGCGCCGGCCAGGCCATCAAAACGTCATGGACAACTTGGCGCCGGCGAGTATGTTAACGCCACATTCCCAAACGTGAGCTCCCGCGAAACGGTCGCAACCGGTCGCGGGGCACGCCGGCAGCCTCGGGGCTGACGCCGCCTTTGAGAAGCGGTGGCCGCGAAGGCAGGGCTGCCAGGCGCGTCCCAACGCAACCGAAGGAGAGATGCTCATGCCTTCCCAAGATACCCTGAAGACCCGCCGCGACCTTAAGGTCGGGGGCAAGACCTACAGCTACTATTCCCTGGAGGCCGTTGCCGCCGAGATCGGCGACGTGTCCCGGCTGCCCTATTCCATGAAGGTGCTGCTGGAGAACCTGCTGCGCTACGAGGACGGCAACAGCGTCATCGTGGACGACATCCGCGCCATCGGCCAGTGGCTGAAGGACAAGCGCTCCGACCGCGAGATCGCCTACCGCCCGGCCCGCGTGCTGCTGCAGGACTTCACCGGCGTGCCCGCCGTGGTCGACCTGGCCGCGATGCGCGAGGCGCTCGAGAAGCTGGGCGGCGATCCCCGCAAGATCAACCCGCTGTCGCCGGTCGACCTGGTCATCGACCACTCGGTGATGGTCGACAACTACGGCACCGCCGACGCCTTCAAGAAGAATGTGGAGATGGAGTTCGAGCGCAACGGCGAGCGCTACTCCTTCCTGCGCTGGGGCCAGACCGCCTTCGACAACTTCCGCGTCGTACCGCCGGGCACCGGCATCTGCCATCAGGTCAATCTCGAGTACCTCTCCCAGGTGGTCTGGACCAAGCAGGAGGACGGCAAGACCGTCGCCTATCCCGACACCCTGGTCGGCACCGACAGCCATACCACCATGGTCAACGGCCTCTCCGTGCTCGGCTGGGGCGTCGGCGGCATCGAGGCCGAGGCAGCCATGCTGGGCCAGCCGGTCTCCATGCTGATCCCCGAGGTCATCGGCTTCAAGCTGACCGGCCGGATGAAGGAAGGCACCACCGCCACCGACCTGGTGCTGACCGTGGTGCAGATGCTGCGCGCCAAGGGCGTGGTCGGCAAGTTCGTCGAGTTCTACGGCGACGGCCTCGACCACCTGACCCTGGCCGACCAGGCGACCATCGGCAACATGGCCCCGGAATACGGCGCCACCTGCGGCATCTTCCCGATCGACGAGGAGACCATCCGCTACCTCAAGTTCACCAGCCGCGATCCCGAGCGCGTCGCCCTGGTGGAGGCCTACGCCAAGGCCCAGGGCATGTGGCGCGACGCTTCGACGCCCGACCCGGTCTTCACCGACGCGCTGGAGCTGAACCTGGCCGACGTCGAGCCGAGCCTGGCCGGCCCGAAGCGCCCGCAGGACCGCGTCGCGCTCAGCGGCGTCAAGGCCTCGGCGGAGAAGGCGCTGGCCGACATGGGCGCGGGCGAGTCGCAGCCGCTGGCCGGCAGCGACGAGACCCTGGACCCGGCCGACGTGGTGATCGCCGCCATCACGTCGTGCACCAACACCTCGAACCCCGCGGTGCTGGTCGCCGCCGGCCTCCTGGCCAAGAAGGCCACCGAGAAGGGCCTGACCCGCAAGCCCTGGGTCAAGACCTCGCTCGCCCCCGGCAGCCAGGTGGTGACCGACTACCTGGAGGCCGCCGGCCTGCAGGAGCACCTCGACGCCCTCGGCTTCGAGCTGGTCGGCTACGGCTGCACCACCTGCATCGGCAACTCCGGCCCGCTCGACGCGCCGGTCCAGGACGCCATCGAGAAGGGCAACCTCTCGGTCGCCGCGGTGCTCTCCGGCAACCGCAACTTCGAGGGCCGCGTGCACCCCATGGTGAAGCTGAACTACCTGGCCTCGCCGCCGCTGGTGGTCGCCTACGCCATCGCCGGCTCGCTGAAGGTCGACCTGCTCAACGACCCGCTCGGCACCGGCAAGGACGGCAAGCCGGTCTACCTCAAGGACATCTGGCCCTCCAACCAGGAGATCAGCCAGGTGATCGGCGACGTGCTGACGCCGGAGATGTTCAAGGCGCGCTATGCCAACGTCTTCGAGGGGCCGGAGGAGTGGCGCCAGATCGACACCTCCACCGGCATGACCTACATGTGGAACCCCTCCTCGACCTACGTGCAGTACCCGCCGTTCTTCGAGGACATGAAGGCCGAGCCGGGCGCGATCAGCGACGTCATCGGCGCCCGGCCGCTGGCCATGCTGGCCGATTCCATCACCACCGATCACATCTCGCCGGCCGGCTCCATCAAGAAGGAGAGCCCGGCCGGCGAGTACCTGCTGGAGCACCAGGTGCGGCCGCTGGAGTTCAACTCCTACGGCGCGCGGCGCGGCAACCACCAGGTCATGATGCGCGGCACCTTCGCCAACATCCGCATCAAGAACGAGATCGCGGCCGGCACCGAGGGCGGCTTCACCAGGCACCTGCCCGACGGCAAGGTGATGCCGATCTACGACGCCGCCATGCAGTACGCCGAGGAAGGCGTGCCGCTGGTGGTGATCGGCGGCACGGAGTACGGCACCGGCTCGTCGCGCGACTGGGCCGCCAAGGGCACGCGCCTCCTGGGCGTCAAGGCGGTCATCGTCGAGTCCTTCGAGCGCATCCACCGCTCCAACCTGGTGGGCATGGGCGTCTTGCCGCTGCAGTTCATGGAGGGCACCAACCGCCATACCCTGAAGCTGACCGGCGAGGAGACCTTCGACATCACCGGCGTGGCCGGCGGCATCAAGCCGCGCATGCAGGTCACGCTGACCATCCACCGCCCGGACGGCTCGTCGGAGCAGGTGCCGCTGCTGTGCCGCATCGATACCGCCGACGAGGTCGAGTACTACCGCAACGGCGGCATCCTGCACTACGTGCTGCGCAACCTGATGAAGGCGGCGTAACGCGCTTCAGAGGCAAGCACCGAAACGACAAAGGCCCCCGTGAGAGCGGGGGCCTTTTTCTTTGTCACCTTTTGTGAGCGGAAGGTGGCGTTGAACCTCGGGACGCCTTCTCACTCCGGATGTCCGCTTTCGACCGTTTTCGAGACCTGATATCTCGTCTCTTATCATGTCTTCAAGGTGCCAGAAGCCGACATTCATGCAGCTTCATTTGGCACCACAGGTCTGGGCAACTACGGATACGCGCGATTACACCACCTTAGCTGTCGCCGCCTCGCTGCGCCTCGACGGGGCTCTAGGGCGAGGCTGAGGGTTGGGGGCCACCGTGTCTCCCACCGAGATGGCGCACAGGTCATGTAGTCCGCAGGCTGCGCAGGGCGACAGCATCTGGCGGCGTTGGCGATTAACATCATGGCACGCTTCCCGCAGGCTCCGCACAGGGCCGGCAAGGTATGCGCTTCCAGAAAATGCTTCACTCGTCATGATCAGATCCGTGCAGGCTACGACTTCGCTGCACATTGATTTGAATTAATTACGGTGAATTCTTACCTTTTTACTCACGCAAGGATTAATTATTTGCTAACGAATTGACGAGAATTAATCCTTTGTTAAC
>JBFGUI010000259.1:0-4560 GCA_041565695.1 Kiloniellaceae bacterium
GGGGCGGCGCGCGCCCGGGCGCGTCTCGGCCTCGCCGCCGCGGGAGCGTAGTGACATGACCGACCCACGCACCAACGCTGCGGGCCTCAAACTCTGGCAGGGCAAGGTCGAGCCGCAGCCGCTCGGCGGCGGCATCACCAACGTGAACTTCGTCGTCGAGGATGCCGGCCGCAGGTACGTGGTGCGGGTCGGCGACGACATCCCGATCCACCAGGTGATGCGCTTCAACGAACTGGCGGCGAGCCGCGCGGCGGCCGAGGCCGGCATCTCGCCGGCCGTGGTGCATCATGAGCCGGGCGTGCTGGTGATCGACTACGTCGAGGGCCGGACCCTGGCGGCCGAGGACCTGCAGCGCCAGGAGGTGCTGGAACGGGCGCTGCCGCTGGTGACGCGCTGCCACCGCGAGCTGCCCAAGTTCCTGCGCGGGCCGGTGCTGGCCTTCTGGGTGTTCCACGTGATCCGCGACTACGCCTGGACCCTGAAGGAGGGCAAAAGCCCGCACGCGGTGTTGCTGCCGGCGCTGCTCGTGCTGGCGCAGAAGTTCGAGGAGGCGGTGGGCGACGTCGCGATGGTCTTCGGCCATAACGACCTCTTGCCCGCCAACTTCATCGACGACGGCGCGCGGCTGTGGCTCATCGACTGGGACTACGCCGGCTTCAATTCGCCCCTCTTTGATCTCGGCGGGCTGGCCTCCAACAACGGCCTCTCGCGCGCGCAGGAGGACTGGCTGCTCGAGACCTACTTCGAGCAACCGCTCGACAACGGCCTGCGTCGCCGCTACCAGGCGATGAAGTGCGCCTCGCTGCTGCGCGAGACCCTGTGGTCCATGGTCTCCGAGATCCACTCCGAGATCGATTTCGACTACGCCGCCTACACCGCCGACAACCTGGCCGCCTTCAAGGCCGCCGCAGAAGAATTCCAGCAGAGCTGAGGTCTATCGATGCCAGAACTTCCATCCACGGCGAAGGCGGTCGTCATCGGCGGCGGCATCGTCGGCTGCTCCACCGCCTATCACCTGGGCAAGCTGGGCTGGACCGACACCGTGCTGGTGGAGCGCCACAAGCTGACCTCCGGCACCACCTTCCACGCCGCCGGGCTGGTCGGCCAGCTGCGCTCCAACGCCAACATCACCCAGCTGCTCGGCAACTCGGTCAGGCTCTACGACACCCTGGAGGCCGAGACCGGGCTCGCCACCGGCTGGAAGATGAACGGCGGTCTCAGGCTGGCGTGCAATGAAGAGCGTTGGACGGAAGTGAAGCGCCAGGCCACCACGGCGCATTCCTTCGGCCTGGAGATGCACCTGCTGACGCCCAAGGAGGCGCAGGATCTCTGGCCGCTGATGCAGGTCGACGACGTGGTCGGCGCCGCCTTCCTGCCGACCGACGGCCAGGCCAGTCCCTCCGACATCACCCAGGCCCTCGCGAGAGGCGCGCGCCGGCAGGGCGTGACCCTCTTGGAGGACACGGGCGTACTCTCCATTGAGGTCGAGAACGGCAAGGTCAAGGCAGTGCTCACCGACAGGGGGCGCATCGACTGCGCGGTGGTGGTCTGCTGCGCCGGGCAGTGGACGCGCGCGCTGGCCGCCACCGTGGGCGTCAACGTGCCGCTGGTCTCCGTCGAGCACCAGTACATGGTGACCGAGCCCATCGAGGGCGTGCCCGCGAAGCTGCCGACCCTGCGCGATCCGGACCGCCTGACCTACTACAAGGAGGAGGTCGGCGGCCTGATCATGGGCGGCTACGAGCCCAACCCGATCCCCTGGGCGGTCGACGGCATTCCCGAGGGCTTCCACTACACCCTGCTGGATTCCAACTTCGACCACTTCGAGCAGCTCATGGAGCTGGCGCTGGGCCGCGTGCCGGCGCTGGAGACCGCCGGCGTGCGCGAGCTGATCAACGGGCCGGAGAGCTTCACGCCGGACGGCAACTTCATCCTCGGCGAGGCGCCGGAGCTCAAGAACTTCTTCGTCGGTGCCGGCTTCAACGCCTTCGGCATCGCCGCCGGCGGCGGGGCGGGGCAGGCGCTGGCCGAGTGGGTTCATGCCGGCCAGCCGCCCTACGACCTCTGGCCGGTCGACATCCGCCGCTTCGGGCGGCCGCACTTCGACACCGACTGGGTGCGCACCCGCACGCTGGAGGCCTATGGCAAGCACTACACCATCGCCTGGCCCTCCGAGGAACACGACAGCGGGCGGCCCTGCCGGCGCTCGCCGCTCTATGCCCTCCTGAAGGAGCAGGGCGCCTGCTTCGGCGAGAAGCTGGGCTGGGAGCGGCCCAACTGGTTCGCCGACCTCAGCAAGGGGGAGAAGCCCAAGGACCGCTATTCGTTCGGCCGGCCCGGCTGGTTCGAGGCCGTGGCGCGTGAGCATAAGGCGGCGCGCGAGGCCGCGGTGATCTTCGACCAGTCGAGCTTCGCCAAGTTCGTGCTCAAGGGGCCCGACGCCGAGGACGCGCTGACCTGGATCTGCGCCAACAACGTGGCCAAGCCCGTGGGGTCGCTGACCTACACCCAGATGCTGAACGACAAGGGCGGCATCGAGTGCGACCTGACCGTCGCGCGCACGGCCCACGACGAGTTCTACATCGTCACCGGTACCGGCTTTGCCACCCACGACTTCGACTGGATCCGGCGCAACATTCCTGAAGGCATGAACGCGCAGCTGTTCGACGTCACCTCGGCCAACGCGGTGCTCTCGCTGATGGGCCCCAGGGCACGCGATATTCTCGCGGCCGTCACCCGCGACGACGTCGGCAACGAGGTCTTCCGCTTCGGCACGGCCAGGCGCATCGGCATCGCCGGCTGCCCGGTGCTGGCCCTGCGCGTCACCTACGTCGGCGAACTGGGCTGGGAGCTGCACCTGCCGACGGAGTACGCCGTCAACGTCTACGAGGCGCTGATGGCCGCGGGCCGGGAGCACGGTCTCACCAACGCCGGCTACCGCGCCATCGAGACCCTGCGCCTGGAAAAGGGCTACCGCGCCTGGGGCGCGGACATCGGCCCGGACCACACGCCCGTGGAGGCCGGCCTCGGCTGGGCGGTGAAGCTGAAGAAGAACATCGACTTCAAGGGGCGCGCGGCGATCGAGGCGCAGGTCTCCGGCGGCGTCAAGAAGCGGCTCGCCTGCTTCACCGTCGACGATCCCGCGGTCGTGCTGCTCGGCCGCGAGACCATCTACCGCGACGGCGAGCGGGTGGGCTGGCTCTCCAGCGGCGGCTACGGCTACACGGCGGGCAGGAGCATCGGCTACGGCTACGTGCGCAACGGGGCCGGCGTCGACGAGGCCTATCTCACCGCTGGCCGCTACGAGCTCGAGGTCGCCGCCGAGCGGGTGCCCTGCCAACTGCACACAGAGGCGCTCTACGATCCGGAGATGACCCGGGTGAAGAGCTAGGGCTTGCGATTGGCGGCTCACCTGCCCGCAAGAGAGTCGCCCCGCCGGGTCCTTTCTGGCAGGTTTGGCAAGCCGACCGACCGAGGGGGACCTGTCATGCGGATCGTCAGTCTTGTTGCTGTCCTGTTGGCCTCTGTCGTCGCGCAGCCGGCGACAGCGGTGGACTGGGAACGGCCGGATGTCGCCTACGCCGCCACACGTACGCTTCGCGTTCCTGGAAAAGAGGCCAGTGGTCCCTTCCACTTCGACCACGGCAAGGAGCGTTTCGAGATGACCATCCGGGGCGTCGGACAGATCCTGATCCGGCGTCCCGATATCGGCCGGTCCTATGTCATCATGCCGGACAAGGCCGTTGGCCAGGACATGCCGCTCGGCGACCCGCTCGTGATGCTGCCCCTCGAGGAGTCGGAAAAGGCTCAGCTTGAGGAAGTCGGCCGCGAAGTGCTGCAGGGTGAAGATGTCACCAGGTACCGGCTCGTTCAGCCGGGCGGCACCGGCGAGTTCTGGGTGACCGATGACGGCATCCTGATGCGGGTTGTCGGTGAAGGGCGGGGCAAGCGGTTTGAGGTATTTCTGACGGATTTGCAGAGGGGGCCGCAGCCGGCAGAGTTGTTCGAGCCGCCTGCCGGCGTCCTGATGATGAAGACGCCGGGAAACTGACCGCATGACCGAGACCGCCGACATCCTGGTCATCGGCGGCGGCATGGCCGGCATCGGCGCCGCGGCGCGCTCGGCGCCGGCGGCCAAGGTCGTCGTGCTGGAGGCCGAGCCCCAGCCGGGCTATCACGCCACCGGCCGCTCGGCGGCGATCTTCGTCGCCAACTACGGCAACGACGTGATCCGCGCCGCCAACGCGGCGAGCCACGGCGAGCTGGCGGACCCGCCGGAGGATCTCGCCGAAACCTCGCTGCTCGCGCCGCGCGGCGAGATGATGATCGCGACGGCCGAGGAGGAAGAGCTCTTCGAGCACCACATGGCCGGCGCCACCTCGACGCAGGAGATCTCGCCGCAGGAGGCGGTCGGCCTGTTCCCGATCCTGCGGCGCGAACGCATCGCGCGCGCCTGCTACGAGGCCGATGCCGGCGATATCGACGTCGACCGGCTGCTGCTGGGCTTCCTGCGCATCCTGCGCGGCCAGAGCGGCCGGCTGGTCACCTCGGCGCGGGTGA
>JBFGUI010000260.1:0-4552 GCA_041565695.1 Kiloniellaceae bacterium
GCAGGTCGACGAGGTCGCGCGCGCCCTGGCACGCTGTGCCCCGCGGGCCGAGGGGCTGAGCGTCCTGGGGCCGGCCCCGGCCCCCCTGGCGGTGCTGCGCGGGCGCCACCGCCGGCGCTTCCTGGTCAGGGCGCCGAAGCAGCTGCGCCTCCAGCCGCTGCTGCGGCAGTGGCTGGCGCAGGTGCGGCTGCCCGGTGCGGTACGCCTCCAGGTAGATATCGATCCCTACAGTTTCCTCTGAGGTTGGCCGGCGGGCGGCCGGAACCGCCGAAAAAGGGGGCAGCTTCGACGGGCTTGGGAAGCCGTCCTTGCAGCTCCCCGGCGGCCCCGCCGTGGGCCGCCAAAAGGGCTGAAATCCGGGCAGGAGAAAGTGGCAGAAAGTCGCCCCGACCCGCCTTGCAACCCCGTGGCAGCTATGATACCAAACGCGCGCTCGTGGGCGGGAACCCGCCCTGTGCAAGGCCTCAGCACTGACGTTTTTCAGCACCAAGGGCCAGCCGCGCGGGCAGGGGTGAAACAAGGACATCGAGGACATCGGGCTTGGCTGGTGATAACACGAGCGTGAGCGACCTGGCGGGGCGCTATGCTGCCGCGTTGCTCGATCTGGCCGATGAGCGCAAGGCACTGGACGAGGTCGCCGAAGACCTCAAGATGGTGCGCGCGCTGATCGCCGAAAGCGAGGATCTGCGCCGCCTGCTGGCGAGCCCGGTCTTCACCCGTGAAGAGCAGCGCCGGGCCATGGCCGCGCTGCTGGACAGGGCCGGGATCGGCGACCTTGTCCGCCGCTTCGTCCTCGTGGTCGCCGACAATCATCGCCTTTTCGCGCTGCCTGCCATGATCGAGAGCTATATCTCCGAGCTGGCGCGCCGCCGCGGCGAGATCACCGCCCAGGTGACTTCCGCCCGCACGCTGACCGATGCCCAGCAGGCCGCGCTTCTCCAAACCCTGCGCAGCGCCGAGGGCGCCAAGGTTCAGCTCGATCTTAAGGTCGATCCGGGCCTGATTGGCGGCCTGATCGTCAAGGTCGGCAGCCGCATGATCGATTCCTCGCTCCGCAACAAACTGCAAAGACTTCAACTCGCCATGAAAGGGGTCGGATGATGGACATCCGCGCCGCGGAAATTTCCGCCATTCTGAAAGACCAGATCGAAAACTTCGGCAACGAGGCGGATGTCGCCGAGGTGGGCCAGGTGCTGTCGGTCGGCGACGGCGTGGCCCGTATCTACGGCCTCGACAACGTGCAGGCCGGCGAGATGGTCGAGTTCCCCGGCGGCATCAAGGGCATGACGCTGAACCTCGAAGTCGACAACGTCGGTGTCGTGATCTTCGGCGAAGACCGCGGCATTAAGGAAGGCGACATCGTCAAGCGTACCGGCGAGATCGTCGACGTGCCGGTGGGCCGCGGTCTGCTCGGCCGCGTGGTCGATGCGCTCGGCAACCCGATCGACGGCAAGGGCCCGATCGAGAGTTCCGAACGGCGCCGCGTCGAGGTGAAGGCCCCGGGCATCATCCCGCGCAAGTCTGTGCACGAGTCGATGCAGACGGGCTTGAAGGCCATCGACGCGTTGATCCCGATCGGTCGCGGCCAGCGTGAGCTGATCATCGGCGACCGCCAGACCGGCAAGACGGCCATCGCGCTCGACACCATCATCAATCAGAAGCCGATCAACCAGGGCAGCGATGAGTCCAAGAAGCTCTACTGCATCTATGTCGCGATTGGCCAGAAGCGCTCCAGCGTCGCCAAATTCGTAAAGATCCTGGAAGACCAGGGCGCCCTGGAATACTCCATCGTCGTGGCCGCCACGGCTTCGGAGCCGGCGCCGCTGCAGTTCCTGGCGCCCTACACCGGCTGCACCATGGGCGAGTTCTTCCGCGACAACGGCGCCCACGCGGTCATCATCTACGACGACCTTTCCAAGCAGGCGGTGTCCTATCGCCAGATGTCGCTGCTGCTGCGCCGTCCGCCGGGCCGCGAGGCCTATCCCGGCGACGTGTTCTATCTGCACTCGCGCCTGCTCGAGCGTGCGGCCAAGATGGGCGACGCCGCCGGCAACGGCAGCCTGACCGCCCTGCCGGTCATCGAAACCCAGGCCGGCGACGTCTCGGCCTATATTCCGACCAACGTGATTTCGATCACCGACGGCCAGATCTTTCTGGAGACCGGACTGTTCTATAAGGGCATCCGCCCGGCGCTGAACGTCGGCCTCTCGGTCAGCCGCGTCGGCTCGGCCGCGCAGGTCAAGGCCATGAAGCAGGTCGCCGGCACCATTAAGCTGGAGCTGGCGCAGTTCCGCGAGATGGAGGCCTTCTCGCAGTTCGCCTCCGACCTCGACGCGGCGACCCAGCGCCTGCTGGCGCGCGGTTCGCGCCTGACCGAGCTGCTGAAGCAGCCGCAGTACTCGCCGCTGGCGGTGGAGGAGCAGGTGGCGGTGATCTTCGCCGGCGTGCGCGGCTATCTTGACAAGGTGGCGGTGAACAAGGTGACGGCCTTCGAGGCGCAGCTGCTCGCCAAGCTGCGTGCCGAGGGTGCGGACATCCTCTCTGCCATCCGCGACGAGCAGGTGATCTCCGACGCGACGGAAGAGAAGCTGAAGAGCTTCCTCGACAGCTTCGCCAAGACCTTCGCGGCCTGATCCGAAGAGCAAGAACGACCCAGTAGAGAAAGCCGAGCGGGGCACGGCGGATGCCGAATCTCAAAGACCTGAAGGTGCGGATCGACAGCGTCAAGTCGACGCGCAAGATCACCTCCGCCATGAAGATGGTGGCAGCGGCCAAGCTGCGCCGCGCCCAGGAGCAGGCCGAGGCATCGCGCCCCTACGCCCAGCGCATGGAGCGCATGCTGGGTTCGCTGGCGGCAGCCGCCGCCGGTCAGGCCGGGGCGCCGAAGCTGCTGGCCGGCACCGGCAGCGACGAAACCCACCTGATCCTGGTGGCCACGGCCGACCGCGGCCTCTGTGGCGGCTTCAACTCCTCCATCGTGCGTGAGGCGCGGCGTATGATCCGCGGTCTCATCAACGACGGGAAGACGGTGAAGATCCTCTGTGTCGGCCGCAAGGGACGCGACCAGCTGCGCCGCGACTACGGGTCGATGATCGTGCAGACGATCGAAGACGTGGCCAAGCCGTCGCTCGGCTTCGACAAGGCTTCGGCCATCGGCGAGCGCGTGGTCCAGATGTTCGAGGCCGGCGAGTTCGACGTCTGCACCATGATCTATGCGGAGTTCCGCTCCGCCATTTCGCAGATCGTCACGCCGCAGCAGCTGATTCCCTTCGCGCCACCGCAGGCCGAGGAAGGCGAGGCGGAGAACGGCACCGGCGGTCTCAACGGCGCCGTCTACGAATACGAGCCCGGCGAGGAGGAGATCCTCACCGCGCTGCTGCCGACCAATATCTCCATCCAGATCTTCAAGGCACTGCTGGAGAACGCGGCAAGCGAACACGGCGCCCGCATGACCGCCATGGACAATGCGACGCGCAACGCCGGCGAGATGATCAACAACCTGACGCTGATCTACAACCGCACGCGTCAGGCGGCGATCACCGGCGAACTGATCGAGATTATTTCCGCTAAGGAAGCAATGTAACGGTGGATGGCAGGCCGCGCACAGCGCGCGGCTCGCACCAAGGAGCAAGAAGATGGCAGCAAACCTCGTTGGCAAGATTACCCAGGTGATGGGTCCGGTGGTGGACGTGCAGTTCACCGGCGACCTGCCGCCGATCCTCAATGCGTTGGAGACCACCAACGACGGGAAGCGCCTGGTTCTCGAGGTCGGTCAGCACCTGGGCGAGAGCATCGTGCGCACCATTGCCATGGACGCCACCGAGGGTCTCGTCCGCGGCCAGGAGGTTACGGACACTGGCGCCCCGATCACCGTGCCGGTCGGCCCGGAGATGCTGGGCCGCATCATCAACGTCATCGGCGAGCCGATCGACGAGCGCGGCCCGGTCAATGCCACCAAGAACCTGCCGATCCACCGCGAGGCGCCGGTCTTCGAGGATCAGTCCACCGAGGCGGAGATGCTGGTCACCGGCATCAAGGTCGTCGACCTGCTGGCGCCCTACTCGCGTGGCGGCAAGATCGGCCTGTTCGGCGGTGCCGGCGTGGGCAAGACGGTGCTGATCCAGGAGCTCATCAACAACGTCGCCAAGACCCATGGCGGCTACTCGGTCTTCGCCGGCGTCGGCGAGCGGACCCGTGAGGGCAACGACCTCTATCACGAAATGATCGAATCCGGCGTCATCAACCTGGACGGCGATTCCAAGGTGGCGCTGGTCTTCGGCCAGATGAACGAGCCGCCGGGCGCGCGGGCCCGCGTGGCGCTGACCGGTCTGTCCCAGGCGGAATACTTCCGCGACGAGGAAGGCCAGGACGTGCTGTTCTTCGTCGACAACATCTTCCGCTTCACCCAGGCGGGCTCCGAGGTCTCGGCGCTGCTCGGCCGTATTCCCTCGGCGGTGGGCTACCAGCCGACCCTGGCCACCGACATGGGCATCTTGCAGGAGCGCATCACCACCACCAAGAAAGGCTCGATCACCTCGGTGCAGGCCATTTA
>JBFGUI010000261.1:0-4543 GCA_041565695.1 Kiloniellaceae bacterium
CTTCGACGATCAGGGCCGGCCGAAGCATCAGCGCGGCGTGTCGGCCGAGCCCGGCGTCTACTTCCTGGGACTGCCCTGGCTGTCGCGGCGCGGCTCCTCCTTCATCTGGGGCGTCTGGCACGACGCGAAGTTCCTGGCCGATCACATCGCCACGCAGCGCCAGTACCTGGCCTACCATCCCTCGGCGCCGGACAGGGCCGAAGGCACCTAGCCCGAAGACAGCGGCAGCAAAACGGCACCGGTGGTTCCCCCGTTCTACGCGCTGTCGGCTGGGTTTTCTGAAGGCACTTCGGCACGCATGGGGGCGGCACAGCTCCCACGAGCGGCCGTTCGATTCAGCCAAGATCACAGGCAGGGTCTGGCCGGAGTCGCCGAGCGTTCCTGGGCAGGCTGGCCGGATAGCCGTGATATCCAACTGAAGCGAAGCAGAGAAGAGGGGCCCGCTCCGGAAGTGGCCGGCCCTTGACACCGGGTCCTGTCTTGGCGTATTGAATACTGAATTCAGAATTCCAAAGAGGTAGACGTGACGGTCATCCAGACAGCCCCGGGGCTCGCAGAGCAGGTCTATCAGGCCGTGCTCGACGAGATCTGCGACGGAGTCCTGCCGCCCGGCGCGCCCCTGGTGCAGGAGCAGCTGGCCGAGCGTTTCGGGGTCTCGCGCCAGCCCATCCAGCAGGCGATGGTCCTGTTGAAGGCCGACGGTCTGGTCGAGGAGGTCGGCAGGCGCGGCATGCGCGTGGCCCAGCTCGATCTGGCGCTGATGCGCCACCACTACGACATCCGCTCGGCGCTCGACGGCCTCGCCGCGCGCCTCGCCGCCCAGCGCGCCCGGGAAAACCCCGCCGCCGCCCGCGATATCGCGCGCCGCGGCGAGGCCATCCTGGCCAAGGGGCGCCGGGCTGTCGAAGACAAGGTCACGCTGGACCAGGTCCGCAGCGACGAGGCCTTTCACAACCTGATCTACGAGGCCTCGGGCAACCCCCTCCTGGCACGCACCGCAGAGCTGCACTGGCGCTTCCTGCGCCGCGTGATGAGCGAGGTCCTGCGTCATGCGCAACCGCCCACCACGATCTGGCGCCAGCACGCCGCGATCCTGGAGGCCGTCACGGCAGGAGATGCAGCGCTCGCCGAGACGCGGGCCTCCAAGCATATCGAGCTGGCGGCCGATGCCCTGACGGCTGCGCTCGGCAGAGGCGACGGCTCGGCGCCTGGCGCGGTTGCCAATGAAGAGGCGGCGCGCTAGCCGCCCCGCAGGGAGAACGCTTGGATGATCACCGCCCCCTTCACCCTCGGGCAGATGCTCTCGACACATGCCCGTCTGCAGCCCGGCAGGATCGCCGCGCGGGACCTCGAGCGGGCGATGACCTTCCGCGAATGGAACGACCGCGCCTGCCGCCTGGCCAACGGCCTGCTGGCCCTCGGCCTGGCCGAGGGCGACCGCATCGCGGTGCTCGCCTACAACCGCGTGGAGTGGGCCGAGATCTATGCGGCGACGGCGAAGGCCGGACTGGTGGCGGTCCCCATCAACTTCCGGCTCACGGGCCCCGAGATCCTCTACATTCTGGAGGACAGCGGCGCGGCCGCGCTCATCGTCGACGCGCCCCTCGTCGACGTGATCGATGGCATCCGGGATGCAGTCGACCTGCCCGCCGGCCGCGTTCTGCGTATCGGCCCGGACGCTGCGCCGGCCGGCTACGCGGCCTACGAGGCCCTGATCGCAGGTGCCGCCGCCGCTGAACCCCAGGTGGCCGTCAACCCCGAGGATCCCTGGTGCCTGATGTACACCTCCGGCACTACGGGACGGCCGAAGGGCGCCATCCGCGGGCACCGCGGCATGGCCATGCTGGCGCTCATGACCGAGGTGGAGCTGTCGCTGCGCCGGCGCGACAACGCCCTGCTGGTCATGCCGATGTGCCATGCCAACTCGCTGAACTTCTTCACCGCCTTCGTCTACTGCGGCGCTGCCGTGACCATCTTTTCGCGCAAGAGCTTCGATCCGGCCCTCTGCCTGCGCACCCTGGGAGAGGTGGGCGCGACCTTCACCTCCCTGGTGCCGACGCAATACAGCATGCTGCTGGAGGTTCCCGAGGCGGAGCGCGGCGCGGCGTCCTTCGGCCAGGTCGAAAAGCTGATGATCTCCTCGGCGCCGGCGCTGCCGGAGACGAAGCGCGCCATCATGGAGATGTTTCCGAACTCCGGGCTGTTCGAGCTCTACGGCTCGACCGAGGCCGGCTGGGTCACCATGCTTCACCCGGACGAGCAGTTCGACAAGCTCGGGACCGTCGGCCGCGAGGTCGTCGGCTCGGCGCCCATCCGCCTGCTCGACGATGACGGCAGGGAGGTTCCCGATGGCGAGCCGGGCGAGCTCTACTCCTGCAGTCCCTACGGCTTCGACGGCTACTGGAACAATCCGGAGAAGACCGCCGAGGCCTTCCGGGGCAGCTACCTGACGGTCGGCGATATCGCCCTGCGCGATGCGGACGGCTTCATCCGGCTGATCGACCGCAAGAAGAACCTGATCATCTCCGGCGGCGAGAACATCTACCCCTCGGAGATCGAGGCCGTGCTCGGCGGCCACCCGGCGGTGCGCGACGTGGCCGTCGTCGGGCGCCCGGATCCCAAATGGGGCGAGACGGTCCAGGCCGCCGTCGTGCTGCGCGCCGGCCGGCGGGTCACCGAGGACGAGCTGATCGCCTGGGCCAAGGACCGGCTGGCCGGCTACAAGCGGCCGCGCGAGATCCTGTTCCTCAGCGCCGACGAGATGCCGCGCAACGCCACGGGAAAGATCCTTCACCGCGAACTGCGGACGCTGCTGGCCGAACGTCGGACCGGCCAGGTTGAGCCCGCGTGATCTTAAGGAGAACTACGCTATGAGCGTCATGGCCGCGGAAGCGCCGCGACAGGATCTGAACAGGGACGATCGAAGCGCCGCCGCCTGGATTGCCCGCGCGCTGCAGCAGCGCGGCGTCGACCGCATCTTCGGTCTGCAGGGCGGCCACATCCAGCCGATCTGGGACCATGCGGCACGCCTCGGGATCCGGATCGTCGACGTGCGCGACGAGCGCGCCGCCGTGCACATGGCGCACGCCCATGCCGAGCTGACGGGCAGCCTGGGCGTCGCCATGGTGACCGCCGGCCCCGGCGTGACCAACACGGTCACCAGCATCGCCAACGCCTCGCTCGCGCGCATCCCCGTCCTGCTGATCGGCGGCTGCACCTCGCGGCCGCAGGCCAACATGGGGCCGCTGCAGGACATCCCGCACGTCGAGATCCTGCAGCCGGTGACGCGCTATGCCCGCACCGCCCGCGTGCCGGAGCAGGCGTTGCGCGAGCTCGATGAAGCGATCGCGCGTGCCGAGGGCGACGCCGGCGAGCCGGGCCCCGCCTACATCGAGTTTCCGACCGACGTGCTGCGTCATCCCGTGGCGGACCAGCTGGTGGTGGCCGACTGGCTGCGACCCAAGCCGCCACGCCGCCCGCTCCCGGAGCCGGCGCGGGTGGCCGACGCCGTCGCGGCGATCCGCGCCGCCCGCCGGCCACTCGTCATCAGCGGCCGCGGGGCGCGGTCCGCGAGTACTGCCGTCCTGCACTTTCTCGATGCGACGGACGCGCTCTATCTCGATACCCAGGAAAGCCGCGGGCTGGTGCCCGCCGAGCATCCCGCCTTCGTGGGCTCGGTGCGGGCCGCCGCCATGGGGCAGGCGGACCTGGTGATCACGCTGGGCCGCAAGCTCGATTACCAGCTGGCCTATGGCTCTCCGGCGGTTTTCGGCGATGCCCGCTTCCTGCGCATATCCGACAACGCCGGCGAGCTGATCGACAACCGGCGCGGCGATCCAGAGCTCCTGGCGCCGGTCGATCTCGCCCTCGATGCCATCGTCGAGGCCCTGGGAAACGCGGCGGGGGAACGCGATCGGAGCTGGCTTGACGGCCTGCGGCAGAAACACCGGGAGCGGCTGGCCAAGGCCGACACCACGCCGCCTCCCAGCTACGGCAGCGACGGCAAGATCCATCCGCTGGCGATCTTCGAGGCGATCAAGGCCGTGGCGGATCCGGACTACATCGCCGTGGCCGACGGCGGCGATCTTCTGAGCTTCGCCCGTATCGGACTGGCGGCGCGCACTTACATGGATGCCGGTGCCTTCGGCTGCCTGGGCGTCGGCGTTCCCTTCGCCGTTGCCGCGGCGCTGGCCTTTCCGCAGCGCCAGGTGATCTCGGTCAACGGCGACGGTGCCTACGGCATCAACGCCATGGAAATCGACACCGCGGTGCGCCACGGGGCAAAGGCCGTCTTCATCGTCTCGAACAACGCGGCCTGGAACATCGAGCGCTACGACCAGGAGTTCAACTACGGCGGCCGTGTCGTGGGAACGGTCCTCCGGCATTGCGACTACGCGGGCATGGCGCGCGCGCTCGGTGCCCATGGCGAGCAGGTGACCCGAGCCGAGGACCTGCCCGGCGCCATCGCGCGTGCCCTGGAGCAGGCGCCGGCGGTGATCGACGTCGTCACGACGCAGGCAGCCGTTTCCTCGGACGCGCAGAA
>JBFGUI010000262.1:0-4516 GCA_041565695.1 Kiloniellaceae bacterium
AGACGCCTGAGTTAATGGCCTCATCAAGGCACCGGTATGCTTCTTCATCCTTCTTCCGGGATTTATCCAGATGGGCGCCACCTTTTTTGTTGGCTACAAACGCAATGATTTGTCGCCTCTGAATGGCCTTCCGTTGAATGAATACACCGCAAGACTGCTTATAGTCTGAAAGATTCCATGGGAACTCTATATCCCCACGCTCTCTTTCATACTTTTCCTTGATTTCCTTCTCCGTGAACGCTCTACCGCGGATGAATTTTGCGTTCCCAATACTAACGCCACCAATCTGTCCCCCACCAGCAACAGCAATTGCACCAGTATCTAAGTCTTTATGGCGCAGCCTAGGCGCAACGATCACGGGCTGCTTAGGCTGCATAGCGAGGAGCTTCCACGCCTGGATCAATTGGTCATCATTGATGAGATGCCGCATCTGGACGCTGATTCTGCGTAGCTGGTGGTCACTACATTCAGGGCCTGCTTCACCCTTAATGTAGGCTAAATCTTCGTGGACGATTTCGATCTTTTCTAGATCGTCTTTGGTGAGATCCATGATCGAACATCCTTCAAGCTTACATTAGCCGAGCCAATCAGAGCCTCTTACCGTTCCACCAATACGAGCGTGTCACCTCAGCGCGTCAGGGGCTTGTACTTGATGCGGTGCGGCTGGTCGGCGGCGGCGCCGAGACGGCGGTGCCGGTCCTCCTCGTAGGCCTCGTAGTTGCCTTCGAACCACACCACCTGGCTGTCGCCCTCGAAGGCCAGGATGTGGGTGGCGATGCGGTCGAGGAACCAGCGGTCGTGCGAGGTGACCAGCACGCAGCCGGGAAATCCCGAGATCGCATCTTCGAGGGAGCGCAGGGTATCGACGTCCAGGTCGTTGGTCGGCTCGTCGAGCAGCAGCACGTTGGCGCCCTCTTTCAGCATCTTCGCCAGGTGCACGCGGTTGCGCTCACCGCCCGACAGCACGCCGACCTTCTTCTGCTGGTCACTGCCGCGGAAGTTGAAGGCGCCGACATAAGCGCGCGACTGGGTCTGATGCTTGCCGAGCTGGATCACGTCGAGGCCGTCGGAGATCTCTTCCCAGACCGTCTTGTTGCCGTTCAGGGAATCGCGGCTCTGGTCGACGTAGCCGAGCTTCACCGTCTCGCCGATCTTCAAGCTGCCGCTGTCCGGCTTCTCCTGGCCGGTGATCATGCGGAACAGCGTCGTCTTGCCGGCGCCGTTGGGGCCGATGATGCCGACGATGGCGCCCGGCGGGATCTTGAAGCTGAGATCGTCGATCAGCAGCATGTCGCCGAAGGCCTTTGAGATGTTCTGCGCCTCGATCACAAGATCGCCGAGACGCGGCCCCGGCGGGATGGAGATGCTGCCCGGCTCCGGCGCCTTGTCGGCGGCCTCGGCGACCAGGGTCTCGTAGGCCTGCACGCGGGCCTTGGACTTGGCCTGGCGGGCGCGCGGGCTCTGGCGGATCCACTCGAGCTCCTGCTTGAGGACCTTCTGGCGGCCGGACTCGGCCTTTTCCTCCTGGGCCAGGCGCTTTTCCTTCTGCTCCAGCCAGGAGGTGTAGTTGCCCTGGAAAGGCAGGCCGCGGCCGCGGTCGAGCTCGAGGATCCAGCCGGCCACGTTGTCGAGAAAGTAGCGGTCGTGAGTCACCGCCACCACGGTGCCCGGGTACTCCTCCAGGTAGCGCTCCAGCCAGGCCACGGACTCGGCGTCGAGGTGGTTGGTCGGTTCGTCGAGCAGCAGCATGTCCGGCTTCTGCAGCAGCAGCTGGCACAGCGCGACGCGGCGCCGCTCGCCGCCGGCCAGCTTGGTGACCTCGACATCGCCCGGCGGGCAGCGCAGGGCATCCATGGCGATCTCCACCTTGCGGTCCAGGTCCCAGGCATCGACGGCGTCGATCTTCTCCTGCAGTTCCGCCTGCTCGGCGATCAGCCTATCCATCTCGTCCGGGTCGGCCTCGGCGAAGGCGTTGCTGACTTCCTCGAAGCGGTCGAGCAGGGCCTTGGTCTCGGCCACGCCCTCGAAGACGTTGCCGGCCACGTCCTTGTTGGCGTCGAGCTGCGGCTCCTGCGGCAGGTAGCCGACCTTGATGCCGTCGGCGGCCCGTGCCTCGCCGTTGATCTCGGTATCGATGCCGGCCATGACCCGCATCAGCGTCGACTTGCCGGCGCCGTTGAGGCCCAGCACGCCGATCTTGGCGCCGGGCAGGAAGAACAGCCTGATGTCCTTGAGGACCTGCTTGCCGCCCGGGTAGGTCTTGGAGACGCCGTCCATCTGGTAGACGTACTGATAGGAAGCCATGGATTCTCCGGCGTTGGAAAGGGTGGTGCTGAGATCGGGTAGATAGGCACTGCCGCGGCCGGTTTGTAGCCCATCGGTCCGGGTGGTGCAATCGGCGCCGAGGCCGCCCGGCAGCCGAGCGCTGCGCGGGGCTAGACAGCCCGGGACGCCGGCGCAGCGGCCGCCCGCGGCGGCACGACGATGCAGAAGCGCGCGCCGTTGCCGGGCGCCGACTCGACCCAGATGCGGCCGCCGAAGTGCTCGATGATCTGGCGCGAGATGGTCAGGCCGAGGCCGCTGCCGTGGGGCTTGTCGGTCAGGTTCTCGCTGACCTGCTGGAACTTCTCGAAGATCATCTGGCTGTTCTCGGCCGGCACGCCGCGGCCGTTGTCGGCGACCGAGATCTGCAGGCCTTCCGGGCGGCTCTCGGCGGTCACCTTCACATAGCCGGCCTTGTCGTCGCAGAACTTGGCGGCATTGGACAGCAGGTTCACCAGCACCTGGATCAGGCGGTCGCGGTCGGCATGGACCTGGGGCAAATCACTGTCGAGCTGGACCTCCAGGCGCGCCGCCCGCTCGCCGAAAAGCGCCGAAGTGATGGCGATGGCTTCCTCGATCACCGCCTCCGGCTCGATGTCGTCCATCTGCCAGTCGATGCTGCCCGCCTCCATCTTGGCGAGATCGAGAATTTGGTTGATGAGGCGGGTCAGGCGTTCGCTTTCCTTGACGATGACGGTGAGGAACTTGCGGCGGTCGGCAACACCCAGGTCCGGGTTGTCGAAGAGGATCTCGCTGAACGAGCGGATCGAGGTCAGCGGCGTGCGCAGCTCATGGCTGACGGTGGAGAGAAACTCGTCCTTCATGCGATCGAGCTCCTGCAGGCGCTCGTTGGCCTCGCGCAGCTCGGCGGCGAGCGCCTCCAGCTCGCGCGACTTCTGCTCCAGGCCGTGGCTGTACTCGATGACCTGAGAGGTCTCCTCGAGGATCTCCATCACCTCTTCGATGCCAACCACCTCGCCCTTTGCCACTGAGGCGACCATGACCCGCGCGGAGGCCGCGCCGATGGCGCCGGCCAGAAGGCGCTCGGCAAAGCTGACCAGTCCGGGATCAGCCTCGCGCTGCCGGGTGACATCGGGCCCGTGGATACGCCCGTAGTCGGCAAAAGCCCGCTCGGCGCGCGCCCGGCCGATGAAGCGCGCCACCAGGTTCTTCAGATCCGGCACCGTGGCGGAGCCACGCCAGAAGTGGGAGCCGCTCTGGGCGCCGGAATGGCGGAAGACGTCGACGAAGAGCACCGCCTGAATGCGCTCGATGGCGCTCTGGCGGTCGAGCAGAGAGACCAGGACATAGCCGCCGATGTTCGCCAGCATGCTCCAGAACATGGCATGCGACAGGCTGTCGAGGCCCTGCAGGCCGAACAGCGCATAGGGACGCAGAAGCTCGATGCCGAGCGGCCCCTGCTCGATGAAGGAGGTCGGCAGCCAACCGGGCCGCGCGAAGGAGGGCAGCAGCAGGGTGTAGCCCCAGATGGCGAAGCCGAGGGTCAGTCCGGCCAGGGCGCCGCGCCGCGAGCCGCCCTTCCAGAAGATGCCGCCGATAATGGCCGGGGCAAACTGCGCTGCCGCGGCGAAGGACACCAGCCCGATGGTGACCAGGGCCTCGGGCTGGCCGATGAAGCGGAAGTAGGCGAAGGACAGCAGCAGGAGCAACACGATTGCGAAGCGCCGGATGCGCAGCAGCAGGATCGAGACGTCGCCGCGCTCGGTGATCCGCAGCCAGGAGATGCGCAGCAGTGCGGGCATCACCAGGTCGTTGCAGATCATGGTCGACAGCGCGATGGCGGCGACGATGACCATGCCCGTGGCCGCCGAGAGGCCGCCGATGAAGGCCAGCAGCGCAAGGCCTTCGGCCTGCTCCTTCATCGGGATGGTCAGCACGAAGGTGTCGGCGTCGACCTGGCCTGCGGGAAAATGCAGCAGGCCGCTGACCGCGATCGGTAGGACGAAGATGTTGATGACCAGCATGTAGAGCGGGAACAGCCAGACCGCGCGCGCCAGGTGGCGCTCGTTGACGTTCTCCACCACCGTCACCTGGAACTGCCGCGGCAGGCAGATGATAGCCGCCATCGACAGCAGGGTGAGGGTGATCCACTGCAGGTAGCTGCCACCGGAATCGATGAAGAAGAGCTTCACGATGCCGGCGTCGGCGGCGGCCCGGTTGAACAGGTCGCCGA
>JBFGUI010000263.1:0-4514 GCA_041565695.1 Kiloniellaceae bacterium
AGGCGGTGCCAGTGGCTGGCGGTGATGTGGGGCGGGGCCTTGTGCACGGTATAGAGCGGCACGCGCAGCTCGGCGACGGCCCGGTAGCAGGCCGCGAAGAAGACCTGGATGGCCGAGGCCGTGGCGATCTGCCAGACCGACCTGCCGGTCATGTCGAAGCCGGCGACCGCCGCGATCTTGGTGCCGTAGAGCGCATAGCGGAAATCGTTCCGACCTTCGCCCGGGTCGACCAGCATAATGTAGCCCAGCGCGGGCAGCAGCTCTGCCGGATCGATGCGCTCGGCCTCGGCCACCCCTTCCACCTTCGGCAGGTTCTGCCAAAAGCGCAGCGTGCTGCGCAGCGGTTCGACCGGCAGGTCGGCCGCGTCGGGCCTGGCCATCAGGAAGAGGTCCTTCACCTCGAAATCGAGCGCTTCATCGACCGCGGCAGCGCCCTTTCCGGTGGAGAGATAGTGCACGATCGCTTCGGCCGCACGATCGACGGATATCTCTGACATCACCATCTGCCCGCGACTCCTTGCGATAAGGCAAGTTGCGACGCGCTGCTCCCGACGGGCGCTGCTCAGGCCCAGCTGTGCCCCCGGCGGTCCGGCACTGGAGACTTGAGGCGAAAACCGGCCGGGGACTAAACCTAAGGTAACTTATTCCTATCGGCTTGTCATCGCGGGTGATCGAGCCGGGAAACCTGACACCGGCGGCAGCAATTCTGTGCAAGACGGGCCGGCCCATCTGCGGCCAGTCTGCGCCCCTCGATCCCTGCTGTTTCCGACGAAGGCGCATGACCAGCAATCCCTCCCCTGCCGGCCCCGACTTCGCTGCCGGTGCCCTGGCCATCCTGCCCGTGCTGGTGGCGGTGGTGGTCTATGGCCTGCTGTTCGGCACGCTTGCGGCCCAGAAGGGCCTGTCGCCGCTCGAGGTGGCGCTGATGAGCGCCACGGTCTTCGCCGGGGCCTCCCAGTTCGTCGCCGTCGAGATCTGGACCGCGCCGCCGGGCGTGCTCCTGCTCGGCGTGACGGCCCTGATGGTCAACCTGCGCCACGTGCTGATGGGCGCCGCCCTGGCCCCCTTCGTCAGGGGCTGGTCGCGGCGCCAGCTCTACGGCGGGCTGTTCTTCATGGCCGACGAGAACTGGGCCTTTGCCCTGCAGCGGGCCGCCCGGACGGAACTGTCCCCGGCCTATTACCTGGGGCTTTCCCTGCCGCTCTACGGCGGCTGGATCGCCACCACCACGGCCGGGGCGATCCTCGGCAGCGCCCTGCAAGATCTCGAAGGCTATGGCCTGGACTTCGCCTTCACCGCCGTCTTTCTGACCCTGCTGGTCGGCCTGTGGCGCGGCAAGCGCAGCCTGGTCCCCTGGCTGGCCAGTGCCGCCGCGGCGGTGGCCGCCTACAGCTTTCTGCCCGGCGTCTGGTACATCCTGCTGGGCGGCCTGGCCGGCACCCTGGTCGGCGCCTTGCTAGGGCCGCCGGAGTTGCCCGAGCGGGTCAGGGAGGCCGACAATGCCGCCTGATCTCCTGGCCCTCGACCCCCTCACGCTCGCCGCCATCGCGGCCATGGCCGCCTCGACCTATGCCACCCGGGTGTTCGGCTACTGGCTGGTGCGGCGCCGGCCGGTGAGCGGCCGTCTTGCCGGCGCGCTGCAGGCGGTGCCGGGCGCGATCCTCACCGCCATCGTCGCCCCCATGGCCCTCGCCACCGGCCCGGCGGAAAGCGGCGCCGCGCTGGTCACCCTGCTGCTGGCGCTGCGTCTGCCGCTCATCGTCGCCGTCGCCGGCGGCTGCCTCGCGGTGGTCGGCCTGCGCTGGCTCATCGGATGAAGGAATTTCCCGGCTTGGGGGCGACAGCGGCGCGTCCGGCGTGCTAGACTTGCGCCCGAAACCCATCCCTTTCATTGCGAACGAAACTGATTTGGGAGCAACGATGGCTACCAATGCTGAGATTGCTGCGCGCCTGCTGCGCGACGCAGCCGGCTTCTTCCGCTCGGTGGGCGAGCAGAACCCGCCGCTGAAGGAGCACATGGACAACAACGCCCAGGCCTTCGAGATCATGGCCGACAGGGTCGAAACCGACCCCACCGGGGAAGCCGCCTTCAACCAGCCGGGCGCAGGCGGCGGCGACGGCGACGGGCAGCAGCAATAGGCGTGTGAGCCCGGCGCGCCCTAGCGCTTCTGGCGGTTCAAGAGGCGCAGGCGTAGGGCGTTCAGCTTGATGAAGCCGGCGGCGTCGCGCTGGTCGTAGACCGAGTCCTCCTCGAAGGTGACGTGCTCCATGGAGTAGAGCGAGTCCGCCGACTTGCGGCCCTCGACGATGACGTTGCCCTTGTAGAGCTTGAGGCGCACCGAGCCGTTGACCTTGTCCTGGCTCCTGTCGATCAGCGCCTGCAGCATCTCGCGCTCCGGTGACCACCAGAAGCCGTTGTAGATCAGCTCCGCGTAGCGCGGCATCAGCTCGTCCTTCAGGTGGGCGGCGCCGCGGTCGAGGGTGATCGATTCCATGGCCCGGTGCGCGACCAGAAGGACGGTGCCGCCCGGCGTCTCGTAGACGCCGCGGCTCTTCATGCCGACGAAGCGGTTCTCCACCAGGTCGAGACGGCCGATGCCGTTGTCGCCGCCCAGCTTGTTCAGCCGGGTGAGCAGCGCGGCCGGTGAGAGGCGCTCGCCGTCGATGGCGACGGGATCGCCCTTCTCGAAGTCGATGGTGATGACGGTCGGATGGTCGGGCGCTTCCTCCGGCGCGACGGAGCGCGAGTAGACGTAGTCCGGCGGCGTGTCCCAGGGATCCTCCAGCACCTTCCCCTCGGCGGAGATGTGCAGCAGGTTGGCGTCGACCGAGACGGGCGCCTCGCCGCGCTTGTCCTTGGCGATGGGGATCTGATGCTTTTCGGCGAAGTCGATCAGCTTGGTGCGGCTGTTGAGGTTCCATTCGCGCCACGGGGCGATGACGTGGATGTCCGGGTTGAGGGCGTAGTAGCCGAGCTCGAAGCGGACCTGGTCGTTGCCCTTGCCGGTGGCGCCGTGGCACACGGCATCGGCCCCGGTTTCGCGGGCGATCTCGATCTGCCGCTTGGAGATCAGCGGCCGGGCGATGGAGGTGCCCAGCAGGTAGACGCCCTCGTAGACCGCGTTGGCGCGGAACATGGGGAAGACATAGTCGCGCACGAAGACTTCGCGCAGGTCCTCGATGTAGATGTTCTCCGGCTTGATGCCCAGCATCTCGGCCTTCTTGCGCGCCGGCTCCAGCTCCTCGCCCTGGCCCAGGTCGGCGGTGAAGGTGACCACCTCGCAGTTGTAGGTGGTCTGCAGCCATTTCAGGATGACGGAGGTATCGAGGCCGCCGGAATAGGCGAGCACGACTTTCTTGATCTCGGACATTTCTATGGGTGCCCCTGACTGGAAATCCGCGCGGAGTATAGGCACAGCGCCGGCCCAGGCAAGAGAAGGGGCAAGGCGCGCGCAAAGGCCCCGGCGGCCCCGGCGGCCGGGACGCGAAGCCCTCTAGTCGAAGACCCCGGCGACCTTTTCCTTGCTGGCCGCAGCCGGCCAGTCGACGAAGGCGAAGACCCAGATCATCGCGATGTTGACCAGGGGCACGAAGATGATCAGCGACCACCAGCCGGAAAAGCCGGCCTTGCGGACGATGCGCGCGTAGATCCAGACGAAGAACCCGATGATGGCCAGCAGGATCAGCCAGTGCCAGAGGGCGAGAACTCCCATCATGCGCTTTCCTCCCTGGCGTTCTCCGTCACGTTGGGCCAGCGCGCGAAGGCGAGGATCACGGGGACGATCAGCGCGCCGCCGGGGACCAGGATCAGCAGCGCCCAGAAGGGGCTGAGCCCGGCGCGCGAGAAGATGCGCCACAGCGGATAGAGGAACAGCACCGCGGAGACCACGGCACCGAGGAGAAACTGCATCATGACAGGCAGCGCCGCTTTCCGGACAAGGTTGATCGGCAAGGCTCCCCGGTAACTCTAGACCGTGGACTGCTTGAAGACCAAGCACTCCTTCGGGTCAGGTCGGGGCAGGCGGGTGAAGGGTAAGAGAGGCTAAGCCCGTGCCGCGGCGGCCTCGCGCTCGCTCTTCTTCTTGCGCTGGGACTCGGACTTGAGCTGGCCGCAGGCGGCCAGGATGTCATCGCCGCGCGTCGCGCGCACCGGGGAGGAGATGTGCGCGGCGGAGAGGATGTCGGCAAAGCGCGTGATGGTCGCCCGGTCGGAGCACTCGAAGAAGCTGCCGGGCCAGGGGTTGAAGGGGATCAGGTTCACCTTGGCCGGGATGTCCTTCAACAGCCTGACGAGGCGCCGGGCGTCCTCCTCGCTGTCGTTGACGCCCTTCAGCATGACATACTCGAAGGTGATGCGCCGGGCGTTGTGGGTGCCGGGGTAGCTGCGGCAGGCCTCCAGCAGCATCTTCAGCGGGTACTTCTTGTTGATCGGCATGATCCAGTCGCGCACCTCGTCGCTGGTCGCGTGCAGCGACACCGCCAGGTTGACGTCGAGCTCGCGCCCGCAGCGTTCC
>JBFGUI010000264.1:0-4501 GCA_041565695.1 Kiloniellaceae bacterium
ATAAGGCATTGCTGTCACCGGTAAAATTTAGCGCCGCGCCGGCCTCATGCCGCGCCGCTGTCACATAAGGAGCAGTCAGATGGAACACAGTGCTATCCGCAAGTCGGCACCGCTTCTGCCCGCGGCCTCCGCGCATTCCGGCGGTTTCGCCGGCGGCCTGCTGCGGGCGCTGTTCGACGGCCTCGTGGCCTGGCAGCGGCGGGAGGAGGAGCGCCGCCAGCTGCTGCGCCTGACCGACCACCAGCTGAAGGACATGGGGCTGACCCGCGCCGAGGCCGAGGAGATGGCCCGCCGCGCCGTCTGGTCGCGCCCGCTCTGACCGGGTTCGGGACGGCCGCATCCGATTTCTGCCTCCAGCCGCCTTCCCTGGACGGTGCCGTGGTTCGCCCCCCGAGGCGCGGCACCGTTTTTTTTGGCGTAGGCCGGAAGGCAGAGGACAGGCGGGCGCCGCTTCAGCCGGGACCCTGCGTTTCCAGGATCGGCGTCTCGGCGAACTCGTCGACGTCTGTGATCAGCATGTGGCCGGGGCTGTGGGTGATGCAGACCGGCGGCCGCGCGCGGATCACGGCATTCTGCGGGGTCACGCCGCAGCCCCAGAAGACCGGGACTTCGTCCGCGGCGATCGGCACCGGGTCGCCCCAGTCCGGCCGTTCGATCGACGCGATGCCGAGCTCGGCCGGATCGCCGATGTGCAGCGGCGCGCCGTGCGCCAGGGGATAGCGGCGGCAGATCTCCACCGTGCGGTCGAGGTCGGCGCGCCGGATCGGGCGCAGGGAGACCACCATGCCGCCGCCGAAGGGCCCCGCCGCGACCGTCTGCCGCGTGGTGCGGAACATGGGGACGGTGCTGTCCTGCTGGATATGGCGCAGGGCGATGCCGGCGGCCGCGAGCGCGCGCTCGAAGGTGAAGGAACAGCCGATGGCGAAGGCCACGAAGTCGTCGCGCCAGAGGTCGAAGATGCTGTCGACTTCGGCCGTGAGCACGCCGTCGCGATAGACGCTGTAGCGCGGCACGTCGCTGCGGATGTCGATGTCGCGCCCCAGCGTCGGAATGCGGGGCTCTCCGGTGTCGGAGACGCCGACCAGCGGGCAGGGCTTGGGATTGCGCTGGCAGAATCGGAGGAAGTCGAGCGCCAGGCTTTGCGGCAGGATCACGAGGTTGCACTGCAGGCGGCCGTCCGCCAGGCCGGCCGTATGGCGCCGGTAGCGCCCGCTGCGGATTGCCTCCCGCACGGCCTGCAGGGAGGCGCGCTGCAGCGCCGCGTGATCCAGCTCGCTCTCGGCCCGTCTTGCCTCGTTTCCCATCCCGGCGGCCTCTCGTGACATGGCTGCACCACGCAGCGTGCGTGGGTCGCGACCTCAGGTCAAACGGTGATTTCCCGTGGTTCTGGGGCAGGAGCTACGGCTGGAACTGCTCCTTGATGATGCGTTCCTCGAGGTTGTGCTCCGGGTCGAACAGCAGATTGAGGTCGACGCTCTGGTCTTCCCGTACGGTGACCCGGCTCACGTCGCGCACCTCGGTGAAGTCGGCGGTGGCGCTGACCGGCCGCTTGGCCGCCTCGTGGATCTCGAAGGTCACCTCGGCGCGGGCCGGCAGCAGGGCGCCGTGCCAGCGCCGCGGGCGGAACACCGAGATCGGCGTCAGCGCCAGCAGCTGCGCGCCGATGGGAATGATCGGGCCGTGGGCGGAGAGGTTGTAGGCCGTACTGCCGGCCGGCGTGGCCAGCAGGATGCCGTCGCAGATCAGCTCGCTCATGCGCTTCACGCCGTCGATGGAGATGCCGATCTTGGCCGCCTGGCGGCTCTCGCGCAGCAGCGAGACCTCATTGATCGCCAGGGCTTCGCTGGTCGCACCGGAGACGCTGTCGGCGCGCATGCGCAGGGGATGCAGGGTCACCGGCTGGGCGGCCGCGACGCGCTCGGCCAGGTCGTCCTCGCCGTACTGGTTCATCAGGAAGCCGATGGTGCCGCAGTTCATGCCGTAGATCGGCACGCCGCGCTCCATGAAGCGGTGCAGGGACTCCAGCATGAAGCCGTCGCCGCCCAGGGCGACGATGACCTCGGCGTCCTCGACCGGCGCCGTGTCGTAGCGGGCATCGAGGCGCGCCTTGGCGTCCCTGGCTTCCGGCGTGTCGCTGGCGACCAGCGCAAAGCTTCGTCGGGTCATGGCGCTGCGGGCCCCTGCAAGCTTCCGATGTTGATCGTGCTCTTCCTGCGCCCCGCCCCAAGGGGCCGCGGCCGTTCGAGGCATCCGCCCTCCGGCGGCGGCGACTCCGGGCCGGCAGGGCGCGCGGCGAGTATAACGCCCTGGCCGGCCTGCGCCAGGGGTGGCGGGCCTTGCCCCCTGAGCTCGACCTTGCCAAATCGCGGGGGCTGCCGCAGGCTGCGGCCCTCATCCGTTCCGGTCCGATTGGGAGGTTTGCATGCTGAAGGCTATGGGGCAGGGGCTCGCGGTGCTGCTGGGCGCCTGGGCGATCGCGGGGCTGCTGGCAGCGGCGGGCCCGGCGGCGGCCGAAGATCGTCACGAGGGCTTCTACTATCCGGAGCTGACCAGCAGCGAAGTCTACCAGGCCCGCGCCCTTTCCGTGCCGGACTCCAACCGCAAGTCGCGGGTCGCCTTCGTCACCGGCATCACCAACGAGCAGAACAAGGCGCCCTACCCGCCGCAGGCGGCGATCTTCGCCAAGGGCTCGGAGGCCGAGAAGCTGATCATCGTGGCGCTGGAGGACGGGCGCATCGACACCATCTACCGGGCGCGGGCGATCTTCGCCCAGATGACCGCGGTGGCGCGCCTGCTGCCGGTGTTCTCCCAGCTCGGCGTCGAGGACTACTTCACCTTCTTCGATCTGGCCAAGATGCTGGGCTTCACCCAGATCACCATCTCCAACGGCCGCGACTTCGCCCACCAGGTGATTATCAAGTAGACTTTCCGCTGGGGCTTTCGCCTTCATCCGCGCCGACGGATCTGCATTGGCGCTGCGGAGGCAGGCTCGGCACAGATCGCTGTGCGGGCATAAGCTTCGGCGTGACGCCGGTGTGAAACCCGTTTTGCCGCCGGCATGAGGCACGCGGTCTCATCGTTTTGACGGTTTCGACGACAGCCGCTGCGCCATCGGACTTCTGGGCAAGGGGAAAGAGGAAGCGGGATGGACGACAGCCTTTGGGTCTACCTGAGCAGCGGGCGCTTCCTGTGGTTGGGCTGCGCTGCGGCCTTGGCTGGCCTGGTGCGGGGCTTCTCCGGCTTCGGTTCGGCCATGATCTTCATTCCCCTCGCCAGCATGGTGGTGCGCCCGGAGGTTGCGGTGCCGCTCTTGTTTCTGGCGGACAGTCTTGCCACGATTCACATCACATTGCCGTCCCTGCGACGTTGCTCCTGGAGAGAGATTCTGCCGCTGTTGGCAGGGGCGAGCCTCACCGTTCCGCTGGGCGTGGCGCTGCTGGTTTCGGTCGATCCATCGGTCATGCGCTGGGCGATCTCGCTGACGATTCTGTTGGCCGTCGTGACCCTGGCCAGCGGCTGGCGCCTGGAGCGCTCTCTGCCTTTCGCCGGCACAGCAGCGGTCGGAGGCCTGGCCGGTCTCGCCGGGGGCGCTGCCAGCCTCTACGGCCCGCCACTGCTTCTGTTTTGGCTCGGCGGACGGACAGGCGCCGTACAGGTGCGCGACAACATCTATGCCATCTTCGGCCTGCTTTCTGTAGTGGCAGGCGTTACACAGTGGTTGAACGGCCTGCTGACTGTGGAGGTGCTGCGCGAAGCTCTCGTCCTGCTGCCGGTCTACGTCCTGGCCATCATCGCCGGAGCATGGCTATTCCGTCGCGCCAGTGAGATGTTCTACCGGCGCGCTGCTCTGGGCCTCTGTGCCTTGGCGGCGCTGGGCGCCCTGCCGTTGTGGGAATCACTTTGACAGTGGCGTAAGGAGGAGAGCCCGGGTGCGCCTCTTGCCGAGTAATAATCTCAGGAATGTCTCATGACTGGTTACGCAATCCGCCGCGCCACGGCCGCGGACCTGCCGGCGATCGTCGCCCTGTTGGCCGACGACGCCCTCGGCAAAACGCGGGAGGCGCCGGGCGATCCCTGCTATGCCGAGGCCTTCGCCGCGATCGAAGCCGACCCCAACCAGCTGCTCGCCGTGGTCGAGGAGGGCGGCGAGATCGTCGGCTGCCTGCAGCTCAGCTTCATCCCCGGTCTGTCGCTGAAGGGCATGCGGCGCGGCCAGATCGAGTCGGTGCGCATCGCCGCGGCGCGCCGCGGCGGCGGCCTGGGTCGAAAGATGATCGAGTGGGCGATCGACGAATGCCGGCGGCGCGGCTGCGGCCTGGTGCAGCTCACCATGAACAAGACCCGCAAGGACGCGCTGCGCTTCTACCAGTCGCTCGGCTTCGAGGCGACCCACGAGGGTTTCAAGCTGATGCTTTAGGGCGGCGCTTTTTCTTGTGAGCGATGTTCCCCCTCACCCAGCTTCGCCTAAGCTCACTACGTTCGCTAAGGCTCTTCAACCCTC
>JBFGUI010000265.1:0-4454 GCA_041565695.1 Kiloniellaceae bacterium
CCGATCAGGGGGCCGATCAGGGGGCCAATCAGGGGGCCAATCAGGGGGCCAATCAGGGGGATTGAACCCTGGGGCCGCCAGGCTATCATCGCGCCCAGCCCTGTTCCGAGTGGAGACAACGCCCATGGCCATGGAGCCGCCCGAAATCCTCGACCCCGAAACCGTTGAGGTGGACACCCCCAAGGTGGCCTGCGACGGCGGCAAAGGCCCGCTCGGCCATCCGCGCGTCTTCCTCAACATGGAAGGCAAGGGCCAAATCGACTGCCCCTACTGCGGGCGCCGCTTCGTGCTGAAGCAGGGCGCGGCGGCGGAGTAAGGCGGCAGCAGCTGTCAGCCGGGCGGCAGCGCAGCCCCTGAGCGCTCGACTTAGCCGGGGGGCTCCGGCATTCTCCCGGGCATGACGAAAGCCCCCTACAAGCACCTCTACCTGGTCGACGGCTCGGGCTACATCTTCCGGGCCTACTTCGCCATTCCGCCGCGCAACACCTCCGAGGGCGTGCCGACCAACGCCACCTTCGGCTTCACCAACATGCTGGTGAAGCTGCTGCGCGACAGCGACGCCGATGCCATCGCCGTCATCTTCGACGCCTCGGGCAAGTCCTTCCGCAACGACATCTACCCCGAGTACAAGGCGCACCGGCCGGAGGCGCCGGAGGACCTGGTGCCGCAGTTCGCGGCGATCCGCGAGGCGACCCGCGCCTTCAACCTGCCCTGCATCGAGATGGAAGGCTACGAGGCCGACGACCTCATCGCCACCTACGCGCGCCAGGCCAAGGAAGCGGGGGTGGAGGTCACCATCGTTTCCTCCGACAAGGACCTCATGCAGCTGGTCGACGGCGGCATCGTCATGCTCGACCCCATGAAGGACAAGCTCATCGGCCGCGACGAGGTGGTGGAGAAGTTCGGCGTGCAGCCGGAGAAGGTGATCGACGTGCAGGCCCTGGCCGGGGACTCCACCGACAACGTGCCGGGCGTGCCGGGCATCGGCGTGAAGACCGCCGCGCAGCTGATCGAGGTCTACGGCGATCTGGAATCGCTGCTGTCGCGCGCGCAAGAGATCAAGCAGCCCAAGCGCCGCGAGAAGCTGATCGAGAACGCCGAGCTGGCGCGCATCTCCAAGCAGCTGGTGACCCTGGCGCGGGACGTGCCGGTCGAGGTCGATCTGAAGGACTTCGGCCTCAAGCAGCCGGAGCCCGACGCGCTGCGGGCCTTCCTGGAACGCTACGAGTTCCGCTCCCTGCTGCGCCGCCTCTCCGACCAGCTGGGCGGCGCGGAGGAGACCGCCGCGGCGGCCGAGGCGCCGCCGGAGTCGGCCAGGGAGGCGGCCTACGAGCTGGTGCAGGACCTGCCGGCGCTGCAGCGCTGGGTGGCGGCGGCGCAGGCGCGCGGCATCGTCGCGGTCGATACCGAGACCACCTCGCTGGATCCCATCACGGCCGAGCTGGTCGGCGTGTCGCTGGCCACCGCCGCCGGCAAGGCCTGCTACATCCCGCTGGGCCACAAGGCGGCCGGTAACAGCGACGGCGGCCTCGACTTCGACGGCAAGGCCGGCGAGGCGCCGAAACAGATTCCCCTGAAAAAAGCCATCGCCACCCTGAAGCCGCTGCTGGAAGATCCCGGCGTGCTGAAGGTCGGCCAGAACATCAAGTACGACCTGCTGGTCTTCGCCCGCCAGGGCATCTCGGTGGCGCCGATCGACGACACCATGCTGCTGTCCTACGTGGTCGAGGGCGGCCTGCACGGCCACGGCATGGACGAGCTGGCGCAGCTCCACCTCGATTACCAGACCATCAAGTTCAAGGACGTCGCCGGCAGCGGCAAGAACCAGGTGACCTTCGACCGGGTGCCGCTGGACAAGGCGCTGGACTACGCCGCCGAGGACGCCGACATCACCCTGCGCCTGCACCAGGTGCTGAAGCCGCGCCTGGTGAGCGACCGCCTGACCACGGTCTACGAGATCATCGAGCGGCCGCTGGTTCCGGTGCTGGCGGAGATGGAGCTCCACGGCATCAAGGTCGACCGCGACACCCTGCGTCGCATGTCCAATGACTTCGCCAAGCGCATCGGCGAGCTGGAAAAGCAGATCTATAAGCTGGCCGGACGCGAATTCACCATCGGCTCGCCCAAGCAGCTCGGCGAGATCCTGTTTGACGAGATGTCGCTCGACGGCGGCAAGAAGGGCAAGTCCGGCGCCTACGCCACCGGCGCCGACATCCTCGAGGGTCTTGCCGCGCAGGGCCACGACCTGCCGGCGCGGGTGCTCGACTGGCGCCAGGTGACCAAGCTGAAGAGCACCTACACCGACGCGCTGCAGAACCAGATCAACCCGGAGACCGGGCGGGTCCACACTTCCTACTCGCAGGCAGTGGCCTCGACCGGGCGCCTGTCGTCCAACGATCCCAACCTGCAGAACATCCCGGTGCGTACCGAGGAGGGCCGTAAGATCCGCACCGCCTTCGTCGCCGAGAAGGGCCACGTGCTGCTTTCAGTCGACTACAGCCAGATCGAGCTCAGGCTGACCGCCCACATCGCCGAGGTCGAGGCGCTGAAGCAGGCCTTCCACGAGGGCCAGGACATCCACGCCATCACCGCCGCGCAGGTCTTCGGCGTGCCGGTCGAGGGCATGGACCCGATGACCCGGCGCAAGGCCAAGGCGATCAACTTCGGCATCATCTACGGCATCTCCGCCTTCGGCCTGGCGCAGAACCTGGGCATTCCCCAGGGCGAGGCCCGGGCCTACATCGACGCCTACTTCGAGCGCTACCCCGGCATCCGCGACTACATGGACAAGACCAAGAAGCAGGCGCGCGAGCAGGGCTTCGTCACGACGCTCTTCGGGCGCAAGGTCCACGTGCCGGGCATCAAGGACAAGAACCCGGCGCGGCGCAGCTTCTCCGAGCGCGCGGCGATCAACGCGCCGATCCAGGGCACAGCGGCCGACATCATCAAGCGCGCCATGATCCGCGTCTCGCCGGCGCTGGAGCAGGCCGGGCTCGGCGCGCGCATGCTGCTGCAGGTGCACGACGAGCTGCTGCTCGAGGTGCCGCAGGACGAGGTCGAGGAGACCTCGGAACTGGTGCGCGCCGTGATGGAGAATGCCTGTGCGCCGGCCATCGAGCTTTCCGTGCCGCTGGTCGCCGACGCCGGCACCGGCGCCGACTGGGCCGAGGCGCACTAAGCGCTACATCACGCGACCGAAAAAAGTTCATCCAGGACGGGACAGTCAGTCGCCTCGGCGCGCTGACAGGCCTTCACCATCTGCGCCAGACGCCGTTCCAGTTTGCGCAGGTCGGCAATCTTCGCGCGCACGTCGCGCAGGTGGGCTTCGGTGACCGCCTGCACCTCCGCGCAGCCCGGCACCTCGGCCTCGGCGAGGTCCAGCAGGGTCCTGACCTCGGCCGGGCTGAAGCCGAGGCGGCGGCAGCGCAGGATGAAGACCAGGCGCTTCAGGTGCGCGCTCTGGTAGAGCCGGTGGCCGCCGGCACTGCGCGCCGGGGCCGGCAGCAGGCCGGTCTTTTCGTAGTAGCGGATGGTCTCGATGTTGCAGCCGCTGCGCCTGGAGAGCGCGCCGATTCCCAGCGGGAACCCTGCGGCGGGCTTTTGGCGGTCCATGGCAGGAACCTCTTGAATCTGTAGCTGCTACAGATTGTAGCATGGCCGCATGAAGGACGGAAAACTGCTCAAGGTCGGTATCGTCGGCAGCGTCGTCGCGGCGGTCTGCTGCTTCACGCCGCTGCTGGTGATCCTGCTGGGCGTCCTCGGTGTGTCGGCCGTGGTCGGCTACCTCGACTACGTGCTGCTGCCCTCGCTGGTTTTCTTCCTCGGCCTCACGGGCTATGCGCTATGGCGACGCCAGAAACGAACATCGAACTGAAGTCCCGTCTCACCTGTCCGCGCTGCGGGCACGCGGCGACGGAGACCATGCCGACCGACGCCTGCCAGTGGTTCTACGACTGCAAGGGCTGCGGCGCGGTGCTGAAGCCCAAGCCCGGTGACTGCTGCGTCTTCTGCTCCTACGGCACGGTCCCCTGCCCGCCCAAACAGCTCGGTGACTCCTGCTGCGGCACGTCATAAGCTTCGGCCATGAGCCGTTTTTTGCCGGCGCCCAGGCGCGATTTCATCGGCCTCGAGGGCAAGATCCATCTCGCCACCGGTGGCGAGCCGCCGCTGCTGGTCAAGCACCGCGCCGCCTTCGAGGCCTTCGCCCGCGACAAGGCCGGCGGCTTTCCCGGCTACTGGGCGCACTGGGCAGTGGAGGACGAGGTGCGCGCCGCGGTGGCGCGCTGGACGCGGCTGGAGGCCGGCGACATCGCCTTCCTCGGCAACGCCTCCGACGGCATCATGCAGGTGGTCCAGGGCATCGACTGGCAGCCCGGCGACAACGCGGTGGTGCCGGAGCTCGACTACGCCTCCGGCCGCTTCGCGCTGGCCAGCCTGAAGCGCCGCGGGGTGGA
>JBFGUI010000266.1:0-4442 GCA_041565695.1 Kiloniellaceae bacterium
GGTCCTGGAGGAGGTAGTCGCGCGGAACCCGGCCTTCCTGGTGGGGCGGCTGACGCTGGCAGCGACCTACGTCCATCTGGGCGAAACCGAAGAGGTCGCATGGCTGGCGGTCGAGATCCTGACGATGTCGCCAGGCCTGTCGGCGGCGGCGGAAGGCGCGCGGGCGCCCTACCGGCGCGAGGCGGATCGGCGGCATTACGTGCAGGGGCTTCTGCTGGCCGGGCTGCCGGAGTGACCGGCCGCTAGCGCCTGCCGTAATAGAGCCCGACGACGTGTTCGGCCTCGGCGAAGAACAGCCAGCGCAGAAGCAGCAGCCCGGCCACGTGGCTGGCCACGGCGAGCACCGCCATGACGTGGAAGAACGGCAGGAGCAGCAGCAGGAGCGGCGCGAGGAAGGCCAGGGCCAGCGCGATCGAGCGCAGCTTCAGCGCGTGCTTGCGGGCGACGACGAAGACCATCTCGCGCGTCAGGTAGCTGCCGCCGGTATGCGGCGGCTCGAAGCTGCGGACGGTGCCCATGTGCCCCAGCCCGGTGGCGCTTGCCATGTCGGTGCCTGACTCCGCCAGCCGCAGGTCGCCGGTCTTCCAGGTGTAGAACTGCAGTAGGCCCGTGGCCGGGATCAGCACGATGGCCAGCCAGACCTGGCCCGCCAGCAAGGCCCCGCCGGAAATGGCGAGCGCGAGAAACAGCGCGGGCGTGGTCCAGTGATGCCAGCGGGGGACGGTTTTCAGCTGGGCGTAGATCATCGAGGTGCAATAGATTGTGGCCAGACAGAGCGCGGCGCCCAGCCAGCCGAGGGGTGGCACGCGCAGGCCGAAGAGCACCCAGAGCGCGGCGTAGAGGCCCATGACGGCGAACGTGGCGCAGGCCAGCCAGCCCTCGCGGGAAAGCCAGCTGGTGCGCCATTGCGTGAAGGCCATGAGCGCGCGTTCGGGATGGCCGAGGTGGAAGGTCGAGGCGACCAGCCCGGCGCCGGCGAGGCCGAAGGCGATGACGAAGTAGAGCACCAGCACCCAGCCCTCGATGCGCGGCAGGCCCAGCCCGAGAAAGGCCAGCAGGCCGAAACCGAGGCCGGAAAGGGCGGTGAAGAGGATGAGCGAGCCGGCGGGATGCATCAGAGGCGGTCCAGCTTCTTGTCGATCCAGGCCAGAAGGCCGGTCGGTTCCTCGGCGACGGGCTCCAGGAGCGGGCCGAGCACGTCGATCTCGGCGTCGCGGGCGCGCGGCGGCAGGTACTTGTTGACCGGCTTGGTGCCCTGTTCCGGCATCAGGTCGAAGCCGCCGCGCTCTTCGACCAGCCGGCTGACGTCGCTGGTGGGATCGGCGAGGTCGCCGAAGTGGCGGGCCCCGGCGGGGCAGGTGCGCACGCAGGCCGGGGTGCGGTCGATCTCGGGCAGGTTCTCGTTATAGATGCGGTCGACGCAGAGGGTGCATTTCTTCATCACCTTCTCGGCCGGGTCCATCTCGCGCGCGCCATAGGGGCAGGCCCAGGCGCAGAGGCCGCAGCCGATGCAGGTGTCTTCGTTGACCAGCACGATGCCGTCCTCGACCCGCTTGTAGCTGGCGCCGGTGGGGCAGACGGTGACGCAGGGGGCGTCCTCGCAGTGCAGGCAGGATTTCGGGAAATGCACGGTCTGGGCCGGACCGGTCTCGGGCTGCACTTCGTAGGAATGAATGCGGTTGAGGAAGCTGCCCACCGGGTCGCCGCCATAGGCGTCGGCATCGGCCAGCGGGGCGCCGTAGTTCTCGGTGTTCCAGCCCTTGCAGGCGATCACGCAGGCGTGGCAGCCGACGCAGGTGTCGAGGTCGATCACCAGGCCGAGCTTGCGGTCGGTATGGGTGGGGAGGTCGGTCACGCGGCCCTCCAGGTCGGGCGCCCAAAAGCGAAATACATCCAAGCCTTTTCGTTGGCGCGACCACGGAAGATGGCCGGCAGCTGTGCAAGGAATGCCGCAATGCTGACAAGATGCCAGACTTCGCGCTCGGGAAGCTTCAGAAGGTTGGTGGTCAGGACCTTTGCGTCCAAGGCTTTGCCTTGCTTCAGAACTTCATCGGCGGCGGCGCGGGTCGCGTCTGTGGCATACGGGTGATCCCAGCCCCACTTGAAGGTTTCGTTGTCCACCGCCCAGGTGCCTACGAAATCGTAATCGGCATCGCAGGCGCGTCCGTCGGCCATGGTAAAGGTAATCACGCCGGCCTTGTCATCTATGTCCCAGCGTCCGCCGGACCGGTTGATGCCAAATGTTTCGTAGATGTCCTGCGTAGTCGCGTCGACTTCGGTGCATGCCATGGCCGAGAGCGTGTCGAAATCGGCGTTGGGTGCGGGATCGTGGAACCCGTTGCATTCCGTGCATTGCACCTTGATCGGCGTGCCGGTCATGTCCGCACCTTCTGCTTCACGACATCCGGCGGCGGCGGCACCGGCGAGGCCTGGGGCGGGAAAACCGGCTGCGTTTCGCGCAGGCGCTTCACCTTCTCTATCTTCACGCGCAGATCGAACCAGGCGGCCTGGCCGGTCACCGGGTCGGAGTTCGACCAGCGCAGCCCGTCGCCCCTGGGCGGCAGCAATTCGTGGATGATGTGGTTCAAGAGGAAGCCCTTGGTGGCCTCTGGCGCGTCTGTGTCCAGCGCCCAGGCGCCCTTGCGCTTGCCGATCGCGTTCCAGGTCCAGACGGTGTTCTCGTTCAGCGCGGCCATGTGCGCCACCGGCACGGTGATCTCGCCATGCGGCGACGTTACCCGCGCCCAGTCGCCTTCCTTGAAGCCGTGCTGCTGCCAGAGCTTCGTCGGCACATAGAGCGGGTTGCGCCCGTGAATCTGCCGCAGCCAGGCGTTCTGCGAGCCCCAGGAATGGTACATCGCCATCGGGCGCTGGGTCAGGGCGTGCACCGGGTAGCCCTCGGGGTCAGCGTGGCCTTCCAATAGCGGCGGGTACCAGATCGGCAGCGGATCGAGGATATGCTTGATCTGCTCGCGCAGGTGGTCGGGCGGCTGGATCTGGCCGTGACCTTCGGCGGCAAGCTGGAACTTGCGCATCGGCTCGACATAAAGCTGGAAGAGATAGGGCTGCGGTGTGTCGAAGAGTCCGGTCTCGACCGCCCAGTCCTGGTACGCACTGTTCCAGGGTTTGTAATACTGCGCCTCTTCGGGGATGTGCTTGATCCAGAAGCCGCCGTTCTTGATGTAGCTCTCGATCTGCCCCTCGTTCGGCGCGCCTCGGCCGTCATTGCGCAGGCCCTTGTCGCCCATCCGCCAGCCGGCCAGCGGGCCGACCCCGGGGCGGCGTTCGTGGTGGATCATGTAGTCGGCGTAGTCGGCGTATTTCGGACCGCCGTCCTCGTTCACGAAGCCCGGCAGGTTCAGCCGCCCACCGAGGTCGCAGAGCACCGACTGGAAGCCGCGCACGTCGCGGTCAGGCTCGACCACCGGCCAGCGGATCGCATCCGCCGCGGCATCGGCCTCGCAGATCGGCCGATCCAGCAGCGAGATGCAGTCGTGGCGTTCCAGGTAGGTCGTGTCGGGCAGGATCAGGTCGGCGAAGGCGACCATCTCGGAGGAATAGGCGTCGGAATAAATGATGTGCGGGATCAGGTAGTCGCCGGTGACGTCCTGCTCGGTCAGCATCTGCGCCACTTGCGCCGTGTTCATCGACGAGTTCCAGGCCATGTTGGCCATGTAGAGGAACAGCGTGTCGATCTTGTAGGGATCGCCGGCATGGGCGTTGGAGATCACCATGTGCATCATGCCATGGGCGCTCATCGGGTTCTCCCAGGTGAAGGCCTTGTCGATGCGGGCCGGGCTGCCGTCCTCTTTCAGGCAAAGATCACGAGGGGCGTGCGGGAAGCCCAGATGCGGGCCGTCGAGCGGCGCGCCGGGGGTGACCTTGGAATGCGGGCGCGGATGGGCGCTGGCGGGTTTCGGATAGGGCGGCTTGAAGCGGAAGCCGCCGGGCACCTCGACGCTGCCCAGCAGGATCTGCAACAGATGCAGGGCGCGGCAGGTCTGGAAGCCGTTGGAATGCGCGCTGATGCCTCGCATGGCGTGGAAGCTGACCGGGCGGCCGGTCATGGTGTCGTGCTTGCGGCCGCGGAAATCGGTCCAGGGCCGGTCGAGGGTGATTTCCTTGTCAAAGGCGACGCGGGCCAGCTCGGCGGCGATCTTGCGGATGCGCTTGGCGGGAATGCCGGTGCGGTCCGCGACGGCGTCGGGGCTGTAGGCCTTTTCGAGGTACTTCTCGGCGATCAGCGTGAAGACCGAGACGTGGCTGATGCCGGCATGACGCCACTTGCCGGTCAGGTCGGGCTCGACCCCTTCGGCGTCGAAGGCGGTGCGCTTGCCGGTGCGGCGGTCGATCACCAGTTCGCGGCCCTCGTCGTCGCGCAGGAACAGGCCGTACTGGTCGGATTTCGGATCGCGGTTCACCAGCACCGGGGCGTTGGTATA
>JBFGUI010000267.1:0-4431 GCA_041565695.1 Kiloniellaceae bacterium
CCCTCGGTGTTGACGTAGGTGGCGTTCTTCTCGGTATAGGCCGCGCCCGGCAGGATGACGTCGGCGCGGTGCGCCCCGGCATCGCCGTGGTGGCCCTGGTAGATCACGAAGGGCCCGCTGCCCGGCGCGCCGAGCCGGCCCATGTCGATCTCGTCGGCGCCCAGCAGGTAGACCACCTCGATGGCGCCCTCCGCGCAGCCGGCCAGGATGCCCTCGAGATCGCGCCCGCCCGCGCCCGGCAGGAAGTCGAGCTCGAGGCCGCCGACCCGTGCCGCGGCGGTGTGCAGGACGTTGAAGCCGTTCCAGTCCCCCTCCCCGTTTCCGGGGGAGACCATGCCGGTGCGCTCCGCCACCTTGCGCGCGGCGGCCAGCACCGCGGCGCCGTCGGGGCGCGCCAGGGCGCCCATGCCGAGTATCAGCATCGGCCGCTCGGCCTGATCCAGCACCTCGGCGAAAGCGCCCTTCCCTTCGGCGATCTCGGCCAGGCTCTCCGGCCCGGCGCCGAGGTAGTCGTAGGGATAGGTCAGGTCGACCTGCTGGCCGATCAGGCCCACCTTGAAGCGGCCCTGCAGGAAGCGCTTGCGCAGCCGCGCGTTTATCATGGCCGCTTCCCAGCGCGGGTTGGCGCCGATGATGAGGCAGGCGTCGGCCAGCTCGATGCCGGCGATCGAGGTGTTGAAGAGGTAGCCGGCGCGGCAGGACGGATCGATCTTCGCCCCGTCCTGGCGGCAGTCCAGGCTGGCCGAGCCGAGGCCGGCCATGAGGTCCTTCAGCGCCAGCATGGACTCGGTATCGCAGAGGTCGCCGGCGATGGCGGCGACCTTGTCGCCGGACACGCCCTCGAGGCGCTCGGCGATGGCTTTGAAGGCGACGTCCCAGGTCACGGCCTCGAGGCGCCCTTCGGCGTTGCGCAGGTAGGGCCGGTCGAGGCGCTGGCGCGACAGCCCGTCACAGGCGTGGCGGGTCTTGTCGTTGATCCATTCCTCGTTGATTTCCTCGTGCAGGCGCGGCAGCACGCGCATCACCTCGCGACCGCGGGTGTCGACGCGGACGTTCGAGCCGACCGCGTCCATCACGTCGATGGAGTCCGTCTTGCGCAGCTCCCAGGGCCGCGCCACGAAAGCGTAGGGCTTGGAGGTCAGCGCGCCGACCGGGCAGACATCGACGAGATTGCCGGACAGCTCGGAGTCGATGGCCTGCTCCAGCGTCGTGATCTCGGCATGCTCGCCGCGGTTGACCAGGCCGATCTCCTCGACGCCGGCGATCTCCGTGGCGAAGCGCACGCAGCGGGTGCACTGGATGCAGCGGGTCATGATCGTCTTGATCAGCGGGCCCATGTACTTCTCGGCGACCGCGCGCTTGTTCTCCTCGTAGCGGCTGCGGTCGTAGCCGTAAGCCATGGCCTGGTCCTGCAGGTCGCACTCGCCGCCCTGGTCGCAGATCGGGCAGTCGAGCGGATGGTTGATCAGCAGGAACTCCATCACGCCGTTGCGCGCCTTCTTCACCTTGTCGGTGTCGGTCTTGATGACCATGCCCTCGCCCACCGGCATGGCGCAGGAGGCGATCGGCTTGGGCGCGCGCTCCATCTCGACCAGGCACATGCGGCAGTTGCCCGCCACCGAGAGGCGGTCGTGGTAGCAGAAGCGCGGGATCTCGACTCCGGCAAGCTCGCAGGCCTGCAGGACGGAAAGCCCGTCCGCGACTTCGATCTCCTTGCCGTCGATCGTCAGCTTCGGCATCGCTCTCCCCCTACTCCGCCGCCGCCATGGATTTCTTGCGCTCGAGGATGCGGCGCTCCACCTCCGGGCGGAAGTGGCGCAGCAGGCCCTGGATCGGCCAGGCCGCGGCGTCGCCGAGCGCGCAGATGGTATGCCCCTCGACCTGATAGGTCACGTCGAGCAGCGTGTCGATCTCTTCGATCTCAGCCTCGCCCTTCACCAGGCGGGTCATCACCCGGTACATCCAGCCGGTGCCTTCGCGGCAGGGCGTGCACTGGCCGCAGGACTCGTGCATGTAGAAGTGCGACAGGCGGCAGATGGCGTCGACGATGTCGGTCGACTTGTCCATTACGATGACCGCCGCGGTGCCGAGGCCGGACTGCGCCTCGCGCAGCGAGTCGAAGTCCATCAGGATGTCCGAGCAGGTGCCGGCCGGCAGGCAGGGCACCGAGGAGCCGCCGGGGATCACCGCCAGCAGGTTGTCCCAGCCGCCGATCACGCCGCCGGCGTGCCGTTCGATGAGATCCTTCAGCGGAATGCTCATCTCCTCTTCGACGTTGAGCGGCTTGTTCACGTGGCCGGAGATCGAGAAGATTTTGGTGCCGGTGTTGTTGGCGCGGCCGAAGCCGGTCCACCAGGACACGCCGCGGCGCAGGATCTCCGGCGTCACGGCGATGGTCTCGACGTTGTTGATCGTGGTCGGGCAGCCGTAGAGCCCGCAGGCCGCCGGGAACGGCGGCTTGAGGCGCGGCTGGCCCTTCTTGCCCTCCAGGCTCTCCAGCAGCGCGGTCTCCTCGCCGCAGATGTAGGCGCCGGCGCCGCGGTGCAGGTAGATGTCGTAGTCGTAGCCGCTGTTGCAGGCGTTCTTGCCGATCAGTCCCGCGTCGTAGGTCTCGTCGATGGCCTTCTGGATCTGCGAGGACTCGTGGAAGTACTCGCCGCGGATGTAGATGTAGCAGGCCGTGGCGCCCATGGCGAAGCCGGCCACCAGGCAGCCTTCCAGCAGGCGGTGCGGGTCGTTGCGCAGGATCTCGCGGTCCTTGCAGGAGCCGGGCTCCGACTCGTCGGCGTTGACCACCAGGTAGGCCGGCCGGTCGCCGAGGTCCTTCGGCATGAAGGACCACTTGAGGCCGGTCGGGAAGCCTGCGCCGCCGCGCCCGCGCAGGCCGGATTCCTTGATCTGCTCGACGATGCTGTCGCGCCCCAGCTCGAGCAGCGCCTTGGTGTTGTCCCACACGCCGCGCCGGCGCGCGCCAGCCAGCGACCAGTCGTCCTGGCCGTAGAGGTTGGTGAAGATGCGGTCCTTGTCCTGCAGCATCAGTCGGCCTCCCCCGGATCGGCCGGCGCCGGGGCCGCGGCCGGGTCGCGCGGCGGGACCTTCTTCAGGGTCTGCGGACCGCCTTCCGGCGCCGAGGCCAGGCGCCCGGTCTGCGAGCCGACCTTGACCTCCTCGCCGGCGCGCAGCGCGTCGATGATCTCTGCCATGCGCTCGGGCGTCAGGTCCTCGTAGTAGTAGTCGTTGATCTGCACCATCGGCGCGTTGGCGCAGGCGCCCAGGCACTCGACCTCGATGACCGAGAAGAGGCCGTCCTCGGTGACCTGCCTGAGGCCGACGCCGAGCTTCTTCTTGCAGGCCGCCGTGATGCCGTCCGAGCCGCGCAGCCAGCAGGGCGTGGTGCGGCAGACCTGGATGAAGTACTTCCCGACCGGCTGCAGGTTGAACATGGTGTAGAACGAGGCGACCTCGTGCACGCGGATCGGCGCGACGTCGAGGTATTCGGCGACGTACTCGATGGCCGGCACCGACAGCCAGCCGCCGTTCTGGCGCTGCGCCAGGTCGAGCAGCGCGATGGTGGCGCTGGCCTGCTTGCCCTCGGGATAGCGCGCGCAGATGGTCCTGGCGCGCTTCAGGTTCTCCGGCGTGAAGCTGAAGCCCTCGGACTTCGCTTCGGGGTAGGAGGTGATCTTCATCGGTCGACTTCCCCGAACACGATGTCCATGGAGCCCAGGATGGCGACGCTGTCCGCCAGCATGTGGCCGCGGCACATGTAGTCCATCGCCGCCAGGTGGAGGAAGCCCGGCGCGCGGATCTTGCAGCGATAGGGCCGGTTGGAGCCGTCGGCCACCAGGTAGACGGCGAACTCGCCCTTGGGCGCCTCGACGGCGGCGTAGGTGTCGCCCGGCGGCACGTGGTAGCCCTCGGTATAGAGCTTGAAGTGATGGATTAGCGCTTCCATCGAGCGCTTCATCTCGCCGCGCTTGGGCGGCGTGATCTTGTGGTCGGCGACCTGCACCGGCCCGCCGGGCATCTTTTCGATGCACTGGCGCATGATGTGCAGGCTCTGGCGCATCTCCTCGATGCGGCAGAGGTAGCGGTCGAAGCAGTCGCCGTTCTTGCCGACGGGAATGTCGAATTCCAGCTCTTCATAGCAGTCGTAGGGCTGCGCCTTGCGCAGGTCCCAGGCGACGCCGGAGCCGCGCAGCATGGGACCGGAGAAGCCCCAGTCGTTCGCCTCCGCGGCGCTCACCACACCGATGTCGACGGTGCGCTGGCGGAAGATCCGGTTCTCGGTCAGCAGGCCTTCCATGTCGTCGATGACCTGCGGGAAGGTCTCGCAGAAGGTGGCGATGTCATCGAGCAGGCCGGCCGGCAGGTCCTGGTGCACCCCGCCCGGGCGGAAGTAGGCGGCGTGGAGCCGCGCGCCGGAGGCCC
>JBFGUI010000268.1:0-4190 GCA_041565695.1 Kiloniellaceae bacterium
CAGGAACAGCTTGGCAACCACCGTGGCGACGCCGTCCATGTGGCCGGGCCGGTTCAGTCCGCAGAGGCAGTTCGACAGGCCGGGCACCGACACCTTGGTCTCAAAGCCCTCCGGATAGACCTCCTCGACCGGCGGCGCGAACAGCAGGTCGACGCTGGCCGCGGCCAGCTTCGCCGCGTCGCTCGCCTCGTCGCGGGGGTAGCTCCCGAGGTCGGCGGGGCGGTTGAACTGCTTTGGATTCACGAAGATGGTGGCGATCACCCGCTGGCAATCCGCCCGCGCGGCCTCGACCAGGGCCATGTGGCCGGCATGCAGGGCGCCCATGGTCGGCACCACCCCGACCCGCTGCCCGGCGCGGCGCCAGCCCGCCACCTGCTCGCGCATCTCCGCGACCCGCCGCAGGATCGCCATGCGGCCGCAAACTTCGCGGTTTTCCTCAGGATTCACTGAGCATCTCCCTATTCTCCCGGGCCTGCGCGGCAGTTGAAGCACCGCGCCGCCCGGGCTGCAAGCGGCGATGCGCCCGCCTGGTCCGGGCGCCGGAAGGCGGCAGATCATCCATCGATTTTTATCGGCTCATCGACCTATTAAATTCATTTGATAAATGGCTGGCCCAGGCGCATCTCTCCTGCGCAATGCACTTCATCCCGGAGGGATGTCGGAAATGTTCGGTTCGGTTTATCTGGAGCTCATCCTCGGCCTGTGCCTGTTCGGCCTTGCCATCGGTTCGTGGATCCTTCTGATGCGCGCCTCGCGGCGGCCGGTTCCCCCGCTGATCCTGCGCTCCAACTTCGGCGCTGAGGTTGCCACCATATCGGAAGTCGCCCTGGTGGCCTTCGGTCTGGCAGCGATCATCGATTTCCTGTCCAAGGTAACCGGCTGACATCGGCGCCAGGCAGCCAATGATCGGCGACAAGGTGGCCGCAGGGCCGCCTTGTCAGGAGCTTGGCTGTGGGCAGGCGGGCCTGCGACGCGCTACCATCGCCCGCATCTGAGGACCAGCCCGCCGAAGCCCAGCGTGACCTACGAGGAGTTCAAAGCCTTCTGCGCGTCGCTGCCCGCCACCACCCACGTGGTGCAGTGGGGCGGCGCCGACGTCTGGAAGGTCGGCGGCAAGGTCTTCGCGATCGGCGGCTGGGGCGAGGACGAGCCGCGCTTCACCTTCAAGACTTCGGCGCTTTCATACGACATCCTGAAGGATCAGCCGGGCCTGCGTCCGGCCCCCTATCTTGCCTCGCGCGGCATGAAGTGGATTCAGCACCATGCCCGGCCCGGCCTCGCCGACGACGCGCTGTGCGACTACATCCGCGAGTCCCACCGCATCGTCTCCCTCGGCCTGACCAAGAAGCTGCAGCGCGAACTGGAGCTCAACCAGAGCTGACCGGCCGCGCTGGCCTCGCCGGGCGGCAAAGTGTAGATAGAAGGCATGACCGGCCTTTCCCGCAAGCTCTCCGTCGCGCCGATGATGGACTGGACCGATCGCCACGAGCGGGCCTTCCTGCGCACCATCTCGCGGCACACCCTGCTCTATACCGAGATGGTGACCACCGGCGCCATCCTGCACGGTGACCGGGACCGCTTTCTCGCCTTCGATCCGATGGAGCACCCGGTCGCCCTGCAGCTCGGCGGCTCGGAGCCGGCAGACCTGGCCTTTGCGGCGCGTGAGGGCGCGGCGCGCGGCTATGACGAGATCAACCTCAACCTCGGCTGCCCCAGCGACCGGGTGCAGCGCGGCCGTTTCGGGGCCTGCCTCATGACGGAACCGGAGCTGGTCGCCGACTGCGTCGCCGCCATGATCGGGGCCGTCGATGTCCCGGTCACCGTGAAGACGCGCATCGGTGTCGACGACCGCGACTCCTATGACGAACTGGCCGCCTTCGTCGACAAGATCGCCGCCGCCGGCTGCCGCTGCTTCACCATACATGCCCGCAAGGCCTGGCTGAGCGGCCTCTCGCCCAAACAGAACCGCGAAGTGCCGCCGCTGCGCTATGAGGTGGTCTACGACCTGAAACGGGACTTCCCGCAGCTCGAGATCGTGCTCAACGGGGGCGTCCAGACCTTGGAGGAGGCTGCAGAACACCTGGTACGGGTCGACGGCGTGATGATCGGCCGCGCCGCCTACCAGTCGCCCTATATCCTAGCCGAGGCCGACCGCCGCTTCTTCGCTGCGCCAGAGGCACCGAAGGATCGCGAGACGATCATTGCCGATTTCCTGCCCTACGTGGAGCGCCGCATCGCCGAGGGCGTACCGCTGAAGTCGATCACGCGCCACATGCTGGGCCTCTTCAACGGCCTTCCCGGCGCGCGCGCCTGGCGGCGCTGCCTCGCCGAAGAGGCGCACAGGCCGGGCGCGGGTCCCGAAGTCATCGAGGCCGCTCTGGTTCGCTGGCGCCGAACCCGGGAACGGCAGCGGGCGGCGTAACGGCGCCGGCGGAACGACCAACACGACGAAAGAGGGGCGCATGGCCGGAGACAAAAAGCGGGGGCTGCTGAACGGCCTGACCCACTACGGCGACCCCGACTTCGCCGCCTATCTGCGGCGCTCCTTTGCCCGTTCCATGGGCTATTCCGAGGAGATGCTGGCCCGGCCCATCGTCGGCATCACCTGGACCGCCAGCGGCTTCAACAACTGCCACCGCGGGGTGCCGCAGCTGGTCGAGGCGGTCAAGCGCGGCGTGCTGGCCGGCGGGGCCCTGCCCCTGGAATTTCCGGTCACCTCGCTGGGCGAGGTGTTCCTCAACCCGACGAGCCTGCTGTACCGCAATCTCATGGCCATGGACGTGGAGGAGATGATCCGCGCCCAGCCCATGGACTCCGTGGTCCTGGTCGGCGGCTGCGACAAGACCCTGCCAGCCCTGGTGATGGGCGGGATATCGGCGGCCAAGCCCGCCGTCGTGCTGGCCACCGGCCCGATGTCGACCGGCCGCTACCACGGCGAGCGGCTGGGCGCCTGCACCGATTGCCGGCGCTTCTGGGCGCAGTACCGCGCCGGCGCGCTCGACCGCCAGCAGATCGGCGAGATCGAGGGCAATCTCGCCACCACTCAGGGCACCTGCGCGGTCATGGGCACCGCCAGCACCATGGCAATTCTCTGCGAGGCCCTGGGCCTCATGCTGCCGGGTGGCGCGGCGGTGCCGGCCGTGCATGCCGACCGCCTGCGCCAGGCCGAGGCCAGCGGCCTGCGCGCCGCGCAGATGGTCGGCAGCGACCTGACCTTCGCGCGGATCATCACCCCTGAGGCGGCGGAGAACGCCCTGCGCGTGCTGCTTGCCATCTCCGGCTCGACCAACGCCGTCGTGCACCTGGCCGCCATCTTCGGGCGCCTCGGGCTCGGCCTCGACATGGACCTGCTGAACCGCCTCAGCGACGAGACGCCGGTGCTGGTCGATTTGAAGCCGACCGGTGCCCACTACATGGAAGACCTGCACGCCGCCGGCGGTGCGCCGGCGGTGCTGCGCGCGCTGAAGGACAGGCTGCACCTCGACGTGGCGACCATCACCGGCAAGACCCTGGGCGAAGTGCTCGATGCCGCCGATCCCTGGGTCGACCCCGCCGTGGTGCGCCCGCCGCAAGACCCGATCTCGCCGCAGGGCGGCCTCGTGGCGCTGAGCGGCAGCCTGGCCCCGAAGGGGGCCATCCTGAAGCGGGCCGCTGCCACGCCGGCGCTGTTCGAGCGCGAAGGCCGCGCCGTGGTCTTCACATCGCTGGAAGACCTCTCGCAGCGCATCGACGATCCGGATCTCGATGTCACGCCGGACGACTTCCTGGTGCTGCAGAACGCAGGGCCCCTGGCCAGCGGCATGCCGGAGGCCGGCTACCTGCCGATCCCCACCAAGCTGGCCCGCGCCGGCGTGAAGGACATGGTGCGCATCTCCGATGCTCGCATGAGCGGCACGGCCTTCGGCACCATCGTGCTGCATGTCTCGCCGGAGGCGGCGCTGGGCGCGCCGCTCGGTCTGGTGCGCAATGGTGATCGGATCCGCCTGTCGGTCAGGGAGCGGCGGCTCGACCTGCTGGTCGACGGGGCCGAGCTGGTGCGCCGCCGGGAAACCTTCGTCGCACCCCCCGGTGTCGGGGCCGAGCGGGGCTGGCGCCGCCTGTGGCGTGACCATGTTCTGCAGGCCGAGGAGGGCTGCGACCTCGACCTTCTGCGCGCCTGAGGCGGTCATGCTTAATCGCGGTTAAGCATG
>JBFGUI010000269.1:0-4171 GCA_041565695.1 Kiloniellaceae bacterium
CTGGAGGAACTGCTCGGCGGGCTGTTCCACATCGCCCGCGCCGACGGCAAGGTCAGCGAGGAGGAGCTGGCCTACCTGGAGCAGCTGGCCATCATCTTCGGCTTCGACGCCGCCGCCTGGGACCGCATCCGGGCCGCCAATGTCGGGGCCGGTAAGAGCGATCCCTTCCGCATTCTGGGCGTCGAGCGCGAGGCCAGCGACGCGGAGATCCGCCAGGCGCACCGCAAGCTGGTTCTGGAGAACCACCCCGACCGCCTGGTCGCCCAGGGCCTGCCCCAGGAGTTCGTCGACATGGCCAACGAGAAGCTAGCCACCATCAACGCCGCCTACGACGAGATCAAGCGCTTGCGCGGTATCCGCTAGCTATGGCCGCCTCCCCGCCGCTCATCGCCCTGAAAGACGCGCGACTCGCCTTCGGCGCCACCACGCTGTTCAGCGAGCTCGCGCTGACCCTGGCGGCGGGCGAGCGCGCCTGCCTCGTCGGCCGCAACGGGGCCGGCAAGTCGAGCCTGCTGAAGATCATCGCGGGCCTGCAGGAGCTCGACGGGGGCGAGCGCTACCTGCAGCCGGGCACCAAGGTCGCCTACCTGCCGCAAGACCCCGAGTTCGGATCCGACGACACCATCGCCGCCTATGTCGCGCGTGATCCCGCGGGCGGCCCCGACGCGCCGCGCCACGCCGTCGACGCGGTGCTGCTGCGCCTCGACCTCGACGGGGCGCGGCGCCTCGGCAGCTTGTCCGGCGGCGAGGGTCGGCGCGTCGCCCTGGCCCGCTGCCTGGTCGGCGACCCGGACGTGCTGCTGCTCGACGAGCCAACCAACCATCTCGACCTGCCGACCATCGACTGGCTGGAAGGCGAACTGAAACGTTTCCGCGGCGCTCTGCTGGTGATCAGCCACGACCGCACCTTCCTGACCCAGCTCACCAACACGACGCTGTGGCTCGACCGCGGCCGGCTGCTGCGCCTCGACAAGTCCTTCGCCGCCTTCGACGACTGGGTCGAGAATCTGCGCCAGCAGGAGGCCGAGGCACAGCACAAGCTGGGCCGCCAGATCGTGCGCGAGGAGCGCTGGCTGCAACGCGGCGTCACCGCGCGGCGCAAGCGCAACCAGGGCCGCCTCGCCCGCCTGCAGGGCCTGCGCCGCGAGCGTGCGGAGTGGCTGCGCCAGGTCGGCAAGGCCAAGCTGGAGACCGCCAGCAGCGGGCGCAGCGGCGACATGGTGATCGAGGCCGAAGGCCTGGACAAAAGCTTCCCGGGCAAGCACGGCCCCCTGGTCATCCTCAGGGACTTCTCGACCCGCATCCGGCGCGGCGACCGCCTGGGCATCATCGGGCCGAACGGCGCCGGCAAGTCGACGCTGGTGAAGATCCTGATGGGCGACCTGGCGCCGGACGCCGGCAAGCTGCGCCTCGGCAGCAACGTCCGGCCGCTCTACTTCGACCAGCGCCGCGAGAGCCTCGATCCGGAGGCGACGCTGTGGCAGGTCCTGGCGCCCTACGGCGGCGACACCATCCTGGTGCGCGGCCGCCAGCGCCACGTGGTGTCCTACCTGACCGACTTCCTGTTCGACGAAAGCCAGGCGCGCCAGCCGGTCAAGGCCCTGTCCGGCGGCGAGAAGGCGCGTCTGCTGCTGGCCCGTCTCTTTGCCAAGCCCAGCAATCTGCTGGTGCTCGACGAGCCGACCAACGACCTGGACATGGAGACCCTGGACCTGCTGCAGGAAGTGCTCGACGACTACGAGGGCACCCTGATCCTGGTGAGCCACGACCGCGACTTCCTCGACCGCCTGGTGACCGCGGTCATCGCCATGGAAGGGAACGGCCGCACGGTTGAGGTGGCCGGCGGCTACAGCGACTACCGGCACTACCGGCAACAGCTCGGCGAGGCGGCGCGCGGCGATGGCCGCCCGCGCAGCAGGACCCCCGCGCCAAAGGTCGAGCCCGGCCGGCCGAAGCGGGCGGCGAAGCTGAGCTACAAGGACCAGCGCGAGCTGGACTCCCTGCCGGCCCGCATCGAGGCGCTGACCGCCGAGACCGCCGCGCTGGAGGCGAAGCTCGCCGACCCCGCTCTCTACGGCAATGATCCGGCGGGCTTTGCCGAAATCACCCGCAGCCTCGAGGCCAGGCGCCGCGAGCTGCACGCCGCCGAGGAACGCTGGCTGGAACTGGAGGCCGAACGCGAGGCGCTGGAGTCCGGCAGGGGAGAGCGGGTGTCGTGAACGCAAAGCCCGCCTCTGCCGAAACGCCGCTTACCCCGCTGCACATGCTGCTGGTGCTTGGCATCATGGTGGTCTGGGGGCTCAACTTCGCCGTCGCCAAGGTGGGCCTGCTGCAGTTGCCGCCGATCTTCCTCGTCGCCTCGCGCTTCCTGCTGGTCGCCATCCTGCTGCTGCCCTTCGCCAAGCGGCCACATGGCCAGTGGGGCGCCATCTTCGCCATCGCCGTGGTCCTCGGCCTGTTGCACTTCTCCTTCATGTTCAACGGGCTGAAGATGGTCGATGCCGCTACTGCAGCCATCACCATCCAGCTGCAGGTGCCCTTCGCCGCGCTGCTGGCAGCATTCTTCTTCAACGACAAGCTCGGCTGGCGGCGGGCGCTGGGCATGACCATCGCCTTCCTCGGCGTCGCGGTGATCGCCGGCGAGCCGCGCCTGGAGGGGCAGTACCTTGCGCTTTCCTTCGTGCTCACCGCCTGCTTCATCTGGTCCATCGCCAACGTGATGATCAAGCGCCTGAAGGACGTCGACGGCATCACCCTCAACGCCTGGATGGCGGTCTTCGCCACGCCGATGCTGTTCGCCGCGTCCTGGATCATGGAGGACGGTCAGATCGAGGCTCTGCGCCAGGCCGACTTCTGGGCCTATTTCGCCGTTGCCTATCAGGCGGTCGCGGTGGTGGTGATCGGCTACGGCTGCTGGTACTGGCTGCTGCAGCGCTATCAGATGAACCAGATCATGTCCTCGACGCTGCTGGTGCCCTTCTTCGGCGTGCTGTCCGGCGTTATCTTCCTGGACGAGAGCCTGACGGTGAACCTGATCGCCGGCGGCATCATGACCATCGCCGGGGTGGGCATTATTATCCTGCGTCGGCCGCGCACCACCGCACCGGAGGCCGAGCGGCTGTGACGCGACGAGTGTTTCTGATCTGACTGTTTGTGGTTGTATATTCGGCGCCATGGAAGACCTGGAAATCATCGACCGTCCCTCGCCCAACCAGGATGCCCGGCCGAACGGGCAGGCCGTCGACATGCTGGTGCTGCACTATACCGGCATGGACAGCGCCGAGGCGGCGCTGGAGCGCCTGTGCGATCCCGAGGCCAAGGTCAGCGCCCACTACTGCATCGACGAAGACGGCCGGATCTACGCGCTGGTGCCCGAGGACGCGCGGGCCTGGCATGCCGGCGCGGCGCAGTGGCAGGGCGCCAGCGACATCAACGCCCGTTCGATCGGCATCGAGCTGGTCAATCCCGGGCACGAGTTCGGCTACCGCCTCTTCCCGCAGGCCCAGATGGCTGCCCTGAAGACCCTGGCGGTGGACATCCTGGCACGCCATCCGATCCCGGCCGCGCGCGTGCTCGGCCACTCCGATGTGGCGCCGCTGCGCAAGCAGGACCCGGGCGAGCTCTTCGACTGGCGCGGTCTCGCCGCCGCCGGGGTCGGCATCTGGCCCGAGGACGGCTCGGCCGCCGTGCTGGAGAGTGCCGTCGCCAAGGCCCTGGAGCGCATCGGCTACGGCTATACCGGAGAGAACCTGGCGGCGGTCATCGAGGCCTTCCAGCGCCACTTCCGGCCCAACGCGGTCACCGGTGCGGCCGATGCCGGCACCCGCCGGCGGCTCGCCGCCGTGCTCGGCGTGATTGACTGAAGCCCCCGGCGACGACCGTCGCGATTGACCCAAGGAACGGGAATTCCTACATAAAAGGTTGCCAGACGGCCGGATGGCCGCCGTCGGCGCTTTATGGCGCCGGGGGAGGAAAGTCCGGGCTCCACGGAGACAGGGTGCCGGGTAACGCCCGGCGGGGGCGACCCCAGGGAAAGTGCCACAGAAAGCAAACCGCCCTCCTTAGCCTCGGCGACGGAGGGCAAGGGTGAAAGGGTGCGGTAAGAGCGCACCGCGCCCCCGGCAACGGGGGCGGCACGGCAAACCCCACCTGGAGCAAGATCAAGTAGGGA
>JBFGUI010000270.1:0-4134 GCA_041565695.1 Kiloniellaceae bacterium
CATCGACCTCTACAAGGACCGGCAGAACCGCGGCCGGCACACCGCCCAGAACAACCAGCTGCTGTTCAATCAGGGCGCCCAGCACCTGAAGGGCGCGGGGAAGCAGTCTCCTAGATCTCGATGACCAGCTTGCCGAAGTGCCCGGCCGCCTGCATGGCGCGGTAGGCCTCCGGCGCCTCTTCGAAGGCGAAGGTCCGGTCGATCACCGGCCGCAGCTCCGCCGCCGCGATGGCGCGGTTCATGTCGCGGAAGAGGTTGCGCGAGCCGACATAGATGCCTTGAACGGTGAGCGACTTGCGCATGATCGGCAGCGGATCGACCTGACCGCCGGCGAGAACGCCGATGAAGGCGACGGTGCCGGCGACCCTGGTGGCGGCAAGCGACTTCTGCAGGGTGCCGGGGCCGCCGACCTCCACAGTCAGGTCGACGCCGCGACCGCCGGTCAGACCCAGCACCGCCTGCTCCCAGTCGGGCGTGCTGCGGTAGTTGACGACCTGCCAGGCGCCCAGCGCCCGGGCCCGGGCCAGCTTCTCGTCGCTGGACGAAGTTATGATGGCCCGCAGGCCCATCAGCCGGGCGAACTGCAGGGCGAAGATCGAGACGCCGCCGGTGCCGAGCAGCAGCACCGTGTCGCAGGCCTTGACCCTGCCGACGGGCACCAGCGCTCGCCAGGCGGTCAGCGCCGCGCAGGGCAGGGTCGCTGCTTCCGCATAGCTCAGGTGCTCGGGGATTTTCACCAGGCCTTGTGCCTTGAGGTTCGCCTCCTCCGCCAGCACGCCATCGAGCGCCCCGCCCAGGGCCGAAGCCATGGCCTCCGCCGAGCAGGGCCCGTCGACCCAGTCCTGAAAGAAACAGCCGGCCACCCGGTCGCCGGGGGCAAAACCGGTCACCCCCGGCCCCGTGGCCAGCACCTCGCCGGCGCCGTCGGAGTTGGGAATGCGCGGCAGGGGAATGCCGCGCGCGGCCGGATCGCTGATCACGCTGAGGTCACGATAGTTAATGGCATTGGCCTTGAGGCGCACCCGCACCTCGCCGGGCCCGGGGTCCGGCAGGGCGACCTCCGCCAGCTTCAACCCGTCGATGCCGTCCGTCGTTTCGATGCGCCAGGCCCGCATGGCCGCCCCCTTCTTCTGCGATTCGCCGGGCGCCAATCTTAGGGGGAGACGGCGGGGCGAAGAAAGCCCCCGGCCCCGGCCTCGAGAACCCACGCCGGTCGGCCGCGCAGCTGCCCCTTAAGTGGCTGCGGCCCCCCCCAAAAAAACCTCTTGTAAAGATTCCCGACTTATACAAATTAATTCGCGTCTGCGGTGCGGTGTCAGAAACGACGATTCTCGCGCGACGACCCCCGCGACATACGGATTGACCACAACGATGGACGATCTCCAGGCTCCCGCTTCGGAGCCTCCCAGTTCGCACAGCGAACTCACTTCCCATTCCATCATTGCCAAGACCCCGGACAGCCTGACCGTCTGGCCGCGCCAGCGGCAGCAGCAAAGTCGGCTGTCCCGACCGGCCGAGCCGCGCCAGCGGACGGAGCGCTTCCCGAGCGCGCCGGAGAGCCGGGTCTTTCGCCGCCACTTCTTCCCGGAGGCCACGCCCGAGGAGTGGAACGACTGGCGCTGGCAGGTGAGGAACCGTATCCGCTCGCTCGCCCAGCTCGAGCGCATCTTCCAGCTCTCCGCCGATGAGCGCGAGGCCATCAGCCGGCACAAGGGTGCGCTGCCCGTGGGCATCACCCCCTACTACGCCAGCCTGATGGGCCGCGACGACCCGAACGAGCCGCTGCGCCGCACGCACATCCCGGTCGGCCAGGAATACCTGCGCACGCCGGGCGAGGCCGACGACCCGCTGGGCGAGGACCACGACACCAAGACGCCGGGCCTGGTCCACCGCTATCCCGACCGGGTGCTGTTTCTGACCACCGGCTTCTGCTCGACCTACTGCCGCTACTGCACGCGCTCGCGCATGGTGGGTGAAGCAGGCGGCGAGTACCAGTTCTCGACCCGTCAGTGGGAGCAGGCGCTGGCCTACATCGAGGCGCACCCGGAGATCCGTGACGTGCTGCTCTCCGGCGGCGACCCGCTGACCATCGCCGACGAGAAGCTCGACTATCTGCTCGGCCGCCTGCGGGCGATCAGACACGTCGAGTTCATCCGCCTCGGCACCAAGGTGCCGACGGTGCTGCCGATGCGCGTGACCAAATCGCTGACCCGCATGCTGCGCAGGCACCATCCCCTGTGGATGAGCATCCACGTCACCCACCCCCGCGAGCTGACCCCGGAGGTGACCGAGGCCTATGCCCGCCTGGCCGACGCCGGCATCCCGTTGGGCAGCCAGACGGTGCTGCTGAAGGGCATCAACGATTCGGTCGACACCATGAAGACCATGATGCACGGCCTGCTGATGCGCCGGGTGAAGCCCTACTACCTCTACCAGTGCGACCCGATCAGCGGCTCCGCCCACTTCCGTACGCCGGTCGAGAAAGGCCTCGAGATCATCGAGGGCCTGCGCGGCCACACCACGGGCTACGCCGTGCCGCAGTACGTGATCGACGCGCCGGGTGGCGGCGGCAAGATCCCGCTGCTGCCGGATTATATCGCCGGTCGCGACGGCGACGACCTGCTGCTGCGCAACTTCGAGGGTGGCATCTACCGCTACCCGGACCCGGACGGCCGCATCGGCGCCGGCAAGACGCCTGCCGCCGCTGTGAAGGAGCCCCGCTGATGCGTGTCGGGCTGACCTACGACCTGCGCGACGACTATCGCGCCCTCGGCGGCTTCAGCGAGGCCGCCCTGGCCGAGTTCGACTCGCCGGAGACCATCGATGCCCTGGAAGGCGCCCTCGCGGCCAACGGCTGTCGCGTGGAGCGCATCGGCCACATCCGCAGCCTCGCCGTCCGGCTGGTGGCCGGGGAGAGCTGGGACCTGGTGTTCAACATCTGCGAGGGCGTCTCCGGCCGCAACCGCGAGGCCCAGGTGCCGGCCCTGCTGGAAGCCTACAACATTCCCTATGTCTTCTCCGACCCGCTGACCCTGTCGGTCACGCTCGACAAGGCCATCGCCAAGCGCCTGGTGCGCGAGGCCGGCCTGCCCACCACGCCCTTCGCAGTGATCGAGACGGACGCCGACGCCAGGGCCTGCAACCTGCCCTTTCCGGTCTTCGTGAAACCCCTGGCCGAGGGCACCGGCAAGGGCTGCGAGCGCGCCTCGAAGGCGGGCGACCGAAAGGCCCTGCTGGCCGCCGCGCGCTCCCTGCGGGCGCGCTTCAATCAGCCGGCCCTTGCCGAACCCTTCCTGCCGGGCCGCGAATTCACGGTCGGCGTGGTCGGCAACGGCAGCAGCGCCCGTGTCATCGCGGTGCTGGAGATCGTGCTGCTGCAGAACGCGGAGCCGGAAGTCTATTCCTTCGAGAACAAGGAGCTCTGCGAGTCGCGGGTCGAATACCGCCTGGTCGAGGATGCCGAGGCCAAGGCCGCCGGGGCCACGGCGCTGGCCGCCTACCGCACTCTCGGCTGCCGCGATGGCGCGCGCCTCGACCTGCGCTCCGATGCGGCCGGCGTGCCGCAGTTCCTCGAAGTCAACCCCCTGGCCGGGCTGCACCCGACCCACTCCGACCTGCCGATTCTGGCGAGCCTCGCGGGCATGTCCTACGAGTCGCTGATCGGCGAGATCCTTCAGGCGGCCCGGCAGCGCACCGGGCTCGGCCTGGCGCAGAGCAGAAAGCGGCGTATCTCCGCATGAACCAGAGCAACTATCTGCCGGTCCTCCATGGAGCAGCGGCGGATCGCCCCGACGAGGCGGACACCATCGCCACGGCAAAAGCGGTCGCCGCCGCCCTGCAGCGGCTCGGCTATCACAGCAAGGTCATCCGCGTCGGCCTCGACCTCGGCCAGTTGAGCGGACTCTCCGCGCGCCGTCCGGTGCTGCTGTTCAACCTCGTCGAGGCGCTGGACGGCGACTCGGCCCTGGCGCACATGGTGCCGGCAACGCTCGACCATTTCGGCCTCAGCTACACTGGCAACGGCGTCGAAGCGCACCACCTGACCCTGACCAAGCCCGCGGCCAAGCGCGCCATGGCCGCCGCCGGCCTGCCGACGCCGACGTGGTCGCTCGACGGCAGCGGCTTTGCGCGGGG
>JBFGUI010000271.1:0-4133 GCA_041565695.1 Kiloniellaceae bacterium
AACGCGGACGGGCGCCGGAGGCCGACCATGCCGAGATCTGGCCTCTCGCAGCGCGCCCCATACCATCTCTCCCAAGGTGTTCTGTTTCGGGTGGTTGGGTCGAGAAGGAAAGTGTATTTCAAGGCATTTCACTGGTCAGGGAGTGTCTTGAGCGATGGACGTGAAACTGCACGCAAACGCGACCACCACACCGCGGGTTCGCGCCTATATCCAGTCGAGCTCGGCATCGGTGGCCGAGCTGGCACGCAGCCTCGGACTCAGCCAAACCACGGTCCGACGCTGGCGGGCACGCAGCGATGTCCACGACCGCTCGCACCGACCGCACCGCTTGAATACCAGCCTGACACAGATCGAGGAACGCTTGATCGGCGAATTGCGCAACAGCCTCGGGCTGTCGCTCGACGACATCGTCGAAGTCATGCGCCGCTGCGTCAACGCCACCCTCTCGCGCAGCGCCATCTATCGCTGCTTGCGGCGCCAGGGACTGTCGAAGCGCCCAGCCGAGGCAAAGCACCCGCTGGCTCGCTTCGACACCCATGCACCGCTCGGCTTTATCCATCTCGACGTCAAGTATCTCACGGCACTGCGGCGCAAGCGCGCCTATGTCTTCGTCGCCATCGACCGCGCCAGCCGATACGTCTACGTCGAAATCCATCTCAACCGCACGGCCGCCACGGCACAAGCCTTCCTCAGACGCTTCCTCGAACAGTTCCCCTACAAGGTCCACACCATTCTCACCGACAACGGCAGCGAATGGACCGACCGCTTCTCTGATGACAAGAAAGGCAAAACGCCCGGCAAACCTTCCGGAAACCACCCCATCGATACTCTGTGCGCCGCCCGCTCCATCCGCCACAAATTGACCCGACCCTATCGCCCGCAAACCAATGGCATGGTCGAACGCTTCAACCGCAGACTCTGCGAGCATCTCGCACAGCGCCCAAGAAAACCCGCCGGACAAGATCGGCGCTTCCACAGCCACGAGGAACGAAACGCCTACATCCTCGACTTTGTCGCCAACTACAATCGCACCAGATTAAGATGCCTCGGATACAAAGCTCCTCTCGAAACCCTCCTCAATCTCACGGGACAAAACACCGAGGGAGAGGGTGGCCGGCCCCGCGAGGCGCCGGTCGGGTGAGGGGTTGCCTGGCCGCGGCCGAACCAACTCCCCTCACCCTGGCCCTCTCCCGAGGGAGAGGGAACGCGGTGGCACGATCGATGATTTTCCCTCTCCCGGGGGCTACGGTATTCACACATCTTTTTGGGCCGCCAGTATGGGTAGTTATTGCTTTTCGGTCGGCTTTCTGACTCATTGCGGTGGGTTTGATGGCGCTGAGGGGCGGACCGATGAAGTATGGCTTGGGGCGGTTTGGCGACCGCCGCTTGGAAAAAGGGGGGCGTTCTTGCATGAGCGCTTGGTCACGGTCGGCCAGCGCGGGGTGTCGGTGCGCTCGGTGGGCGGGAGCCGGGCCGGTGAGATGCGCATCACGCGGTTCCTGCGCAACGGCAAGGTGACGGTCGAGGAGATTTTTGCGGCGGCGGCGGCCGGGACCGCCGGGCGTGTTGTCGGGCGGCATGTTCTGGCGATCCAGGACACGACGAGCCTGCGCGACGATGGCGCGGGGCATAGTCTGATGGCTCATGCAACGATCGCGGTGGAGGCCGAGAGCGGCGCGCTTCTGGGTCTGGCGCACGGCGAGCTTTTGTCGCGGGTGGGCGGGCTGAAGGAGAGCCGCAAGGCCCGCGCCTTTGACGACAAGCAGAGCCGGCGCTGGCTGAGCGGCGCGGAGGCGGCGGGAGACCTGGCGGCGGCGGGGGCGGCGCAGGTCACGGTCATCGCCGACCGGGAAGGCGACATCTACGAGATGTTTGCGCTCAAGCCCGAGGGCGTGGAGCTTGTGATCCGGGCGGCCCAGGACCGCGCCCTGGCGGAGGACGCCGGTCGGCTCTTTGCCGCCCTGGCCGAGCAGGCCGAGGCGGGGCGCTTCACGGTGGCGCTGGCGCCGGCGCCGGGGCGCAAGGCGCGCGAGGCGCGGCTGGCCGTGCGCTTTTGCCCGGTCACACTCAAGCGGCCGGTCAGCCGCGCGGCGGCGGGCGGCCTGCCCGAGGCGATGCCGGCCTTCCTGGTCGAGGCGCGCGAGATCGATCCGCCCGCCGGTGCGGTGCCGGCGCATTGGCGGCTGTTGACGACGCATCGCATCGAGAGCTTCGAGCAGGCGCGCTGGCTCACCGGGCTCTATCGCAAGCGCTGGGTGATCGAGCAGCTGTTCCGCACGATCAAGACCAAAGGCTTCGACATCGAGCGCGTCAGCATGGCCGAGGCGCCCTTCGAGAAGCTCGCCGCGACGGCCCTGGTGGCCGGGGTCAGCTGCCTGCAGCTCGTCCAAGACCGCGACGGGCTGGCCAAGCGCCCGCTTCAGGACGTCTTCGAGAGCGAGGATCAGCCTGCGCTGGAGGCGGTCTCCAGCCAGCTCGAAGGCGCGACCGAGAAACAGAAGAACCCTCATCCCAAAGGCTCCCTGGCGTTCGCCGCCTGGGTCTGCGCAAGGCTCGGCGGTTGGACCGGCTACTATGGCAAGCCAGGCCCCGTCGTCATGCTCCGAGGGCTCTACCAGTTCAGAGCCATACAACATGGCTGGAGCCTCGCAAGAAATGTGTGAATCTTGTAGCCCGGCGGGAGAGGGCCAGGGTGAGGTGGTTGTTTGGCCGGCGTCGGACGCTGCCGTTGGCGGGTTTTTCCTCGCCGCCCAACGCCCGGCTGCGGCCGTCGGGAAGGCTGTGGCGATGTCTCGGCCATGCTAGGATCTGGCCCGCAGGGATCACGGATGGACGGGGGCCGAGATGGCGGCGCTGAAGACGGTCAAGGCGGTGATCACCGGCCGGGTGCAGGGGGTCTCCTTCCGCTATTGGACCGTCGACGAGGCCGAGGCGCGCGGCCTCGACGGCTGGGTGTGCAACCGAAGCGACGGCAGCGTCGAGGCGCTGTTTTCCGGCGATGCCTCCATGGTCGATGACATGTTGGCCGCCTGCTGGCGTGGGCCGAGCCTCGCCAAGGTCACCGGCGTAGAGGCGACGGAGTCGGCGGAACGGCCGGCGCCGGGCTTCGCCGTGGTGCGCGGCGCCTGAGCCGAATTATCATTTCGATAATTCTAGAAATATAGTTGACAACTCTGCCGCCCGGCGCCATCTTGGGCCTCATGGAGTTGGAGCAAGCCGCGCGCTGTCTGGAGAAGCTGGGAAACCCGACCCGGCTGGCGATCTTCCGCCTGCTGGTGAAGGCCGGCGACCGCGGTCTGCCGGTGGGCGAGATCCAAGAACATCTGGGGGTTCCGGCCTCGACCCTGTCGCATCACGTCGCCCACCTGGTGAACGTCGGGCTGGTCAGCCAGGCGCGCGAGGGGCGGGTGCTGCGCTGCACGCCCAACTTCCCGCTGATGGACGCGCTGATCGGCTTCCTGACCTCCGAATGCTGCGTCCTGGCGGCGGCCCTGGACGAGCGCCGCGAGGCCGGTTAGCGGTATTTTTTTGGCGGTTAGGTTCGATGGTTCCGGAAGGATGGAAAGGCTGACATGACGGCGATCACCCATGCGATGCAGGGCCTCGGTGCGGCCCTCAAGTCCGTCGACCGGGTCTGGGCTGCCCTGGTGCTGCTGTTTGCGGCGCTGGCCCTGGTGCTGCCGAGGCAGGCGGCCGAGAGCATCGCTTTTACCTTCGATGCCTTCCTCTGGATCCTGCCGTTCCTGGCCATCTCCGTCGCCCTGGCCGCCTGGCTGAAGGCGGCGGGGGCCGATCGGCTGATCGCCACCGCGGTCTCCCGCAAGCCGGTGACGGCGATCGCCTTGGCCGCGGCCTTCGGGGCCTTCTCGCCGTTCTGCTCCTGCGGCGTGGTGCCGCTGATGGCGGCGCTGCTGGCAGCCGGCATGCCGCTCTCGGCGGTCATCGCCTTCTGCCTCGCCTCGCCGCTGATGGACCCGGAGATGTTCGTCCTGATGGCGGTGGCGATCGACTTGCCCTTCACCCTGGCCAAGACCGGCGCGGCCCTCGGCATGGGGCTCTTCGCCGGCTTCGCCACCCTGGCGCTGGAGCGCCGCGGGTGGCTCGCGAACCCGTTGCGGGCGGCGGCCGGTTGC
>JBFGUI010000272.1:0-4047 GCA_041565695.1 Kiloniellaceae bacterium
CTCGGACGCCGACTACCTGGCCCGGGTGCAGTTCCATTCCTGCCAGGGGTCGCTCTACATCGACCTGACGAACCAGTGCGTCATGGAACAAACCCAGACCCGCGGCGACTGCACGATCGAGGGCATCAAGGGCTACTGAGCCCGCGCCGAACGTCGGGCCGCGTTGAAGAGTGATTAATTTCCAACGCGGTCCGTCAGTTCCTTGACCTCGAAATCGAAGCGTTTGACGTGCGCGCCGTCGAGGTAGACGTCGATCGAATGCGGCCCGACCGGGTCGCCCTCTGCGATGCACCAGCTGCTGGCGATCCAGCCCTCGGCGTCGGGCGCGGCGAACTGCTCGGTGGTCGCCGTGGTGCGGTCGGCCGAATAGGCGTGCGGGCTGTAGGCGTCGTGCTCGCCGCTCCAGTAGACCGGGGCCTTGGGCAGCTTCAGCACCTCGCGGTAGCGCACCAGGGCCGGCGGCGCGGCCAGCTGCAGGCGCCAGCCGAAACAGGCCCGGTTCGGCAGGTAGGGCACCAGGTCGGCCTCGATGCTGCGGGCGTTGCCCTCGCCGTCGGAGACCGAAACCACGAAGACGGCGCTCTCGATGCTAAAGGCGCCGGCGGGCGCGACCCAGAACAGGCCGGCGGCGAGCGCCAGTACAACCCGTCCCGCCGGCCGCTGCCGGCGGGTGCCGTGTTTGACTTCCATCTTCAGCCTGGCGTCCTCCCTTTCTCGATCCGGCGAGCCCGGCCCGGAAGTATAACCCAGCCCTCCTCTGCTCGCAGGTTCTAAGCGCGCTCCGCCGCCGGATCCGCGAACAGCGCCGGCAGCTCGGCGAAGGCGGCGATGCTGGCCTGGTGCGGGATCGCCGCAGCCGGGCTCTTGCGGTAGCCCTCAGTGAACAGCACGAAGGGCACGGCCGCCGCCGCGGCGGTGGCGGCATCGACCTCGCTGTCACCGACGTAGACCACGCCGTCCGGCCCGGCCTGGAGCAGCGCCGCCAGATGGCGCAGCGGCGCCGGGTCCGGCTTGCGCTGCGCCAGGCTGTCGCCGCCGACCAGGGCGGCGAAGAACCCGGCCAGCCCCAGGTCCTCCAGCAGGCGCCGGGCCGGCGCGGCCGGCTTGTTGGTGCAGACGCCGAGCGCCAGTCCCTGGCCGCGCAGCGCCGCCAGGGCTTCCGCCACGCCGGGATAGGGCCGCGAGCGGGCGCTGGGGGCGGCGCCGTAGATGGCGCTGAAGCGCGCCACCGCGGCGGTCAGTTCCGCCGGCCCAGCCGCCGCGCCGACCCGCTCGAGCAGGCGCTCGACCAGCACCGGCACGCCGTTGCCGACGAAGCTGGTGATGGTCGCCAGGTCGAGCGCGCCATGGCCGCGCTCGGCCAGGAAGAGCGTGGCCGCGGCGTGCAGGTCGGGCGCCGAGTCGACCAGGGTGCCGTCGAGGTCGAAGGCGACCGCCTTGGGGCCGCGACCGCCGGTAAATAGGGACATCAACCTAACTCAGCCTCTTCTGTGAACCGCGGGCCGCGGCGCTGCGACCGACAGGCAAGCCAACCCGCTCCGAGACCTATCGGAGTTCGCCGAAAGGATCAAACCAATGCGCAACAGCCCGATTTTCCTGATCGCCCTGGCCCTGGTCTCCGCGCTTTCCGTCGCCGGCGGCCTGAGCGCCTACGCTGCCGCCCAGAGCGCCCCGGCCGAGCTGCGCCTCAAGGCGCCGGAGGTCGGGCTGGTCAAGCCGTCGCGCCCCGCCCGCGAGCGCCGCGCCGAGCCCCGCCCGCTCCCCCGCCCGGTGATCAAGAGCCACAGCGGCGGCCAGATCGAGAACGGTCCCAAGACCCCGAGCGAGCTCGCCAACCTGGTGGTCATCCCCTACTACAACAACCCGCACGGCCTGCCCGAGGGCTTCCCAGAGTACAGCTACTGCGTCAAGAAGCCGAGCGGCGGCACGCCGAACCAGATCCGCTTCTGGATCCGCAACGCCGGCGGCAGCGACAGCGGCAGCTTCCAGTGGACGCCGATGTTCCCCAACGCGGGCGCCGCGCCGGCCATCGTGATCGGCAACATCCCGGCCTATGGCCAGGTGCTGATCACCCAGGGCATCCCGAACGGCTGCTACGACGGCAACTACTCGGCAACCTGCCAGTTCTCCATCCACCTCGATGACCACGACGAGGTCGAGGAATGGAGCGAGGCCAACAGCTACGCCAGCTACTGCGTCAGCCCGGCGGGCTGAACCAGCCGAGCCGGTATCGCTTGAGAGGGCGGCGGACCCGAACGGGCCGCCGCCATTCTTTTTGAGTACGGAACCTAGAAGGCCTGGCGCGGCAGCACGTCGTTGTCGATGCGGATGACCTGCTTGTCCTTGACCGCCCCGCGGACCGGGTTCGGCCGGCAGTCGTTCTCGACGCGCGACAGGCAGCCGACCACGAGCCGGCGGCTGCCGTCGGCGCGGCACAACGGCAGGCGCAGGATCTCGACGCGCAGATAGCTGCGGTCGCTGTAGGTCAGGCCCTCGATCGAGCGGATGCAGACGCCCTCCTCCAGGACCTGGTCGAACATGCGGGTGACCGTCTCCAGGTCGTCGCCGTCGAGCAGCTCGTCGAGGTAACGGTTGGTGTTCTCGAAGGCCATGATGTCGCGGATGCCGGTGCCCGAGAGGCGGAACAGAAAGCGGCTGCTGTCGGCCCGCTTCTCGGCGATGAAGACGTGCGGCAGCAGGGCGGTGATGTCGGCCGGGTCGAGGTCGTCGCGCAGCGGGATGCCGCCGCGCCGCTGCGCGAGCCCCTGCCAATAGGCGTAAAAGTCGCGCGAGATGCGACTGTAGAAGAGACCGGGCGGCTGCGCGCCGGCGGGACTGCTCTGCGCCAACATGCGGCTATCCTTAACGGCAATTCCTTTGAGCTTGGTTAAACACGTTTGGCGTTCATTGCACGCTTTCCCTCCCCTCGATCTGCGGTAATCTGCCGGCCATGACAGATCCATCCCGCGATTCCAAGACCGCCGCTTCCCGCAACATCGACCGCCTGCTCGCCATCATGGCGCGGCTGCGCGACCCGGACGGCGGCTGCCCCTGGGATCTGAAGCAGAACTTCGCGACCATCGCGCCCTACACCATCGAGGAGGCCTACGAGGTCGCCGAAGCCATCGAGCAGAACAACATGGCGGCGCTGCAGGACGAGCTCGGCGACCTGCTGCTGCAGGTCGTGTTCCATGCCCGCATGGCCGAGGAGGACGGCCACTTCGCCTTCGACGACGTGGCCGCGGCGATCAGCGACAAGATGGTGAGCCGCCACCCCCACGTCTTCGGCGACCAGGCCGCCGCCACGCCGGAGGAGGTGAAGCACAGCTGGGAGGCACAGAAGGAGGCCGAGCGCCACGCCAAGGCGGCGCGCGACAACGGCGGCGCGCGCGCACCGCTCAGCGCCCTCGACGGGGTGACCGCCGCCCTGCCCGCCCTGCTGCGCGCCGAAAAGCTGCAGCAGCGCGCGGCGCGGGTCGGCTTCGACTGGCCGGAGGTCGGCCAGGTCTTCGACAAGCTGGCAGAGGAGGTCAGCGAGCTGAAGGACGAGCTGGCCCAGGGCGGCGATGCCGATCGCCTGGAGGACGAGGTCGGCGACCTGCTCTTCGTCGTGGTCAACCTGGCGCGCCACCTCAAGGTCGATCCGGAAACGGCCTTGCGCCGCACCAACGCCAAGTTCGAGCGCCGCTTCCGCAGCCTCGAGGCGGCGGTGACTTCCAAGGGCGGCAAGGTCGAAGAGCAGAGCCTGGACGACCTGGAAGAGCTCTGGCAGGCGGCGAAGAAGGACGAGCCGAAGGGCTAGGCGCTTGCCGCCAGCCACGCTCCCGTGAAGAGCGCCACACCGTAGAGGATGTGTGACGACAAGGCGTTGAGCCGCGGCACCCAGGGGGTGGGCGCCAGGCGCCCCATGACGCCGATGCCGAGGCCCGGCTGCAGGATGAACCAGGGGATCACCACCGAGGCGGCGCCGAACACCGCACCGTTGAGGAGCGAGGGCGGCCGGTCGAGGCCGTAGACCATCAGCCCGACGTAGACGAAGCCGTAGGC
>JBFGUI010000273.1:0-4023 GCA_041565695.1 Kiloniellaceae bacterium
ACTTCCGAACAGCGCGCCCTGGAACTGCCGCTATGGCTCCACCAGTACAACTGGCACCGGCCGCATGGTAGCTTGAAGGCCAAAACACCCATCAGCCAACTCGGCCTCTCCGAGGATAACCTGTTGAGGTTCCACATCTAGAGGTCGTAGTCCTCCGCCTTAAGGCGCTGCTCCACCCGTCCCGGCAGGTTCTGGAACAGGGCCATGCCCCACTGCTGGCTGAGCTGCATGGTGTGCCCCATCATCTGCGGCATCTTCTTGATCATGCTCTGGCCGGCCGGGCTGGTGTAGAAGGCCAGCATGGCGTCGAGCTCTTCCTCGGTGAAGACCTCGGCGTAGATCAGGGACACCTGGTCCATCAGCAGCGGCAGGGACTCCTTCAGCGCCGCGAGCACTTCATCACGGATGATCTGATCCACTTCGCTCGGCAGCTCCGGATTGCCCTGCCGCGTCATGGTGCTGATCTGGCTGAAGGCGGCATCGAAGACCTGCTCCATGATGCCTTCGCCCTGAAAGACCCGGAACACCTCCCGCGCCTTTTCCAGCTTGGTCGACTGGGCGGCGGCCGGGCCCGCGGCCACGACGGCGACCACGATCCACAGCGCCACCGCCCCCTGCTTGAAAAACGTCATTTCTCTGCCCCCGATTCAATCACGGGTCGCAGTCTATCGGTTCTTCGAGGCAAAAGCACCCATGCAGCCGCCCGGGACGCCGTCAGGGACGCCGGCGCTAGCGGTCCTGCATCACCACGCCGGGCACGGCCTTGATGGCCTGGCGGACCTCCGGCGAGAGGCGGTAGCTCTGGCCGAGGTCGAACTCGAGCTCCTGGCCGTCGTCGAGGGCCAGGAACAGGCGGATGTGGCCGCGCCCCCTGCCCTCGCGCGCCAGGAGCGCCTTGAGGCTCTCCAGCGGGCCCGGCGAGGCGAGATGGATGTCGAGGCCGGTGGCGGCGCGGGCCGCGGCGGCGTCGAGGGGCTCCAGCGACTGCGCCGTCAGGCGCGGCTCGTCGCCGTCGCGGTGCTCGGCGGAGACGCGCAGCAGCAGGGTCTGGCCGCCCTCCAGCAGCTCGCGGCACTGGCCGAGCGTCTCGGAGAACAGCGTCACCTCGTAGACCCCGGTGGCGTCGGAGAACTGCACGAAGGCCATGCGGTGGCCCTTGCGGTTGTTGATCTCGCGCTTGCCGAGCACGATGCCGGCCAGGGTGTAGATGCCGGAGGCCCTTGCCTCCTTCAGTTCGACGTAGGTCGAAGCCTTCACCTTCTCCAGCGTGGTGCCGTAGGTGTCGAGCGGGTGGGCCGAGAGGTAGAAGCCGATGGCGTCGAACTCGTGGCGCAGCCGCTCCATGCCCGGCCAGTCCTCGACCGGCGGCAGCGGCAGGGCCTGCGCGCCGCTGTCGCCGGCCGCGCCGAACAGGCTCTCCTGCGCGCTCTCGCGCTCGCTGGCCGCGGCCGAGGCATGGCGCACGATGGTCTCGGCGGCGTGGAAGACCTGGGCCCGGTTGGGGTTGAGGGCGTCGAAGGCGCCGGCGCAGGCCAGGTTCTCGACCTGGCGCTTGTTGATCAGCCGGGCATCCAGGCGGTAGGCGAAGTCGGCCAGCGACTTGTAGGGGCCCTTGGCCTTGCGCTCGGCGGCGACCGCGGTCATGGCGCCGGCGCCGACGTTCTTCAGCGCCGCCAGGGCATAGCGGATCGCCGGGGTGCCGTCCCCAGAGCTCCCTGCCGTCACCTCGACGTCGAAGTCCGGCGCGGAGCGGTTGATGTCCGGCGGCAGCAGCGGGATGTCGAGGCGCTGCAACTCCTGCCGGAAGACGTTCAGCTTGTCGGTGTTGCCCATGTCGTAGGTCATGGAGGCGGCGAGGAACTCGACCGGGTGGTTGGCCTTCAGGTAGGCGGTCTGGTAGGCGACCAGGGCGTAGCCGGCGGAGTGCGCCTTGTTGAAGCCGTAGCCGGCGAACTTGTCGACCAGGTCGAAGACGTAGTTGGCGCGCTCCCGGGTGACGCCCTTCTCCATGGCGCCCTTGACGAAGATGTCGCGCTGGGCGTCCATCTCCGCCTTGATCTTCTTGCCCATGGCGCGGCGCAGCAGATCGGCCTGGCCGAGCGAGTAGCCGGCGAAGACCTGGGCGATCTGCATCACCTGCTCCTGGTAGATGATGACGCCGTAGGTGTCCTTGACCACCGGCTCGATGGTCTCGTGCAGCACCTCCGGCTTCTCGCGCTCGAACTTGCAGGCGACGTACTTGGGGATGTTCTCCATCGGGCCCGGCCGGTAGAGCGCGACCAGGGCGATGATATCCTCGAAGGTGTCGACCCGCGCCTCGCGCAGCAGCGAGCGCATGCCCGAGGATTCAAACTGGAACACGCCGACGGTGTCGCCGCGGCTCATCATGTCGAAGGTCTTCTGGTCGTCGAGCGGGATCAGCGAGAGATCGATCTCGACGCCGCGCCGGGCCAGGAGCTCGCAGGCACGCTGCAGCACGGTCAGCGTCTTCAGGCCGAGGAAGTCGAACTTCACCAGCCCCGCCTGCTCGACGAACTTCATGTTGAACTGGGTCACCGGCATGTCGGAGCGCGGGTCGCGGTAGAGCGGGACCAGCTGATCCAGCGGCCGGTCGCCGATCACCACGCCGGCGGCATGCGTCGAGGCGTGGCGGTAGAGCCCCTCGATCCTGAGCGCGATGGTCAGCAGCCGGTCGACCGACTCGTCGTCCTGGCGCATCTCCTGCAGCTGCGGCTCGCCGTCGATGGCCTGCTGCAGCGAGACCGGGTTGGCCGGGTTGTTGGGCACCAGCTTGCAGATGCGGTCGACCTGCGGATAGGGCATCTGCAGCACGCGTCCGACGTCGCGCAGCGCGGCGCGGGCCTGCAGCTTTCCGAAGGTGATGATCTGCGCCACGTGGTCGTGGCCGTACTTGTTCTGCACGTAGCGGATCACCTCGTCGCGGCGGTCCTGGCAGAAGTCGATGTCGAAGTCCGGCATCGACACGCGCTCGGGATTGAGGAAGCGCTCGAACAGCAGGGCGAAGCGCAGGGGATCGAGATCGGTGATGGTCAGCGCCCAGGCGACCACCGAGCCGGCGCCCGAGCCGCGCCCCGGCCCGACCGGGATGTCGTGCGCCTTGGCCCACTTGATGAAGTCGGCGACGATCAGGAAGTAGCCGGCGAAGCCCATCTCCTCGATGACATTAAGCTCGAAGGCCAGGCGCTCGCGGTAGGGCTTGGCCGCGGCTTCCTTGGCCGCTTCGTCCATGCCTTCGGTGAAGACCTGCTTTTCCAGGCGCGCCTCCAGGCCGGCTCCCGACTGGGCGTGCAGTTCCTGCGCCTCGGTCCGCCCGCCCTCGGTGGCGAAGGGCGGCAGGATGGGGGCGACGAACTCCGGAAACCAGGCGCAGCGCTCGGCCACCACCAGGGTGTTGTCGATCGCCTCCGGCAGGTCGGCAAAGAGCGCGCGCATCTCCGCGGCGCTCTTGAAGGCGTGGTCGGGCGTGAGGCGCCGGCGGTCGGCCTGGGCGATGTAGGCGCCCTCGGCGATGCAGATGAGTGCGTCGTGCGCCTCGTAGTCCTCGGCGGTCGGGAAGAAGGCCTCGTTGGTGGCGACCAGCGGGATGTCGTGGGCGTAGGCCAGCTCCAGCAGGCCCGGCTCGATGCGCCGCTCGACCTCCAGGCCGTGGCGCTGCAGCTCGACGTAGAGCCGCCCGGGGAAGAGCCCGGCCAGACGCGCCAGCATGGCCTCGGCGGCGGCGCGCTGGCCCTCGGCCAGCAGGCGCCCCACCGCACCGCCCGGCCCGCCGGTCAGCGCCAGCAGGCCCTCGGCGTGCTCGGCCAGCACCGTCAGGCCGACCTGGGCCGCCTCGCTGGGCTCGCTCTCCAGGAAGGCGCGGGAGACCAGGCGCATGAGGTTGCGGTAGCCGGCCTCGTTCTGCACCAGCAGGACCAGCTGGTCGGGCGGCGGGGCGGTGCCGTTACGCGGCTCGGGCGCCTCACGGGAGACGTGGAGCTGGCAGCCGATGATCGGCTGCACGCC
>JBFGUI010000274.1:0-3989 GCA_041565695.1 Kiloniellaceae bacterium
CGGTCAGTGAGCCGTTCCGGCCCCGCCGGGGAGCGCGGGGCCGTCAGTCAGATGAAGGGGGTACGATGAGGGGGCTTCGATGGGGCGCGCGGGCGCTGGCCATTGCGGTGGTGACGCTGGCGGCGGCCGGCTGCGGCGGCCCGCGGGGCTTCTACGAATCGGGCCCGCCGCGCGTTCCGGCGGGCGGTGCCTTCACCGTCGAGCCGGGCGGCCAGGTCATCGTCTACGGCGTGCGCGCGCGGCGCTGCGGCATGGAGCCGCCGACCTTCGAAACCGCGTCCGGCGAGATGTTCAACGGCGCCGGCTCCCAGGCTCCCGAGGTCGGCCAGGTCTTCGACGCCGGCCTCGGCCAGCGCAACTCGGTGCCCTGCGGCGGCTCCGTGCCGGTGCGGGCGATCGGCTGGCGCGCGCCGGAAGCCTTCGAGGGTGAGGTGAACATGGTGTTCTACGGGGTCGACCAGGCCCTCGTCACCGTGGCGCGGCCGCCCGAGCCCGAGCCCGAGCCTGAACCCGAGCCTGAAGCCGCGCCGGCGGACGAAGCCGCGCCGCAGCCGCAGAGCACCAACTGAGAATTCCTTGTCGCCCGGCTATTCCTCGCCCTGCAGGGCGCGGGGGTCGAGGGCGTCCTGCAGGCCGTCGCCGAGAAAGTTGAAGGCGATGACCGTGAGGAAGATCAGCACGCCGGGATAGATCGCCAGGGCCGGCGAGTCCCAGATCAGTTCCTGCGCGGAGGTCAGCATGTTGCCCCAGGAGGGCAGCGGCGGCTGAATGCCCAGCCCCAGGAAGCTCAGCACCGATTCCAGCAGGATGATGCCGCCGATCGACAGCGTGGTGGCGACGATGATCGGCGAGACCACGTTGGGCAGAATGTGCACCAGCATGATGCGCGGGCCGGCGGCGCCCATGGCCTCGGCGGCACGCACGAACTCGCGGGTCTTCATTGACAGTGTCGCGCCGCGCACCAGGCGCGCCACGGTGGTCCAGCCGACCAGGGCGATGAGGAAGACGATGCGGTAGATCGAGATGCTCTCGGAGCCGACCAGCGCCTGCGGCAGGCCCAGCTTGTTGAGGTCGAGGGCCGCCAGGATGATCAGCAGCGGCAGCACCGGCAGGGCGATGACGCCGTCGGTGAAGCGCATCAGCAGGGCATCCAGCCGCCCGCCGTAGTAGCCGGCGGCAAGCCCCAGCAGGGTGCCGATGACCGCCGCGCAGAGCGCCGCGGCGAGGCCCACCACCAGCGAGACCTGGCCGCCGTAGAGCAGGCGCACCAGCAGGTCGCGCCCCAGTTCGTCCGTGCCCAACGGGTTGGCCGCCGAAGGGGGCTGCTTGGCGTTGAACAGGTCGACCAGGTTGCCGTCGACGCCGAGCGCGGCCTCGACCAGCGGCGCCGCGACCGAGGCGAGGCTCAGCAGCACCAGGAAGACCAGGCTGCCGACGGCCAGGCGGTGGCGCAGGAAGCGGCGCCAGAACACCTGCCGCAGGCTGAGCGACGGGCCCCGGGCATAGCCGGCTTCGGCGGCGAGGGCGCCGGTCTGCGGCTCGGGCGCCGTCATTGCAGGCTGATCCTCATTGATAGCTGATCCGGGGATCGAGCCAGGCGTAGGCCAGGTCGGCCAGCAGGTTGGCCAGCAGCACGGTCAGGGTGGCCAGCAGCAGGCCGGCCAGGGCGACGTTGTAGTCGTTGCCGATCACCGAGTCGTAGATCGTCTTGCCCATGCCGAGATAGGCGAAGATCTGCTCGGTGATCAGCGCGCCGGAGAACAGGTTGCCCATCTGCAGCGCCAGGATGGTGACCACCGGGATCATCGCGTTGCGCAGCACGTGGCCGACGACGATCTGGCGCCCGGAAAGGCCCTTGGCCTGGGCCGTGCGCACGTAGTCCTGGCGCAGCGCCTCCAGGGCGGCGGCGCGCATGAAGCGGATCACGCTGCCCACCGTGGCGATGGTCAGGGCCAGCACCGGCAGCACCAGGTAGCGCAGGTCGGCCCAGAAGTCGCGGCCGTCGCCCATGCCGCCGGCCGGCAGCCAGCCGAGGGTGACGGCGAAGAGGATGATCAGCAGGATGGCGAGCCAGAAGGGCGGCACCGAGATGCCGGCGAAGGCGACCATGTTGATCGCATGGTCGACCGGCGACTGCGGGCGGGTGGCGGCGTAGATCCCGGCCGGCAGCGCGATGGCCAGCGCCAGGAGGAAGCTGAGGCCCATCAGGACAACCGTGTTGCCGAGGCGCGGCATCAGGATGTCCAGGGTCGGCTGGTTGTAGAGCCGCGAATAGCCGAAGTCGCCGGTCAGCGCCTTGCCGAGCCAGGCGAGGTAGCGCTCCAGGATCGGCCGGTCGAGCCCGTAGACGCGGCGCAGGCGCTCGGCCTCCGCCGGGGTCATCTCCGGGTCGGAGAAGATCATTATGTCGATGGGATCGCCCGGCATGAGGCCGATGAGCCAGTAGATCACCAGCGACATGACGGCCAGCACGAAGAGCGATTCGAACAGCCGCCGGGTGAGGTAAGAGAGCATGTCGGCCTTTGTTTCCGCTCAGCGCCCTGCGACGGTCCAGTCTTCGATCCACAGCGTCGAGGAGGCCTGCTGGCCGGTCGGCCGCACGCCCTTCAGCCATTTCGGCAGGATGTAGGCGTTGGCGCGCCAGTAGAGCGGGATGACGGGAACCTCCTCGGCGTAGATTTCCTGCAGTCGTTGCCACAGCTCCTTGCGCCGGGCGCGGTCGAGTTCCAGGTTGATGGCCTCGATCAGGTCGTCCATCTCCTGGTTCCTGAAGCCGGTGTAGTTCTGCCCCGACCAGCCGTTCTCCTCGGTCGGGATCTCCTCGGAGTGCAGCGTGGTGCGCGGCACGTTCTCCGGCGACGAGCCCCAGGCGAACATGGCGAGGCCCGTGAAGCGCCGCTCGTGCACCGTCTGGCCGAAGAACACGCGCGGCGGCTCGTTGCGCACGCGTATGTCGAAGCCCGCCTGCTTCCATTGGCTCTGCAGCACCTGCTGCACCAGTTCGCGGATGCGGCTGCCGGCGGTGGTCATGAACTCGAGCTGCAGCGGCGCGCCGGCGGCATTGTGGCGGATGCCGCTGCGCAGCTCGCGCCAGCCCGCCTCGTCCAGCAGCTGCGCCGCCTTGGCCGGGTCGTGGGCGTAGGTCTTGACGTCCTTGTGGTAGACCCAGTCGAGCGGCGAGACGCTGGTGTGCGCGACCGGCTGGCGCCCCTCGAAGAGGCGCTGGCTGATCGCCTCCCGGTCGATGGCGTAGACCATGGCCTGGCGCACCCGCTTGTCCTGCAGGATCGGGTTGTCGAGCATGAGGTCGATGTGCTCGTAGAGCAGGCCGGGCTCGTAGATCACCTCATATTTGCCGCCATGGCGCTTCTCGAAGGCCAGGGCCTGGTCGAGGGTGAGGCCGAGTTCGCCCGCGATCATGTCGATGTTGCCCGACAGCAGGTTGGCCTCGAGCGCCGTGGTCTGCTCGATGGTCAGGATGGTGATGCGGTCGAAGACCGGCTTCCTGCCCCACCAGGTCTCGTTGCGCTCCAGCACCACGCGGGAGCCGGGCACCACCTCGACGAGGCGGTAGGGGCCGTAGGCGAGGCCCGGGTTGGTCGGGTCGGTGTCGTAGGCCGTGCGGTTGCGGTAGTCCTCCGGCGCGGCGTCGAAGATCGGCTCCTCGATGTGCGCCGGCAGGACGTGGAAGTCGTTAATCGCCGCGTACTCGAAGGAGATGCGGTCGGCGTGCAGCACGAAGGTCTTGTCGTCGATCACGTCGATGGCATGGATGCGGCGAAAGGCTTCCACATTGCCGACGCCGGCGGTCGGGTGGCGCCCCGCCTTCCAGGTGAACAGCACGTCCCTGGTGGTGACCGGCGTGCCGTCGCCCCAGGTCGCCGCGGGCTGAAGGGTGTAGGTCAGCGCGATGCCCCGCCCGTCGCCGGCGCCCTCGACGCCCGGCGGCAGGTCCTCAGGCACGGCACTGCCGGCCTCGATCGAGGGCA
>JBFGUI010000275.1:0-3844 GCA_041565695.1 Kiloniellaceae bacterium
AGAGCACCGCGAGCGCCAGCAGGCTGCCTATGGCGCCCAGTTCCACCATGATCTGCAGGCCGCCGTTGTGGGGATGCGAGGGGATGATCTTCTCGCCGGGTCGGAACGGCCGCGCATCGCCGGTCGGCAGCTTCGGCGAGGAATCGAAGCCCCAGCCGACCACCGGCCGCTCGGTGACGCGATCGCTCACCACGCTCCAGATGTGCAGCCGGTAGAGTCCGGTTTCCGGGATCGTGCGGCTCTGCGCCAGGTCCGATCGCTGGACCAGGTCGACCACAAAGGGCGTGGCAAAGAGGGCGCCCACGAAGGCAAGCGCCAGCAGCAGGCGGGCGGTGCCGCGCCCGAGCAGGGCAAGGGCGGCGATCGGCAGGGCCAGGCTCAGCGCCAGCACCGAGGCGGAGGACTCCGAGAACAGGGTGAGCACGTAGACCGCCGCCGGCAGTGCCAGGGCAAGCACGAGCTGTCTGAGGCGCCAGGCGAAGGCGGCCAGCGGCCAGGCCAGGATCGCGACCGCCGAAACCCCGCGGTTGAGGCGTGAATCCGCCGCGTAGTCGGTGCGCGTCGGCCCCTCCAGCAGGTTGAGGATCGGCCCGCCGAAGGCCAGCTCCACGACGATCAGCAGGCAGGCCACGGCAAAGCCGCAGGCAAGGCTGAGGGCGACCCGGCGGCGCTGGCGGTCATCCAGGTGACGGGCGAGGCTGGCCAGGTAGAGCAGGACGCAGACCAGGACGGCGACCCGCAACGCCAGCTTGATGCCTTCAAGTGGCTCGAAGCTCCACAGCGAGGCGATGAGGCACCAAGCTAAGAACAGCCCCAGAGCCAGGGCCAGCGGCCGTTCGATGATGCGCCAGGGCAGGGCCGGCCTGCCCAGGGCCAGGCCGCCGGCCAGGGCCGCGGCGATGGACAGCGGGACCACGGCCTTGTCGGCCAGCAGACCGAGCGGGGCGAGCAGCAGGGCAAAGAGCGCCAGCACCAGGCCGAGACGGTCGCTGCGTGGGTGATGGCGGGAGAGCGGGGCGGAAGGGGCTGTCACAGCGCCCGTTTTAGAGGATTGGCGAATGGAAGGAAACCGCCTGATCGCTAGCTGCTGGCGGCGGCCATGCGCTCTTCGGCGGCGCGGCGCATCTCCTGGCGTCGCGTGATCAGCGAGGCGGTCAGCACGCCGGCCGCCACCAGGCCGACCAGAACCGTACAAACGGCGTTGATCTCCGGCGTCACGCCGAGGCGGACCTGGCTGTAGATCTTCATCGGCAGGGTCGTGGCGCCGGGACCGGTGGTGAAGCTGGCGATCACCAGGTCGTCCAGCGACAGGGTGAAGGACAGCAGCCAGCCGGCGATCACTGCCGGTGCAATCACCGGCAGGGTGATCTGGAAGAAGGTGCGCGCCGGCGGGCAGCCGAGATCCATGGCGGCCTCTTCGATCGAGCGGTCGAAACCGGCCAGACGCGATTGCACCACCACCGCCACGTAGCACATGGAAAAGGTGATGTGGGCGATGGTGACAGTGACGAAACCACGGTCGAGGGCGACCGCCACGAACATCAGCAGCAGCGAGAGGCCGGTAATCACCTCGGGCATCACCAGCGGCGCGTAGATCATGCCGGAAAACAGCGTGCGGCCGTGGAAGGCCCCGAAACGCGACATGATGAGGCCGGCGAGTGTGCCGAGAATTGTAGCGAAAGTCGAAGCGGTGAAGGCTACCTTGAGCGTCACCCAGGCGGCGTTCAGCAGGCCGTCGTTGCGCAGCATCTCGCCATACCACTTGGTGGAGAATCCGGCCCACACCGTGACCAGGCGCGACTCATTGAAGCTGTAGATGATCAGCAGGGCGATCGGCATGTAGAGGAAGAGAAAGCCGAGCACCAGCGAGCTCACGTTGAACCAGGAGAGACCTTGCCGCACCGCGTCAGGCCTCCGCCCGGGCGTTGCGTTCCTGCATGCGCTGGAACAGCACGATGGGAATCACCAGTACCAGCAACAGGATCACCGCCACCGCTGAGGACAGCGGCCAGTCGCGGTTGTTGAAGAATTCGCTCCACAGCGTCTTGCCGATCATCAGGGTCTCGGAACCGCCCAGCAGGTCGGGAATAACGAATTCGCCGACCGCAGGGATGAAGACCAGGAAACAGCCGGCGACGATGCCGGGGGCGGACAGCGGCACGGTGACGACCCAGAAGGCCTTGATGGGGCGGCAACCCAGGTCGGCGGCGGCCTCCAGCAGGCTCAAGTCCATCTTCTCCAGGTTGGCGTAGAGCGGCAGTACCATGAAGGGCAGGTAGGAATAGACGATGCCGATGTAGACCGCGGTGTCGGTGTTTAGGATGGTCAGCGGCTCGCTGATCAGGCCGAGCTGCATGAGGGCGAGGTTCAGCAGGCCTTCCTTCTTGAGGATGCCGATCCAGGCATAGACGCGGATCAGAAAAGAGGTCCAGAACGGCAGGATCACCGCCATCAGCAGGGCAAAACGCCACTGCCGCGGCGCGCGCATCATGCCGTAGGCGATGGGATAGCCGACCAGCAGGGCGAGGAACGTGGAGATCAGCGCGATTTTCAGGGAGCTGAGGTAGGCCTTGATGTAAAGGGGGTCTTCGCCCAGCCAAAGGTAGTTGTCGAGACTTGCCTGGATCTCGATGAAGCCTTCCTCGACGAAAGTGATGAGCGGCGTGTAGGGCGGCTGCGCCACCACGATTTCGGCGAAGCTGATCTTCAGCACGATCAGGAAGGGCGCGAGGAAGAAGGCGAGAAGCCAGAGGTAGGGCACCGCGATCACCAGGCTGCGCCCGGAAAAGCCGAGGCGGTGCAGCAGGACGGCCAGCAGGCGGTAGGGGGCAAAGCCCATCAGGCGGGCATGCAGTCCGGGCAGGTGCTCGCCTGTTCCGACGGCTTGGCTCGCGGCCTGCGGTGTCTCGGCCATGCCCGTCCCTTAGTCCACGAGCACGACGGCGGCGTCGGGGGCCCAGGTCAGGTAGACCCGTTCGTCCCAACTGATGGGCCGTTCGATGATCCGGGCCATGTTGGCCTGGGTCGCCGTGACCATCTTCCCGCTGTCGAGCTTGACGTGGTAGGTCGACAGGTTGCCGATGTAGCCGATGTCCCACACCTCGCCGATCATGCAGTTGCGGCTGGTATCGGCCGGCTGCTCCTTGGAGATGACCAGCTTTTCCGGCCGCAGGGCGATCCAGAGCGGGCCGTCGCCCGCTTCCTGAGGAAAGGGGCCGGTCTCGATAATGCAGCCCGCCTCGGCCGACTGTACCAGCAGGTGATCGTTCTCCCGCTGGCTGATGCGGCCCTCCAGGATGTTCACCTCACCGATGAAATCGGCTACGTAGCGTGACTTCGGCGCCTCGTAGAGTTCGCCCGGCGTCGAGACCTGGACGATTCTGCCGTGGTCCATGACCGCGATGCGGCTGGAAACGGTCATGGCCTCTTCCTGGTCGTGGGTCACGATCACGAAGGTGATGCCGGTCTCTTCCTGGATGTTCATCAGCTCGAACTGCGTCTGGTTGCGCAGGTTCTTATCCAGCGCCCCCAGCGGCTCGTCGAGCAGCAGCATCTTCGGTTTCTTCACCAGGCTGCGCGCCAGGGCGACGCGCTGCTTCTGGCCGCCGGAGAGCTGGTGCGGCTTGCGCTTGGCAAAGGGGCCGAGTTGCACCATCTCGATGACCTCGGCCACGCGGCGGTCGATCTCTGCCTTCGGCACGCGGTCCTGCTTCAGTCCGAAGGCGATGTTCTTCTCCACGTTCATGTGGGGGAAGAGCGCGTAGGACTGGAACATCATGTTGGCGGGGCGCTTGTAGGGGGGCAGCCCGGTCACGTCGGCGCCGTCGATGAGGATCCGGCCGGC
>JBFGUI010000276.1:0-3815 GCA_041565695.1 Kiloniellaceae bacterium
ATCCCAGCACCGCTTCCAGCCGTGCCGGGTCTGGATCCGGTTGCAGCTTTCGCACTCCACCACCGTCGTCGGCCGCGCACTGCTGTTGGCGGCCTTGGGCAGCGTTCGCCTGTGACTGTGGCGCAACCGGCAGATGAAGTCGATCGCGCCGTCTTCTCCAGGTGCGATGGTCATGGTCATGTGGCGCTCGACACGGTCTGAATCGCAGCGGAAGGGGATGTGGATCGGCATGCGCCGCGCGCGCACCTCGGCGACGATCAGCCGGTAGACCTCCCGGGTTCCCTCATCGACGATGAAATCCCAGAGCGCACGGCCGATCACCGCCGAGGGGTCGGGATTTCCGCCATTGGCACGGGCGAAGGCCGCCCAGCCGCCACCGACGCCGAGTATCCGGTCTCCGGCATCGATTCTGTAGGTGATTGCTCCAGTCATCTCTGTCGGGCCTCTTTCGGGCTTGTCCAACAAAACACCAAGAGCGTCCGCGATCCCGTGGGCGAGACGCGGTGAAGCTTCCCCTCCGACCGCCGCCGTTTCGCGAAAAGCGGCCCCTGGCCGGGCTTCTGAATTTCGTATTTTGGGGGTGTCGACTTCGCCGTCAAGGCCTGGCCCGCGGCGGCGGCGGCCCCGGCCGGCCGCCGGCGGCAGGCCGCGCCGAGACCGGCCCGGGGCCGTCAGCCGTAGCTCTGCACCAGGCTGCCGGCGACCATGTACCAGCCGTCGACCAGCACGAAGAAGATCAGCTTGAAGGGCAGGGAGATCATCACCGGCGGCAGCATCATCATGCCCATGGACATGAGGATCGAGGCCACCACCATGTCGATGATCAGGAAGGGCAGGAACAGCAGGAAACCGATCTCGAAGGCGCGCCGCAGCTCGCTGATCATGAAGGCCGGGATCAGGGCGCGCATCGGCGTGGCCTCCGGCGCCTCGACCTCGTCGGCCTCGGTGAGATCGAGGAACAGGCGCAGGTCCGACTCACGCACATGGCGCAGCATGAACTCGCGCACCGGCTGCTGGGCCCGGTCGAAGGCCTCGAACTCGGTGATGTCCTCAGCGATCAGCGGCTCCAGAGCCTGGTCGTAGACCGCTTCCAGCGTCGGCATCATCACGAAGGCGGTGAGGAAGAGTGCCAGGCTGACCACCACCGAGTTGGGCGGCGTCTGCTGCAGGCCCATGGCGGTGCGCAGGAAGGACAGCACCACCACGATGCGGGTGAAGGAGGTCATCATCACCAGGATCGACGGCGCCAGGCTGAGCACGGTGATGAGGGCGACCAGCTGGATGATGCGCCCGGTGGTCGTGCCGGTGGTCTCGGCCCCCAGGTCGAAGGTCAGTGCCTGGGCGAGCGCCTCGCCCGGCGCCAGCAGCAGCAGCGCCAGCAGGCAGGGCAGGGCGGCAAGGCCGGCAAGCGGGAGCAGGCGGCGCATCACGATGTTTGTCCCTTCAGTTTGCTGGCCAGGCGGGTCACCACATTCTGCGGGCCGGCCCCTCGTGCGGTGGACCCGGGCGCGGTCTTCGCCGCCTTGGCCGGCGGGGCGGGGATGTCGGTCTCGATCAGCAGGTCGCTGGTGGCCCCGAGCAGGACCAGGTGCTCGCGGTCGTCGCGCCGCACCAGGACCAGCTTGCGCTTGGCGTCCAGCGGGCGCACCTCGACCAGCGAGAGGCGTCGCTCGCCGGTGCTGCTGGGCGTCGCCGCGAGGCGCTCACCGAAGCCCGAGCGGCGCACCAGCGCGGCCAGCCCGGCGATCAGCACCAGCACGAAGCCCAGTGCCAGGAAGAAGCGGAAGTACTCGCCGAGATCCATCAGTCGTTCCCCAATCCGTCCCCTGCGCGGATCTCTAGGGCAGGTCCTTCTTGGGCGCCGCGTAGGCGTCGAGCGCCTTGCGCCGCTCGCTGGCCGCGCTCAGCAGCTGGGCCAGCTCGCCGAGCCCGGCCCGGAGGTTCTCGCCGAGCTGGTTAATCTCCTCCAGCAGGCCGACGAGGCGCGGGCGCAGGCTGCGGCTCTCCTCCGGCGCCAGGTTCTCCACCGCCTGGCAGAGGCCCTTCACGTCCTGCTCGATCGGGGTCAGGTCGACGATGCTGCCGTTCGACAGGCCCTGGCGCGCCTTGCGCAGCCGGGCGGTGATGGAGTGCATCTCGGACTCGATGGCGGCGGTATGACTCACGTCAGGTTCTCCTCGTCCTTGTTCTTCCGTTCCCCGGCTGCGGCCGGCGGCCGGTCGGTCTGGTAGAGGTAGCGGAGGATCTCCGCCACGCCCGCCAGGGCGGCCAGCGGAATCTCGCTTTCCACCTCGACCGCCGCCAGGATCTCGGCCAGGTCGCTGTCGGTGCGCACCTTGACGCCGCGCTCGAAGGCGATCTGCAGGATCTGCTCGGCGACGGCGCCGCGGCCGCTGGCCACCACGCGGGGCGCGCCCTGGCCGGTGCCGCGCGCCGTCGAGACCGCCTCGGGCGTCACGTTCTCCAGCGCGATGGCGAGGCTCTGCTCCGGGGAGCTTGCGGCCGGGGGCTTCTGCGTCACGATCGATCCAGTTTCCGGGCGGCGCAGGGGCGGCCCTGCACCGCGCCAGTTGTTCGGCCCAATGGTGACCGATCATGCTTAATGAATGGTTAGAGGACGCAGTGCATCAGGCCCGAAGCGGGCCTGTTTTTTTCTGGTGAGAGAGGGTTTTAGGCCGGCCGCCGGAAGGCGGGCAGGCGGTTAAGAGCCGCCGCCGCTTTCCGTCTTCGGGGCGCTCGGCGCGGCCGCGCCCTTGATCGCCTCGGTGAGGGCCTCGTCGTCGGCCACGGCGGCGGCGCGGTTTTCTTCCTGGATCCGCTCGAAGATCTCGCGGCGTAGCACCGTGGCGTCGCTCGGAAAGGTAAATCCGAGCTTGATGGACTTGCCGCGGATATCCACCACGGTCACCTCGATGTTGTCATTTATGATGACGGACTCGCCGATTTTGCGTGTCAGATAAAGCATGGCCGTCTTGGCTCCCCCGCTCCCCGGATCGCAGCCCCCCGATCCGCGGGTATGGTTAATACATGCAATTTAGCGCGTTTTACTGATTCTTAACAAGGCAGGCCTGATCATAAAGATGATAGGCCCCTGAAAAGTCGGGGAAAGCCCGGGACGCAGCCCGGGCGGGACGGGGCCGAAACGGCGGTCGATGCCACAACCAAGAGCCTCTTGGGCCAGGAACGTCATGGACGGGAAACCCGGAATCTTCAGCCTCCTCAGCAAGCGCATGGAATGGCTCGGCCAGCGCCAGAAGGTGCTGGCGCAGAACATCGCCAATGCCGACACGCCGGACTACGTGCCGCACGACCTGAAGGCGCAGGACTTTCGCCGCATGGTCGAGCGCCAGTACCTGCCGACGCTGAAACCCGAGGCCACCCGGGCCGGGCACATCCAGACCTCCAGCCTCAAGGCGGACGGCCGCGGTGTCGAGCAGAAGCAGAACTACGAGACCGCGCCCTCGGGCAACGCCGTGGTGCTCGAGGAGCAGCTCATCAAGGTCGCGCAGACCCAGAACGACTACAACGCCATCACCAACCTCTACAAGAAGCAGGTGGCGATGATGAAGATGGCGCTGCGCGGGCGCATGGGCTAGCGCGGCCGGACGAAACGCGACAGCGCCTAGGACGCAAGAGCGATGGACCTCGACAAGTCACTGAACATCTCCGCCGCTGGCATGCGCGCCCAGGGTACGCGGCTGCGCGTCATCGCGGAGAACATCGCCAACGCCAACTCCACGGCGCAGACGCCGGGCGGCGAGCCCTACCGGCGCAAGCTGGTCACCTTCGACAACGAGCTCGACCGCTCGCTGGGC
>JBFGUI010000277.1:0-3675 GCA_041565695.1 Kiloniellaceae bacterium
GACCTGCTCGGCCATGCCGTAGTAGGTCCCCATGGACTGGTCGTCTTGGAGAAATTCGGCGCCCTTGTCGGCTGTGACGAGATAGTGCAGCAGGGCCGGCCATTTCTCCGCCAGAACCAGGAAGCGGGCGAGATGATCGATGTTCAGTGCCGCGGGCAGAACGGCATCGGCGAGATAGGCCTGAAGGCGGAAGCTGTTGATGAAGCGCTTGAGACGGCGCGGATTGCTAAAGTGGCGGCTGCCATAGTGCTCGGCGGCCTCGATGACGGCGATCGAGTCGCTGGGGGTTTCGCGCCGCTCGCGCCCACGGCCTGTCAGAGTGTTTAGCGTCGCCTCCATCATGCCTGCCGTCCTTGCCGGTTGATCCGTCTGTTCCTGCCCCGGACCGGTTTCCTGTCCTGCCTGTTTTCGGCTGCCCATGGCGGAGGTGACGAGTTGTGCCAGTTCCCTCTGCCCGTGGGCCGGCAGGGCGAGGCGCGCCTGGATGATCTTCTCCAGGAACTTGTAGCCGCTGCCGTGCTCCATCTCGGCGGCGCGGCCGGCCGAGGCGGCAAGCTCGCTGCGCTCGGTTTCGATGGCGGTTGCGACAATCTGCAGGTCCATGCCCATGACGAAGATGCAGCTGCGCGAAACGTCAGCGAGCTGCAGGGCCTCGATGATCTCGCCCAGCACGCGGCCCTTGCAGCGGTCCAGGTCGTCGATGAAGACCACAACCTTGAGATCTTCCGGCACCGCGTCGGCGAGGCGGCGCATCTCGCTCTCGAACTGCGAGAGGGTGCCGATCTTGTCCTTGAAGTCGGTCTTCTCGACGTACTCCAACAAATTGAGACCGAGGCCCTTGGTGAACGTGATGTATCCGTAGAGCACGCTCAAGAGAGCGAAAGGCACAAAGAGCAGCCACCAGAGCCAGCCTTCGACGTCTTGTGTCGCCGCATAGAAGGCGCCGAGGATGCCGCCCTTGTCGTCCTTGAATCCCGCATGAAAGGCCGGCAGGTCCAAAGTGAAGGGAAGGGATATCACCAGCAGGACGAAGATGAAGGCGACCAAGAGGCGAAGGATTAGCGGAAAGTCGGCGTGGCGCTTCATCTTGTCGACGAAGCGGTCCCGCTTGAAGCGCCAGAGCTGCCTGGGTGTCAAATTGGCGCGCACGCAGCGAGTCACGTTGGCGACGAAGGCGGCCCAGACCTGTGCCGGCTCGCTGTATTTCCAGGGATTGAACCAGGTGGTGGCGACTCGAACGGTGGTGTCTCCCGACTTCTCCTTGAGCCGGCCGTCCAGCATGTTCATGAAGGAAGTCTTGCCCTGGCCCCACTGTGCGTTGATCACCAGGGAAAGCGGCGGTCGGGTCTGCTCGGCGAGGATGAACTCGGCGACGGCATCGACGTAGGGGGCGAAACCGAGGCGGTCCTGCGACACGTCCTCGATGGCCGAATCGCTGAGCGCCACGGGGCGGGCGCTGGCCGCCGCGATATCGTCCGCTGCCGGGCGATCCGCATCCTGCTCGGCCGCGGAGTCGGACCCCGGCGCCTCGCTCTGCGGCGCGGCCTGCTGCGCGAAGCCCTGCGTCGCCTCGGTTTCGAATTTGGAGGCGGCCTCTGCCTCGACCTCGACCTCGCTCTCCGGCGGCTGCATGGAGAAGAACACCCGCTCGAGCGCTGCCAGGGTGGCCGGGCCGAGCAGGCCGTCGGGCGTTACCTTGGCACCGTTCTTTTCCAGCCAGCCCTGCAGCTCGACAACGCCCTGCTGCCGGTCGCCGCGACTGTGGGGGTCGAAACGGAAATTTCCGACCGCCCAGTCGAGCGCCGGGGAGCCGGACCCCGCGGCAGTCGACTGGGCAGCGCTCTGTTCCTTCGGATCGGCGACCATGCCTTCCTCCCACGCAAGGCATCCGGTGATCTTCCCGCTTCGCAAAGCGGAGTCCGGAGGGATGCCTACTATAGCGCCGATTGAACCGCAGCGGTACGGCCCTGCCGCCGATGCACCCTCCGGTTACCTCCTTTGCACTTTGCGTTGAGCGCCTGCCCTTGCCTCTGGCGGTGCTGGAACGGGCGCCTTAGAGTGCGGCAAATCAGATGCGCCGACCAGAGAGAGTGGAATCGATGACGCCGAACCAGATCCCGAGTCTCAATTTCGATCTGGGCGAGACCGCCGACATGCTGCGCGACACGGTGATGTCCTTCGCCTCGGAGGAGATCGCGCCGCTGGCCGATGAAATCGACCGCACGGACAGGTTCCCGCGCCAGCTCTGGCCGAAGATGGGCGCGCTCGGCCTGCACGGCCTGACGGTGGAGGAGCAGTACGGCGGGGCCGGCATGGGCTACCTGGAGCACTGCATCGCCATGGAGGAGGTCAGCCGCGCCTCCGGTTCGATCGGGCTCAGCTACGGTGCGCACTCCAACCTCTGCATCAACCAGATCCGCCGCAACGGCAGCGACGAACAGAAGCGGCGCTACCTGCCCAAGCTGATCTCCGGCGAGCACGTCGGCGCGCTGGCGATGAGCGAGCCGGGCGCCGGTTCCGACGTGGTCGGCATGCGCACCCGCGCCGAGAAGAAGGGCGAGCGCTACCTGCTCACCGGCTCGAAGATGTGGATCACCAACTGCGACGAGGCCGACACCCTGGTGGTCTATGCCAAGACCGACCCGGAGGCGGGGCCGCGCGGCATCACCGCCTTCCTGGTGGAGAACAGCTTCAAGGGCTTTTCGGTCGCCCAGAAGCTCGACAAGCTGGGCATGCGCGGCTCGCCCACCGGCGAGCTGGTCTTCGAGGACTGCGAGGTGCCGGAGGAGAACGTGCTGGGCGCCGTGGGCAAGGGCGTCAACGTGCTGATGTCCGGCCTCGACTACGAGCGCCTGGTGCTGGCGGCGGGGCCGCTCGGCATCATGCAGGCCTGCATGGACATCGCCGTGCCCTACATCCACGAGCGCAAGCAGTTCGGCCAGCCGATCGGCGAGTTCCAGCTGATGCAGGGCAAGATCGCCGACATGTACACCACGATGAACGCGGCCAAGGCCTACGTCTACGCCGTGGCCCGCGCCTGCGACCGCGGCGAGACGACGCGCAAGGATGCCGCCGGCGCGATCCTCTTCGCCTCGGAGCGGGCGACCTGGATGGCGCTGGAGACGATCCAGGCCCTCGGCGGCAACGGCTACATCAACGACTACGCCGCCGGCCGCCTGCTGCGCGACGCCAAGCTCTACGAGATCGGCGCCGGCACCAGCGAGATCCGCCGCATGCTGATCGGCCGCGAGCTGTTCAACGAGACCAGGTAGACGCCTTGACTTTTGCAAAGGCCAGCGTTTCCGCGCGAGAGCAGGGTGTTGTCTCGCGGGGGCAAGTGGTGCTTTGCTTAGGGCCCGAAGCAATGGCCGCGAGGGAGCGGAAGGTGGCCCTGCACATGAAGCCGGCCTGCGAGCGCTGCGAGATCGGCCTCGCCATGGACGGGGAGGCCTGGATCTGCAGCTATGAGTGCACCTTCTGTGCGGCCTGCGCGGAGGCGATGGAGCGGCGCTGCCCGAACTGCGGCGGCGAGCTGGTGGCGCGGCCGCGGCGTGCCGGTGCGCCGGCGGTCGCCTGATGCGGCGGCGGCGGTCGGTCTAGGTCTAGTCTGGGGGAGAGACGCGTGCCGACAGTCCTGATCACCGGCGCCAACCGCGGCGTCGGCCTGGAGTTCAC
>JBFGUI010000278.1:0-3659 GCA_041565695.1 Kiloniellaceae bacterium
AAGGCCATGGGCGGCGAGGGGCGCAGCTTCGGGCCGGACTACCTGATTCCCAGCCCCTTCGACCCGCGCCTGGTGCTGGAGATCGCGCCGGCCGTGGCCAGGGCGGCGATGGACAGCGGCGTCGCCGCGCGGCCGATCGAGGACTTCGAAGCCTACCGCCAGAACCTGCAGCGCTTCGTGTTCCGCTCCGGCCTGATCATGAAGCCGGTGTTCCAGCGCGCCAAGGAGGATCCCAAGCGCGTCATCTACGCCGAGGGCGAGGACGAGCGCGTGCTGCGCGCCGTGCAGGTGGTGGTCGACGAGGGCCTGGCCCGGCCGATCCTGGTCGGCCGCCCGGACGTGGTGGCGACCCGGGTGCAGCGCCTCGGCCTGCGCATCCGCCCCGGCGAGGACGGCGTGGTCGAGTTGACCAACCCGCAGGAGGATCCGCGCTTCCGCACCTACTGGCAGACCTACCACGAGGTCATGCAGCGCAAGGGCATCACGCCGAGCGCGGCGCAGGAGATCGTGCGTACCCGCAGCACGGTGATCGCCGCGCTGGCGGTGCGCCTGGGCGATGCCGACGCCATGATCTGCGGCGTCTCCGGCCGCTACAAGCGTCAGCTCGACCACGTCATGGACGTCATCGGCAAGGGCCAGGGGGTGCTCGACTGCTCGGCCATCAGCCTGGTCATCCTGCCGACCGGCTCCTTCTTCATCGTCGACACCTACGTGACGCCCGATCCGACCGCCGAAGAGATCGCCGAGATGACCATTCTCGCCGCCAAGCACGTGCGGCGCTTCGGTCTGCAGCCGAAGGTCGCGCTGCTGTCGCATTCCAGCTTCGGTTCCGCCTTGACGCCCTCGGCGCGCAAGATGCGCGAGGCCCTGGCCATGCTGCACGCGCGCTGCCCGGAGCTGGAGGTCGAGGGCGAGATGCACGCCGATGCGGCGCTCAACGAAACCATCCGCCAGAACATCTTCCCCAATACCAAGCTGAAGGGTTCGGCCAACCTGCTGGTCATGCCGACGCTGGACGCCGCCAACATCTCCTTCAACCTGATCAAGGCGCTGGGCGAGGGGCTTTCGGTCGGGCCGATCCTGCTGGGCACGGCGGCGCCGGCGCATATCCTGACGCCTTCGGTCACCGCCCGTGGTATTGTGAACATGAGCGCCGTCGCCGTCGTCGACGCGCAGGATCGTGCCATCGAAGACTGACCCGAATGGACCCACTCCCGCCGGGCTGCTGCCCGGGGGAACATCGAGGACTGACGCCAGGCCATGTCGCACACGCCGCCCGAACGAGATGATGCCGATGCCTGGCTGCCCGAGGTCCAGCCGGAGAGCTATGGCATTTCCTCCGACCTGGTGCGCACGGTCGCCGACCTGCTGGAGCAGGGCAAGGCGGAGGAGGCGCGCGAGCGTGCCGCCGAGCTGCACGAGGCCGACCTCGCCGACCTGCTGGAAAGCCTCGACCGCGAGGAACGCCCGCAGCTTCTGAAGGCCCTGGGCGACGATTTCGACCTCGAGGTCCTGACCTACCTGGACGATTCCGTCCGCGACGAGATCGTCGAGGAACTGGAGCCGCGCCAGATCGCCTCCTCGCTGGCCGACCTGGACAGCGACGACGCCGTCGACATCATCGAGGACCTGGACGAGGAGGCCCAGCAGCGGGTGCTGGCGGCCCTGCCCAAGGCCGACCGCCTGGTACTGGAGGAAAGTCTCAGCTTCCCCGAGGACTCGGCCGGCCGCATCATGCAGCGCGAGCTGCTGGCGGTGCCGTCGAGCTGGACGGTGGGCGAGACCATCGACTACATGCGCGCGTCCAAGGACCTGCCCGACGACTTCTACGACCTCTACATCGTTGATCCAAAGCACCAGCCGATCGGCTTCGTGCCGCTCAGCCGCGCGATGCGCACGCGCCGGCCGGTCAAGCTGACCGACATCATGAGCGACGACATGAAGACCGTGCCGGTCAACATGGACCAGGAGGAGGTCGCCTACCTGTTCCGCCAGTACGGCCTGGTCTCCGCGCCCGTGGTCGACGATGCCGGCCGCCTGGTCGGCGTCGTTACGGTCGACGACGTGGTGCACATCATCGACGAAGAGGCCGAGGAGGACCTGCTGAAGCTGGCCGGCGTGCAGGAGACCGACCTCTACAGCGCCGTGCTCGACACCACGAAGTCGCGCTTCACCTGGCTGATGATCAACCTCTTCACCGCCGTGGCGGCCTCCATCGTCATCGGCCTCTTCGAGGGCACGCTGCAGCAGATCGTGGCCCTGGCCGTGCTGATGCCGATTGTCGCCTCCATGGGCGGCAACGCCGGCACCCAGACGCTGACCGTGGCGGTGCGGGCCATCGCCATGCGCGACCTCAGCGCCGGCAACGCCCTGCGCTTCGTCGGCAAGGAGATGCTGGTCGGCGTGGTCAACGGTATCCTTTTCGCCATCGTTTCCGGCCTGGTCGCCTGGTACTGGTTCGACACGCCGATGATCGGCGTCATCATCGGCGCGGCCATGGTCATCAACCTGGTGGTGGCGGCGCTTTCAGGCGCCCTGGTGCCGCTGGGGCTCGAGAAGATGGGGGTCGATCCCGCCGTGGCCTCCAGCGTCGTGCTGACCACGGTCACCGACGTGATCGGCTTCTTCGCCTTCCTCGGCCTGGCGACGCTGTTCCTGCTCTAGTTTTGCTTGAACCGCCCGATGTTCTTGGTGCCGGCCTTCTTGGGGTCGTAGGGGTCCGGGTTGACGGTTTCCAGGCTGTTCTGCAGTTCTTCCATCTTGCCGGCCTTGATCAGGGCTTCCCGCTCCAGCCGTGCCGCCCGCTCGGCGTCGGACTCGCAGGCCGCCGTCAGGCCGGCCAGCGCCAGCAGGGCCGTGACCAGGAGGGTTCTGCCTGTGGTGCGGTAGGTCATGCTCGCTTCCCGGGCGCTCTTCTGGAGGAGGGGGCGCTTCGCCCGCCGGGCCGCACTATGGCCCCTTCGCGGGGGGCTGTGCAAGGCGTGAGGCGGCGATATGCTGGGCCGGCAACGGAATCCCTGTGAAAGAGCCCCCGACATGACCGAGTTCACCGCCCCGGACCCCGGCTTCGCGCGGCGGGTCCGCGCCAGCTTCGAGCGCCAGACCGTCATGGATCTGATCGGCGCCCGCCTGACGCGGGTCGAGCCCGGGCTGGTGGAGATCGAGCTGCCCTACCGCCGCGACCTCTGCCAGCAGCACGGCTTTTTCCACGCCGGGGTGACCAGCACCATCGCCGATTCCGCCGGCGGCTATGCCGGATTCACGCTGTTCCCGGCCGATGCCTCGGTGCTGACGGTGGAGTTCAAGATCAATCTGCTGGCGCCGGCCGACGGCGAGCTGCTGCGCGCCGTCGGGCGCGTGGTAAAGCCGGGGCGCACTCTGACGGTGACCGAGGTCGAGGTCTATGCGGTGAAGGGCGGCGGCGCGAAGGCCTGCGCGCGCATGGCCCAGACCCTGATCTGCCTGGCCGGCCGTCCGGACATGCCGCAGCCGGGTTAGCCCTTGTCTTTGCTTGCGCTGGCCCCCGGGTAGTAGGAAAAGCCGGTCCAGGCGGCCAGCGACTGGATCACCGGGGCTGCCAGGGGATCCTCGCCGTCGCGCCCGGTCAGCAACTCGATGACCCTTGTCTGGTTGTCCTCGCGCAGGCGCCTGACCTGCTC
>JBFGUI010000279.1:0-3638 GCA_041565695.1 Kiloniellaceae bacterium
AGATCCCGGAATACACCCAGGAAAACGCCGGCATGACCCTGGCGGAGTTCAAGACCATCTTCTGGTGGGAGTACATCCACCGGCTGTGGGGGCGCCTCATCGGACTGGTCTTCGCCGTCCCGCTCGCCTGGTTCTGGCTGCGCGGCCGCATCGACCGCCCGTTCGGCAAGAAGCTGCTGATCGCCTTCGCGCTGGGCGCTGCCCAGGGCGGGCTCGGCTGGTTCATGGTGGCTTCCGGCTTCGTCGAGCGCACCGACGTCAGCCAGTACCGCCTGACCGCGCACCTGCTGCTGGCCCTGGTCATCTATGCCTACCTTTTCTGGCTGGCCCTGGAGGTGCTCTGGCCGCGGCCCGAGCGCAGCCGCGACGGCGCCGTTCCCGCCCTGCGCCGCAGCGTCATCGTCCTGCTCGCCCTGGTCACCTTCACCATCGCCTCCGGCGGCTTCGTCGCCGGCCTCAACGCCGGCCTCACCTACAACACCTTTCCGCTGATGGACGGCCGCCTGATCCCCAGCGGCTACGGCGACCTCTCGCCCTGGGTCGTGAACCACTTCGAGAACATCGCCGCGGTGCAGTTCAACCACCGCCTGCTCGCCGTCGTCACCGTGGCCCTGGCCCTGGTGCTGTGGTTCTGGTCGCTCAGCCGGGACATCTCCCCGGCGGCCCACGGCGGTTTCGCGGCGCTGGCGATCCTCGCCCTGATCCAGCTGGCGTTGGGCATCACCACGCTGCTGCTGGTGGTGCCGATCACCCTGGCCGCGCTGCACCAGGCCGGCGCCATCCTGGTCCTCACGGCGAGCCTCTGGGTGCTCTACCACCTGCGCTGCCGCGAGGGCGGCTGACCGCGATGGCGGCGCCGGAGGACCTCGCCATCCCCGAAGAGCCGCTGGCGGTCTCCGTGCTGACCGGCTTTCTCGGCAGCGGCAAGACCACCCTGCTGCGTCACCTGCTGGCCCATCCGGCCATGGAGGAGACCGCGGTCATCGTCAACGAGTTCGGCGAGATCGGCCTCGACCACCTGCTGGTCGAGCAGGCGACCGAGGATACCGTGCTGCTGAACAGCGGCTGTCTCTGCTGCACCGTGCGCGGCGACCTCATCGCCGGCATGCGCGATCTCTACAGGCGCCGCGTCAAGCGCGAGGTGCCGGCCTTCCAGCGCCTGGTCATCGAGACCACGGGCCTGGCCGACCCGGCGCCGATCCTGCAGACCATCATGAGCGACCCGCTGCTGGCCGAGCGCTTCCGTCTCGACGGCGTCATCGCCACAGTGGACGCCGTGAACGGTGCGGCGACCCTGGATCGCCACTTCGAGTCGGTGAAGCAGGCCGCCGTCGCCGACCGCCTGCTGCTGACCAAGCGCGATCTTGCGGAGCCGGCGGCGCTGGCGGCCTTGGAGGCCCGCCTGCGCGAACTGAACCCGGCGGCGCCGATCCACCCGGTCGAACAGGGCGTGATCGACCCGGCCCTGCTGTTCAACGCGGGCCTCTACGACCCGACGACCAAGACCAGCGACGTGCAGCGCTGGCTGAAGGCGGAGTCCTATGGCGACGGACACCACGACCACGCGGGGCATCGTCACGGGCATGACCACGGGCACCACCACCATGACGCCAACCGCCACGACGAGTCGATCCGCGCCTTCTGCCTGACCTACGAGCGGCCGCTCGACTGGGACCGCTTCAATTCCTGGATCGAGATGCTGATCACCCTCTACGGCGCCGACATCCTGCGCATCAAGGGGATCCTGAACGTCGAGGGTGCCGCCGAGCCGATCGTGATCCACGGCGTGCAGCACGTCTTCCACCCGCCGGTACGCCTGGCGGCCTGGCCGGATGACGAGCGCGCGTCGCGCATCGTCTTCATCGTACGGGATCTGAAGCCGGAGATGTTCGAGCACACCCTGAAGGCCTTCAACGAGGACTCCTCGGCGCCGCTGAAATCAGCCTAGACAGGGAACATTCAGTACTGCTGCCACTCGCGGCTGAGGCGCGCGTTGTGGCGCTCGAAGACCCTGAACCAGACCTCGAAAGCCTGGGCGTCGCCGGCCCACCAGCCGGAGGTGTCGAGGCTCGGCACCCCGTCCTCCTCGATGATGCTGACCGCCACGATGCCGGGATGGGCGCGGTGGCCGGGCCGGGTGAAGAACAGGACCCTGGCCTCCTCGGCCAGCTCGACCCGCAGGGTATCGCCCTGCTCGCTCTGCACGCCGCCTTTCTCCTCCACCAGGTTGACCAGCATCTCGTCGAAGGCCTCCTTGGTGATGGGCGCGATCTTGGCGACGGGCGAGGCATGCGCCTCGCTGCTGCCCGGCTCGGCGGCCAGGGCGGCCGGCACGGCAAGGCTGACAGCGGAAAGCAGCGCCAGGGCGGCGAAGAAAGTTCTCACGGGCATCTGATACAACACTGACTGCATCGACCAGCCCTACCAAGTACCAGCAGTTTCTTGACGAATGTTAAAATCCGGCATTTGAGATAAATGCCGCCCGGCAGGGCCGTTTCGCCGTGGGATTTCTCCTAAGCCGGCTCCAGCAGCACCACAAGGTCGTGCGGCTCGACGCGCTGGCCGGTGTGGGCGACGACCTCGGCCACCTTGCCGTCGATCTCGGCGTAGACGGCGGTTTCCATCTTCATGGCCTCGATGGTGAAGAGGCGGTCGCCGGCCTTCACCGGGCTGCCGGCGTCGCAGACGTTGACGATCATGCCCGGCATGGGGGCGCCGACCTGGGCCGGATCGCCGTCGTCGGCCTTGCGGCGGATCTTGCCGGAGGCGGCCATGGCTTTGTCCAGCACCTTCACCGTGCGCGGCTGGCCGTTCAGCTCGAAGAAGATGGTGCGCTGGCCCTCGTCGTCGGGATCGCTCGTGGCGAGGTAGGTGAGAATGAGGATCTTGCCGCGCTCGATCTCGACGCTGACCTCCTGGCCCGGCTCCAGGCCGTAGAAGTAAACCGGCGTCGGCAGCACCGCGGTGTTGGAATAGGCGCGGCGGTGATCGGCGTAGTCGACGAAGACCTCCGGATACATGAGGTACGAGGAGAGCTCGGTCTCGCTGATGTGGCGGCGCACCTTCTTTTCCGCCTCGGCGCGCAGGGCGGCGAAATCGGCCGGCGGCAGCAGCGCGCCGCGCCGCTCGGTCAGCGGCTTTTCGCCCTTCAGGATCTTCTTCTGCAGCGCTTCGGGGAAACCGCCGTAGGGCTGGCCGACCTCGCCGCGGAACAGCGCGATGACCGACGCGGGAAAGGCGATCTCCTTCTTCGGATTCTCGATGTCCGCCGGGGTCAGCCCGTTGGACACCATGTAGAGCGCCATGTCGCCGACGACCTTGGAGGTCGGCGTCACCTTGACGATGTCGCCGAACAGCCTGTTGACCTCGGCATAGGCCTTCTCCACCTCCGGCCACTGCCGGGCGAGGCCGAGGGAGCGCGCCTGCTCCTGCAGGTTGGTGAACTGGCCGCCGGGCATGCCGTGGTCGTAGACCGAAGAGGCACCGGCGCGCATCTCGCTCTCGAAGCCGCGGTAATAGCGCCGCGCGCCTTCCCAGTAGGTGGAGAGCGCACGCAGCCGGGCGTGGTCGAGGCCGGGATCGCGCTCGCTGCCTTCCAGGGCCGCGGCGATCGAGCCCAGGTTGGGCTGCGAGGTGAG
>JBFGUI010000280.1:0-3632 GCA_041565695.1 Kiloniellaceae bacterium
CGTTGTTCGCCTTCTTCCGCGGCAAGGGTGACGTCACGATGTCCACCGCCCTGCACCACGGCCTCGAGGACCTGTTCGACGGCCTCGTCACCGGCGCACGCAACATGATCGGCATCGGCATCGCCACCGCGACTGCCGGCATCATCGTCGGCACGGTCACACTGACGGGCGTCGGCCTGGCGATGACCGAGCTGGTCGAGGTGCTGTCCGGCGGCAACCTGATGATCATGCTCGGCCTGGTCGCGCTGATCTGCCTGATCCTCGGCATGGGTCTGCCGACCACCGCCAACTACATCGTGGTGTCGACCCTGATGGCGCCGGTCGTGGTCGAACTCGGTGCGCAGCAGGGCCTGCTGGTGCCGCTGATCGCGGTGCATCTGTTCGTGTTCTATTTCGGCCTGATGGCCGACGTGACGCCGCCGGTGGGCCTCGCTTCCTACGCTGCCGCCGGCATCGCCAAGAGCGACCCGATGAAGACGGGTTTCACCGCCTTCGGCTACAGCGCGCGGACGGCGATCCTGCCCTTCATGTTCATCTTCAACACCCAGCTGCTGCTGATCGACATCAGCAACGTCTTTCAGCTCGTGCTGACCATCGTCACCGCGACCATCGCCAGCATGGTGTTCGCCGCCTCCACCCAGGGCTGGTTGGTGACGCGCAACAAGATGCATGACGTGGTCCTGCTGCTGCTGGTGGCCTTCACCCTGTTCCGGCCGGGGTTCTGGATGGACATGCTGTATCCGCCCTACGACGAGGTGCCGCCCACCGAGCTCACCCGCCTGGTCGAGGAAGCCCCCGCCAACGCCAACCTGCGCGTCTGGGTCCAGGGCATCACGATCGAAGGTGACGAGGTGTCGAAAGGCGTGCTGCTGCCGCTGGGCGAAGCCGGCGGCAAGGCCAGCGAGCGCCTGGGCAAGATCGGCCTGACGGTGATGGCGCTGGGCGAGGACATCCAGATCGCCGCGGTCAAGTTCGGCAGCCGCGCCGAGAAGCTGGGCGTGGAGCAGGGCTTCAACATCACCGCGATCGAATTGCCGGCGGCGGACAGGCCGGCCAAGGAATGGATCTTCGTGCCCGCCTTCCTGCTGCTGGCCGTGGTGTGGTTCAGCCAGAAGGCGCGGGCGCGCAGGAATCCGCCCCACGCGCCGGCCGGGACGAAGGCCAAGGCCTGAGCCCAGCGGCTAGCACGAACAAAGCCGCCGGTGCCCTCGCGGGCCCGGCGGCTTTGTCGTTTCTGCGGCCCGCCGTGCGCGGGATCAGATCAGGGAGGGACCGGCGACGATCGCCGCGGCGTCCTTTTCGCTGATGCGCACGCTGGCGGTCATGATCACGTGGGCGATCAGCCAGTCGCGCACGCGCTCGGCGCCGTCGCCCTCGATGTCGACGAAGCGGCAGCCGGCCTGGCCGGGCTCGCCGCCCTGCGCCGGAATGAAGTTGGCGGCGACGGCACGGCCGCGGATCTCGTCGGGCACGCCCTCACGCTGCAGCACGAAGGCGAAGGACTCGCCCAGCACCGGGGACTGCGCCGCCTGCATGGAGAAGCCCTCGGCCGACAGGTCGTTGAGCGGCACGCGTTCGCCAGCGATCAGGGCGAAGAAGCAGGGGTCGCCGCGGCGGCGCGCGACAAAGCGCTGCACGCGCCGGCGCTCGGCGCTGCTGACGTCTTCGGCGGCAGGCGCTTCGACGGGCTCGGGGCGCTCCTCGCTCATTTGGCGCCTCGTTCCTTGCGCACGCGGGCGATGAGCTGATCGAGCACCTTCAGCGTGTCCTCATGGCTACCGGACAGCGAGGCGGAGGTCAGGTACTTGCCTTCGACCACCACCGAGGGCACGCCCTGGATCTTCATCGCGCGCGCGAGCTGGTCTGCGCGCTGCAGCATCGAATTCACGCCGAAGGACTTGTAGGCATCCATGAACTTCTTGCTGTCGGCGACCTTGCCCTCGATCCATTCGCGCGCGCCGTCCTCGGTGTACAGCGGCTGCTTGTCGTCCTGCACGGCAACGAACACCTTGGAATGCAGGGCATCGAGGTCGCCGGTGGTCTTGGCGGCGTAGAACAGCCGTGCCAGCCCGCCGAGCTGGGCGTTGTTCCAGATCGCCGGGACGTGGCGGAAGGACACGTCTGCCGGCAGCTTCTTGCGCCAGGCCTCGACCAGGGGGTCGAAGTCGCGGCAGTGGGGGCAGCCATAGTGGAAGAACTCGATGATCTCGATCTTCGACGGGTCATCGGTCTTCTGCACCGGATCCAGAACGGTGTACGGGTCCTTCGCCCACGCGCCCATGGCGGGCGGGACGGTGGCGGCCAGCACGGCCAGCTGCTTCAGGGCATCGCGACGATTCATGAGCTTCTCCAGAGGCTAGGACGACGTTCAGACGCGGGGAAAGAGGCGACGTTCCCCGCAGGATTCGTGGGTCAGGGGCCGGCGCGGCTCACCGCGGCGCTGAAACCCGCCTCGGCCAGGCGGGCACGCACCGGATTCATGTCTTCGGGCCTGGCGAAGGGGCCGATGCGGACCCGGTGAACGGTGCGGCCGTCGGCGAGCTGGGCGCGCTGCGCACTGGCCTCGATGCCGGCCAGCGCCAGGCGCGCCTTCAGGTTGTCGGCCTCGCCCGGGTTCTCGAACGCACCGATCTGCAGATACAGGCGCTCCACCGGCTTGACCACTGCATCCTGCACCGGCGCGCTCGGCACGGGTGGCGTTGCCGGCTGGGCGGATGGCGCCGGCTGGACCGACGGCACGTTGTCGCCCTGCGGCAGGATCTTGTAGAACTCGAAGTCCTGCTTCACCACCGGCCGGTCGCCCGGCTTGCCGGGCAGCGCGGCCGGCGCCTGGTCGCCGGTGGCCACGCGCGGCGCCACCGGCGGCGCAGCCTGGAACGGATTGGCGCGGGTGAAGTACCAGGCGGCGCCCGCGGCGATGAGGGCGCCGAACACCAGGCCGATGAAGATGCCGATCAAGGTGCCGCCCCCGCTCCTGGCGGGCGGGCGTGAGGGACGACGGGCGGATTTGCGATCTCGACTCAATGATTTCTCCGGCGCTTACATGGATTCGGGCGCAGACACGCCCAGCAGCGCAAGGCCGCTCGCCAGCACCTGTCGCACCGCGGAAGCAAGGGCGAGGCGCGCGAGCTTGAGCGCCTCGTCCTCGACCAGCATGCGCTCGGCGTTGTACCAGCTGTGGAAGTCGGCCGCCAGGTCCTTAAGATAGAAGGCGATCTGGTGCGGCGCACGATCGTCGGCCGCCGATTCGACGGTCTCGGGGAAGGTGGCCAGCCGGGCGCAGAGGGCGAGTTCGCGTTCGTTCGCGAGCCGCGCGAGATCGGCCCCCTCGAGCTCGGACGCCTCCCCGCCCCACTGGTTCAGCACCGAGCACACCCGCGCGTGCGCGTACTGGACGTAGTACACCGGGTTCTCGTTGCTCTGGCTCTTGGCCAGGTCGAGGTCGAAATCGAGGTGCTGGTCGGACTTGCGCAGCACGTAGAAGAAGCGGCAGGCGTCGTTGCCGACCTCCTTGCGCAGCTCGCGCAGGGTGACGAACTCGCCGGAGCGGGTCGACATCGAGGTCTTCTGGCCGTTGCGGTAGAGCACCGCGAACTGCACCAGGGCCACCTCGAGCTTTTCGGGCGGCAGGC
>JBFGUI010000281.1:0-3629 GCA_041565695.1 Kiloniellaceae bacterium
AGCTCGACCACCGCGGCGTGCAGCTGGTTCTCGTCGCGCATCGGCGCGGTGCAGCCCTCGAGATAGGAGACGTAGGAGCCTTCGTCGGCGATGATCAGGGTGCGCTCGAACTGGCCGGTGTTCTGGGCGTTGATGCGGAAGTAGGTCGACAGCTCCATGGGGCAGCGCACGCCCTTGGGGATGTAGACGAAGGAGCCGTCGGTGAACACCGCGGAGTTGAGGCAGGCGTGCTTGTTGTCGCCGTAGGGCACCACCGAGCCGAGATACTTCCTGACCAGCTCCGGATGGTTGCGCACCGCCTCGGAGATCGAGCAGAAGATGACGCCGACCTCTTCCAGGTTCTTCTTGAAGGTGGTGGCCACCGAGACGCTGTCGAACACGGCGTCCACGGCGACGCCGGCCAGGACCTTCTGCTCGCTCAAGGGAATGCCCAGCTTCTCGTAGGTCTCGAGCAGCTTGGGATCGACCTCGTCGAGGCTCTTCGGCCGGTCGTCCGGCGACTTGGGCGCCGAGTAGTAGTAGGAATCCTGGTAGTCGATCGGCGGGAACTTCACCTTGGCCCAGACCGGCTCCGGCATGGTCTGCCAGTGGCGGTAGGCCTTGAGGCGCCATTCCAGCAGCCACTCAGGCTCCTGCTTCTTGGCGGAGATGAAGCGGACGATGTCCTCGTTCAGGCCCTTGGGCGCGGTCTCCGACTCGATGTCGGTGACGAAGCCGTACTTGTACTTGTCCAGGGCACGGACCTGTTCGACCGTCTCGACGGTGGCTGCCATTCAACTGCTCTCCTGACGACGCGGCTGCTTTTTTTGGCCGCTTTCTCGTTCTTGCCTACTGCTTGATGTCGCTCCGCGGTGGCGGCGGCTTGGCCGTGCCGCTGCGCAGCTCCTCGGGCGGCAGGCCGAAGGCCGGCGGAAAGGCCATCATGTCGGCCAGGCTGACCGAGGTCAGCGCCTCGCGGATCGCGCCGTTGACCTTGTTCCAGTTGCCGCGCATCGGGCAGAAGGATTCCGAATCACAGGAATCCGCCGCGCCGTCGACACAGGCGGTCAGCGCGATGGGACCCTCCATGGCCTGGATGATCCGGGCCACGGTGATGTCCTCGGGCTCCGCGCTCAGCGTGTAGCCGCCGCTGGTGCCGCGCTGCGAGCTCACCAGCTTGGCATGGCCCAGCAGATTCAGCAGCTTGGCCACGGTGGGCAGCGGCACCCCGGTGTCCTCGGAGATCTGCTGCGCCGAGCGGGTCTCGCCGGCGCGCAGGGCCATCTGGGACAGCACCACCACGGCGTAGTCGGTCAGCCGGTTCAAGCGGAACATGGAACGCCTCAATCCATACTAACTTGGTAAGGATTTAAATAGCGGATTTCAGCGGGGAATCAAGCCCGTTCCGGCCGCCCGGCCGTTACTTTCGCGAGGTCCCGGCAGGAAACAATCCCCGGTGTATTTTTACTTATTTCTAGCAACCTAAACGGGTTCTACCTCTTGCCGCCGGTACCAATGGCGGAGGTCCCGGGCCTTGCTTTTGCCGGATCGTCGCCCATAGTTTCTATCCGTCCGGCTGCAGCGGGTCGAGGCCGGCAGCCTGTTACGAACGAACCAGACCGGAGAGTTGATATGCGCGTCAGGAGCGCCCTTATGATAGTTGCCTTTGCCGCCACCGCGGCCCTTGCCGGCCCGGCCCTCGCCGAGGGCGACGCGGCGGAAGGCGAGAAGGTTTTCAGGAAGTGCAAGGCCTGCCACGCGGTGGAAGCCGGCAAGAACAAGGTCGGCCCGAGCCTGCACAATATCGTCGGCAAGACGCCGGGCAGCGTCGAGGGCTTCAAGTACTCCAGCGCGATGCAGGAATTCGGTACCGGCAAGGTGTGGGACGACGAAACACTTTCCGCCTATCTCGAGAATCCCAAGGGTCTGGTCAAGGGCACCAAGATGGCCTTCGTCGGCCTCAAGAAAGAGGATGACCGGGAAGACGTCATCGCCTACCTGAAGCAGTTCACCGAATAACCGCATCCTCCGGAATTCTTCCGCTGGGAAAGGCCGGGCTTCCGCCCGGCCTTTTTCATGTCCGCCCGGCACGCCGACCTCAAGCCCTCGTGAGCGGATTTGACCGGTGCGCGCCGCCGGCCGCGGCACAATGGAGACCCGCCCGGCCTTTGCCGGGTGCGACCCGGGAGGAGAGGGTGCAGACACCGCTGAGAGCCCGCGAACGCCGGCTGGGCCGGCGTCGGACCACCGCCGGCCCGGCCGCCCTGGTACTCTTGCTCGGCCTGTTGGCGCCGGGCGGAGCGGCGGGCCAGAGCGTCGAGCAGCTGCAGCCCAAGGGGCATTTCAAGATCGAACGCCCGCGGCTGCTGAACGCCGCCGAGGCCCTGGTGCTGTACGACAACATCCGCGAGCAGATGCACGCGATTTATGCCTACGCGAAGCTGCCGGCCATCGCCCGCTTCAGCGAGTGGCGCCGCTACAACACGGCGCCCTACGTCTCGGCCACGCACGGCCAGCGCTACGTCAACAACTACGCCAACCGCACGGCACGCGCCTATGGCCGCTACGAGGACTCCGGGCCCATGCCGGAAGGATCGGTGCTGGTGAAGGACTCCTTCACCGTGACCCAGGACGGCGACGTCTTCGCCAGCGCGCTCTTCGTCATGGAGAAGATGGCGCCCGGCTTCAACGCGGTGAGCCACGACTGGCGCTATACCATGGTCCTGCCCGACGGCAGCCTCTTCGGGCAGACCGGGGGCGAAGGCAGCGCGCGGGTCGCCTTCTGCATCACCTGTCACGAGGCCGTGCCGGAAAAGCACCACCAGATGTTCTTCGTGCCGCAGGAATACCGCCTGCGTAGCCTGGCGCCGGAGTGATCGGCGCCGTCGGCAGCGCCGGCAAGCCTCACAACAACGTGAGAGGGCGTGACTCTACAGGCCTTTGGCGCAGACCTAGGCTTGAGGGCAGGCGGAACTGCGGCGCCAGGCCGCGTCCGTCTCGGGGAACGCTTCGAAGTCTGGACGTTGACTGGGAGGAAAGAATGAAGTCGCGAACGAGTCTGTTGCTGTCGACCAGCATGGTCCCGCTGATCGTGCTGGGCGGTGTTGCGGTCGGTGGCATGGTGCTGACGGGCCAGTCCGTCGTCCCGGTCGCTCGGGCAGCCTGCAACCCCTGCAATCCTTGCGCGGCGAAGAAGCCCGCCAATCCTTGCAACCCCTGCGCCGCGGCCAATCCCTGCGCCGCGGCCAACCCGTGCAACCCCTGTGCAGCAAGGAATCCTTGCAATCCCTGCGCCGCGGCCAACCCCTGCAATCCCTGCGCGGCAGCCAACCCCTGCAACCCGTGCAACCCCTGTGCGGCCGGGGGCGGTGCGACGGTCACGGCCTGCGCGGTGCCGCGCCTGCAGTCGGCGGCGCTCAATCCCTGTGCCGCGAAGAACCCCTGCAACCCGTGCAACCCCTGCGCGGCGGCTGCCAAGGCCTGCAACCCCTGCAATCCTTGCGCTGCACGCAATCCCTGCAATCCTTGCGCAGCCGCGAACCCCTGCGCGGCGGCCAACCCGTGCAATCCCTGCGCGGTGAAGAAGGTTGCCAACCCCTGCAATCCCTGCGCGGCGGCGAACCCCTGCGCGGCGGCCAATCCGTGCAACC
>JBFGUI010000282.1:0-3602 GCA_041565695.1 Kiloniellaceae bacterium
ACAACAATGGTGGTCAAGACATCGGCGAAGGTGTGGTTGGCATCGGCCATGAGAATGTCCGACTCCAACCGGCGCGCCCAGTAGCGCTGCCAGGTGGCAACCGTGATGTTGATGGCAAGCACCCCGAGCATAAGTCCCAGGCTCCAGGCGTCACGCAGCGGCGGCTCCGGTTCCCGCCGGAGCGCATGCAAGGCAAGCTCGAAGGCGAGGACCACCAAGAGGGTCGCCAGCCCGAAGACCGCCAAGGTCTCGAACTTGCGGTGGCCGTAAGGATGCTCGCGGTCGGCCGGGCGCGCGGAAAGCTTTACCACCGTCCAAGCGACAGCGTTGTTGGCCACGTCGGTCAACGAGTGGATGGCATCGCCCAGCACCGCCAGGGAACCGGTCGACAGCCCGACCGCCAGCTTGGCAAAGAGAACGACGAGGTTGGCGGCCCCTTCCAACAGTATGACCCGCCGGACCAGGGTGTCGCGCTGGGCGTTGTCGGTCACCCTTCTTCTTCCCGTTGGTCGTTGGCCGGCACTCAGCCCGCCGCTGCGGCGCGCGGTGCCCTGGCGCCGAGCCCGTCGTAGAGCCCGGCCAGGCGGTCGAACCAGGCGGTCACCGGGTCGTCTGCCGGCAACAGGTTCTGCGGCGAAGCACAGCGCGCCCACTGCAAAGCACCGAAAACAATATAGTCGGCGTAGGACGGCTGCGCGCCGCCGAGGAAATCCAGATCCTTCACCGTGAGGCGCAGCGGCAGCAGCACGCCGTGCAGGGCCTCGCGGTGCGTGTCGCGATCGGCGACATAGTCTTCGAGCCGCGCGCCCAGTGCCTTCTCCCGGCTTTCGCGGAAGTAGGCGACGTCGTCAGGGTGCAGGATCTTGACGATGTCGGCGACGATGAGGCGGACCAGCGCCGGGTGCAGCTGGCTCTCGCACCAGCGCTTGACGAACAGGGCCGCGCTGCGGGCATCGGCGCTGCCGAACAGCGCCGGGCGGTCCGGGTAGGCCACGTCGAGGTAGAGCGCGATCTGCCAGGAATCTGCGACGACCTTTTCTCCATCGACCAGAACCGGCACCCGCTCCTGCCCGGAAAAGGCAATGGCCTGCTTCTCGTTGAAGCGCCAGGGAATGGTTTCCGCTTCCAGGCCCTTGTGGGCCAGGGCCATCCTGATGCGCCAGCAATAGGGACTGAAGCGCAGGCGCGGATCCGCACCCGCCAGGTCGTACATCTTCACTCGCGGTTTCCTTTGCAGCCGTTCCCTGCCGAGGGCGCCTTCGCCCCGGCCGTTCCACCAGTCGGCGAGCCCCCGAAGCGGCCATCACCCTAGCGAAGACCGGCGCCAGCTTGAAGCCACCCCGCCTGTGTCCGGCGCACGGTGGATACCGGAAGTAGACATCTTTCCTAGGTGTCGCAACTCCGTCGAGTAAACGCGGTTACGGTAGGAAAATGATCTTTTCTCCAAAGTTGCATAAATGCTCAGATTCGCCCTTCTCCGCTGGTTTTCAAAGTTTTTTAACAAAATCCGCAATATCAATACGGCTACTAGGTAGACAAAAACTACTAAGCAATTCCAGTAGCTTGGTACAACGAGGTGACTTCAGATGCCTGTTTGAAACCCGCTCGGCGTGCTCCAGCAGTTCCGCATTTCCGCCCGCATCAGCCTGCTGTCGGCAATCGCCGTCGTCAGCGTGGTGATTCTCGGCGCCGCCTACTTCCTGGGCGATATCAAGCTCAGTTCCGCTTTCCATTCCCAGAGCGAGAATTCCCAGCTCGCCCAGCTCGCCCAGCAGGTCGAGGCCGGCGCCCTGCAGATGCGCCGTCGCGAAAAGGATTTCATCATCCGCCGGGACATGAAGTACGCGGAGAAGTACGAGGCGGCGACGGCCGAGGTGCTCGCCTCGCTCGACCGCATGGCCGGGCTGCACGCCGCCGGCAGCATCCGCGCGGAAATCGGCCGCCTGCGGGCCGGCATCGTCGAGCATGCCGAGCAGTTCCGCAAGGTCACCGCGCTGCATCAGGAACTCGGTCTCGACGAGAAAAGCGGCCTCAAGGGCAGCCTGCGCGGCGCGGTCCACGGGGTTGAGACCAAGCTGAAGGAAGCCAACCTCGACGCCCTGACCGTCAAGATGCTGATGATGCGCCGGCACGAGAAGGACTTCATGCTGCGCGGTGACGAAAAGTACGTCGGCCGCATCGACGAGCGGCGCCAGGAGTTCGACGCGCTGCTCGCCGGCGCGCCCCTGCCGGGCAGCTTCAAGGACGAGGTCACGGCCCTGATGGACAAGTACGTGGCCGACTTCCACGCCTACGCCAAGGGCGCCATGACACTGGAGCAGGAGACCGCGCAGTTGAGCGCGATCTTCGCCGCCATGGGCGAAAACTTCACCCGCACCTTCCAGGTTGCCGTCGAGGGCCTGGCGGCAGCGGAGCAGTCGCTGCAGCAGTCCCGCAGCCTGACCCGCAGCATCTTCCTCATCGTCGGCATCACGGTGCTCGCGCTCGCCATCGGCTTCGGCCTCTTCATCTGCCGCGGCGTCAGCGGCCCGCTGCAGCGGATGACCGCGGCGCTGAAAGCGCTGGCCGCTGGCGACACCTCGCTGGAGGTGCCTTCGACCGAAAGCAAGGACGAGATCGGCGACATCGCGCGTACCGTGCTGGCGTTCAAGCAAAACGCCATCGAGCGGCAGCGCCTCAAAGCCGAGCAGGCCGAACAGCGCGCCGCCGATGCCAAGCGCAACGCGACCATCGAAAAGCTGGTCGCCCAGTTCGACGCGGTGGTCGGCGAGGCCCTCGGCATGGTGACCTCTGCTTCCACGGAGCTGAACGACAGCGCCGAATCGATGGCACGTCTCGCTGAGACGACCAAGGAGCGTTCCGGCGCAGCCTCCAAGGCTGCCGACTCCGCCTCGTCGAACGTGCAGATGGTTGCCGCGGCCTCCGAAGAGCTGCACGGCGCCATCGGCGAGATCGGCCGCCAGGTCACCCGCTCGACCGACATCTCGCACCAGGCCAAGAACGAGGCCGACCGCACCAGCGAGACCATGAGCGAGCTGGCCGAGGCAGCCGAGAAGATCGGCAACGTGGTGAAGCTGATCCAGGACATCGCAGAACAGACCAACCTGCTGGCCTTGAACGCCACCATCGAGGCGGCGCGCGCCGGCGAGGCGGGCAAGGGCTTCGCGGTGGTGGCCGGCGAGGTGAAGTCCCTGGCCAACCAGACCGCCAAGGCGACGGAGGAGATCTCGCAGCAGATCTCCGCCATGCAGAACTCGACGGGTCAGGCCGTCACGGCGATCAAGCAGGTCAACGGCACCATCGAGCAGATCGCCGAGATCGCCACGACCATCTCCAGCGCCGTCGAACAGCAGGGCGCCGCAACCCAGGACATCTCCAAGAACGTCCAGGAAGCCGCCAGCGGTACCGAGACCGTGACCCGCAACATCACCGAGGTCGATGCCGCCAGCGGCAAGACCACGGATACCGCCGGGCGGGTCTCGGCCCTCTCCTCAGACCTCCGGTCGCAGGCCGACCGCCTGCGCGGCGAGATCGAGAAGTTCCTGTCGTCGGTGAAGGCGGCCTGACCGGGCTGCCGGCAGCAGTGCCCCGGCCCGTCGTGT
>JBFGUI010000283.1:0-3564 GCA_041565695.1 Kiloniellaceae bacterium
CATTGGCGCCAGCAGCGCGCGAGTCGCGGCGGTTGTTGCCTCCTCACCAGCCGCCGCTGCGGCGGAAAGGGCAATGGGTCCCGGCATCAAGTGCCGGGACGACACCGTTGATGAGGCAAAGGTGAGCTTTTTCTGCAAGAAGCGTGCGAGTTCAATAAGGCTGGCGGGCATGGCGACGCCCCTTAAAGCGGCAGGTTGTCGTGCTTCTTCCAGGGGTTCTCCAGCTGCTTGTCGCGCAGCATGCTGAGCGACCTGCAGATGCGCCGCCGGGTGCCGTGCGGCTTGATCACGTCGTCGATGAAGCCGCGCGAGGCGGCGACGAAGGGATTGGCGAACTTCCGGCGGTACTCCTCGGTGCGCGCGGCGATCTTCTCCTGGTCGCCGATGTCGCCGCGGAAGATGATCTCCACCGCGCCCTTGGGGCCCATGACCGCGATCTCCGCCGTCGGCCAGGCGTAGTTCACGTCGCCGCGCAGGTGCTTGGAGGCCATGACGTCGTAAGCCCCGCCATAGGCCTTGCGGGTGATCACCGTGACCTTGGGCACCGTCGCCTCGGCATAGGCGAAAAGCAGCTTGGCGCCGTGCTTGATGATGCCGTTGAACTCCTGCGAGGTGCCCGGCAGGAAGCCCGGCACGTCGACGAAGGTGACGATGGGGATGTTGAAGCAATCACAAAAACGGACAAAGCGTGCCGCCTTGATCGAGGAGGCGATGTCGAGGCAGCCGGCCAGCACCATGGGCTGGTTGGCGACGAAGCCGACGGTGTGGCCCTCCATGCGACCGAAGCCGGTGATGATGTTGCCGGCATAGCTCGGCTGCAGCTCGAAGAAGTCGCCCTCGTCGACCACCTTCTCGATCAGTTCCTTCATGTCGTAGGGCCGGGTGGCGTCGGGCGGCACCAGGGTGTCGAGCGACATCTCCTCGCGGTCGGACGGATCGGGCGACGGCCGCCACGGCGGGTCCTCGCGGTTGGAGGCCGGCAGGAAGTCGATGAAGCGGCGCAGCTCCAAGAGCGCCTCGACGTCGTTCTCGAAGGCGAGGTCGGCGACGCCGGACTTGGTGGTGTGGGTGACGGCACCGCCCAGGGCCTCGGCGGTCACCGTCTCGTGGGTCACGGTCTTCACCACGTCCGGGCCGGTCACGAACATGTAGGAGCTGTCCTTGACCATGAAGATGTAGTCGGTCATGGCCGGCGAGTAGACCGCGCCGCCGGCGCAGGGCCCCATGATCATGGAGATCTGCGGCACCACGCCGGAGGCCAGCACGTTGCGCTGGAACACCTCGGCATAGCCGGCCAGAGAGGCCACGCCCTCCTGGATGCGCGCCCCGCCGGAGTCGTTGAGGCCGATCACGGGCGCGCCGACCTGGATGGCCTTGTCCATGATCTTGCAGATTTTCTCGGCGTGGGCCTCGGAGAGCGAACCGCCGAAGACCGTGAAATCCTGGCTGAAGACGAAGACCAGGCGGCCGTTGATGGTGCCGTGCCCGGTGACCACGCCGTCGCCGGCGATCTTCTGCTGCTCCATACCGAAATCGATGCAGCGGTGCTCGACGAACATGTCCCACTCCTCGAAGGACCCCTCGTCGAGCAGGATCTGCAGGCGTTCGCGGGCGCTCAGCTTGCCCTTGGCGTGCTGTGACTCGATGCGCCGCTGGCCGCCGCCGATGGCGGCCTGTTCGCGCATCTCCTCAAGTCGTTGGAGGATGTCCTGCATCGCGCTCTTAACCCCCTGCATTTTTTGTCGTTGGCTTGCTGATAGCACGCCGGCCCCGGCTGTAAAAGCCGCGGGGCACCCCCTTGGCAAGGCTTCGGATTAGGAAGTCGTTAACGGCAATTCCTTACAAATGAGCAAGGAAGACCGCAACACCCACCGGCGCCGGCGCGCCGCATTCCAGGAATAAACGCCCATGTCACTTCGCCCCGCGCGCTCCGCCTCCGCCAAGTCCGGGTCGGAAGCCCCCTCCGAGGAAGGCATTGCCGAGCAGATCGAAGCCCTGCGCAGCGAGGTCGAGAACGTCGCCAACATGGCCGGCCAGATCGAGGCCATCGCCAAGCAGACCAACCTGCTGGCCCTCAACGCCACCATCGAGGCGGCGCGGGCGGGCGAGGCCGGCCGCGGCTTCGCAGTGGTCGCCGGCGAGGTGAAGCAGCTGGCCGGGCAGACCAGCAAGACCACGGCGGAGATCGCCGAGATCGCCGACAGCCTGACCCACCGCATCGAGCGGCTGGCGGAGCTGACCGAAAAGCAGCCGCCGCACACGACCCGCGAAACGGCGCCCGCCGCGCCGGCGGTGCAGCCCCGGACAGCGGCGCCGGCGCCGGCCGCCCCGAAAGCGAGCCACCCGAAAGCGACCCCCGGCGGAGCGCTCAAGAGCCCGCGGCTCAGCCCGCACGAGATCCGCCTGGTGCAGGAGACCTTCGCGGCGGTCGATCCCATCGCCGACGACGCCGCCGGGGTGTTCTACCGCAAGCTCTTCGAGATCGATCCCAGCACCAAGGCGCTGTTCAAGGGTGACATGGGCGACCAGGGCCGCAAGCTCATGGGCGTGCTGAAGACCGCGGTCGCCAGTCTCGACAAGTTCGACCAGCTGGTGCCGGTGCTGAAGATCATGGGCCAGCGCCACTACGCCTACGGCGTCGAGCTGAAGCACTACGAGAGCTTCGCCAAGGCGCTGCTCTGGACCCTCAAGGACGGCCTCAAGCAGGCCTTCACCGCCGAGGCGGAGCAGGCCTGGGCCAAGGCCTACTCGGTCATGGCCGAGATCATGATGAAGGGCGCCCAGGAGCCGCCGGCGACGCGGGAAATTTCCTGAAGTCCAGCGCCTTAACGGCGCCTCTTAGCGAATGAGCTGAAGGAAGCGCTCGGCCGCCTCGATGTCGCGCCTGAAGGCGGCGCGGCGCGCCGCCGCCTCCGCGTCCTCGCCCCACTGCTCGGCCTGCCACAGCTCGTCGAGCTGCGACAGCTCGGCAGCTTCCCCCGCCGCGAGGCGTCCCCTGGACAGGGCCAGCCCGATGACCAGCGATCCGGCGGCCTTGACCGCCGCGGCCAGGGCGGTCAGCTCGTGGTCGCTATGCGCCTCGACCGCCCGCCGCAGGGCCGCCAGGCTGTCCGGCGCCTGGTCGAGCGGCGTGATGCCGCAGGTCTTCCTGAGCGGCGCCTCGAGCGCCGCGCCGGCCCAGTCGAGCAGCGGCTGCCAGTGCTGCTGCTGGCGGCGCAGCAGCTCCCCGGTCTCGTCGGTCCAGTAGCACAGCAGGTCGTACCCGCCGTGCTCGACCAGGTCGTCCACGATGCCGCTGCGGTGCGGCGCGACGATGTCGATGGCGGTGCAGGCCAGGCTGTTGAGCGGCATGGCGGGGGGATCCACCTCCGCGCCCTGTTCCTGCCATTCTGCGGCGATGGCCTCGGCCAGGGCCAGGGCCGGCACCACCAGTGGCGCCTTGCCCGGCGTGCGCACCGGCCGCCGGTCGAGCTCGACCGCATAGCCGCCCTCGGCCGGCGCGGCCGCGGCGGCGTCGTAGAATCGCTTGATCTTCTTTTGCTTCATGGAATCCGCTAGTTACCG
>JBFGUI010000284.1:0-3421 GCA_041565695.1 Kiloniellaceae bacterium
CCTACTCCCTGCGCTGCCAGCCCCAGGTCATGGGCGCGGTGCTCGACCTGCTGCGCCAGGCCGCCGGCATGCTGGCGCGCGAGGCCAACGCCGTCTCCGACAACCCCCTGGTCTTCCCCGATGGCGGCCCTAGTGGCGGCGACGTGCTGTCCGGCGGCAACTTCCATGCCGAGCCGGTCGCCTTCGCGGCCGATATCATCGCCCTGGCGCTGGCCGAGACCGGCGCCCTCTCAGAGCGCCGCATCGCCCTCTTGACCGATGCCAACATGAGCGCCCTGCCCCCCTTCCTGGTGGCCGAGCCGGGGCTCAACTCCGGATTCATGATCGCCCATGTGACCGCCGCGGCACTGGCGGCGGAGAACAAGCAGCTGAGCCATCCGGCCAGCGTCGACAGCCTGCCGACCTCGGCCAACCAGGAGGACCACGTCTCCATGGCCGCCCACGGCGCCCGCCGCCTCGCCGAGATGGCGGGCAACACGGCCCGCATCGTGGCCATCGAGCTGCTCGCGGCAGGACAGGGAATCGACCTGCGCCGGCCCCTGGCCACCGCGCCGCGGCTGCAGCAGGCGATGGCCGTGATCCGCGCGGAAGCGGCCTTCCTGACCAGCGACCGGGCGCTTTCCGGCGACATCGAGGCGCTCGCCGGGCGGGTGCAGGAAGGGTGTTTTTCCGCGGATTTCCTGGGACAGGACTGGCTCACCGGAGATTTGTGAGCAGGTGCAGCATCGGAGCGCTGGACGGGGGGATCGCGGCTGGGATATATTTTTCGCCGGCAGAGGACTTGTTGGCCCTCAGATGAACCGCGACAGACGGTCCGGGGGTCTCAACTTCGAGATTTCGAACACCGTGAGGGTGACCAACTTGTCCTGCACTCCCGAAACAGTATCCGCTCGCCCGGCCTCCGCCGCGCTGCCCGAGGCCGAGGGCTTCGTCCTCGACGAGCAGGTGGCCCACCTGCTGCGCCGTGCCCACCAGCGCGCTTCGGCGCTGTTCCTCAGCGTCCTGGGGGAGGCCCAGCTGACGCCGACCCAGTTCTTCGCCATGGCCCGCCTGCACGAAAGGGGCAAGCTGTCGCAGAACCGCCTCGGCCGCCTGGCGGCCATGGACCCGGCCACCATCCAGGGCGTCATCCGACGCCTGCACGAGCGCGGCTACATCGAGCGGCTGGCCGACCCGACCGACCGGCGGCGCATGGTGCTGAGCCTCTCGCCGCTGGGCCAGGAAACGGTGCTGCGCCTGCTGAAGGACGCCAACCGCATCGGCGACGAAATCGTCGCCCCCCTTTCCGAGGACGAGCGGGGCGTCTTCGTCCGTCTGCTGAAAAAGCTGGTGTGATACCCGGCTTGCCGGCCGGGCTCAGGACACCGTCCAGGTGTGGCCCTTGTGCAGCAGTTCGGCGAGGGAGGCCGGGTGCGAGCGCCGCGCCGCCGCGAGTTCGTCGGTGACGCTGGCCTCGTAGCTGCGCGTCGGGGCGCAGTAGAGCACGCCGAGGGCCACCGGCATGTGCGGCGGCTGCATGGCCGCCAGCAGGCCAGCCATGGCCCGGTCGGTCTCGTCGTGCACCAGGATGTCGGCCTCGCTGACGCCGTTCTCGCCGAGCGTCACGACCTCCAGCGCGAGCTTGCCATCCGCCAGGCGCAGGCCCTTGTCGTTGGCCTTGCCGAACAGCATGGGCTTGCCGTGCTGCAGCAGGATCTGACGGTCGGCGGCCACGGTCCGCTCGGTGAAGGTGTCGAAAGCGCCGTCGTTGTACACGATGCAGTTCTGGAAGATCTCCACCAGCGAGGCGCCGCGGTGCGCGCGGGCGCGCTTCAGCACTTCCGGCAGGTGCTTCTGCTGGGTGTCGACGGAGCGCGCGAAAAAGCGCGCGCCGGCGCCCAGCGCGAAGCAGCCGGCCGAGACGGGCGTGTCGAGCGAGCCGCCCGGCGTCGAGGGCGAGCGCGTGCCGACCCGCGAGGTCGGCGAGTACTGGCCCTTGGTAAGACCGTAAATCTCGTTGTTGAACAGCAAGATGTTGAGGTCGACGTTGCGGCGCAGGACGTGCAGCAGGTGGTTGCCGCCGATCGACAGCGCGTCGCCGTCACCCGAGACGACCCAGACGTCGAGCTCCGGGTTGGTCAGCTTCACGCCCGTTGCAAAGGCCGGTGCGCGGCCGTGGATGGTGTGAAAGCCGTAGGTCGACATGTAGTAGGGAAAGCGCGCCGCGCAGCCGATGCCGGAAACGAACACCGTCTTCGAGGTATCGGCCTGCAGCTCGGCCAGCGTCTTCTGCACCGCTTTCAGAATGGCGTAGTCGCCGCAGCCCGGGCACCAGCGCACTTCCTGGTCGGAGGCATAGTCCTTGGCGGTCTTCGCGGCGGCTTCGCTCGGCGGCGTTGCAATGTTCATGTCAGGCCTCCCACATCAGGCCGAGAGGCGGGCGTGGATCGCCGCCTCGATCTCTGAGATCTTGAAGGGCTTGCCTGTCACCTTGTTGAGGCCTTCGGCGGGGACGAGGTACTCGCTGCGCAGCAGGGTCACCAGCTGGCCGTCGTTCATCTCCGGCACCAGGATCTGGCCGAAGCCGCGCAGCAGCTCGCCGAGGTTGCGCGGCAGCGGCCAGATGTGGCGCAGGTGGAGATGCGCGACTGGCAGGCCCTGGCTGCGCAGGTTGTCCACGGCGCGGCTGATCGGGCCGTAGGTCGAGCCCCAGCCGACGACCACCAGGCGGTCGTCCAGGCCGCCGGCCTCGAAGTCCTGCGGCGACACGTCCCTGGCGACGCCCAGCACCTTGTTGCGGCGCGTGTCGGTCATCAGCTGGTGGTTCGCCGGATCGTAGGAGATGTTGCCGCTGTCGCTGGCCTTCTCGATGCCGCCGATGCGGTGCTCGAGGCCCGGCGTGCCGGGCACGGCCCAGACCCGCGCCAGGGTCTCCGGGTCGCGCTTGAAGGGGTGGAAGCCCTCGGGATCGGTCTCGAAGGTGACCGGAAAGCGCGGCAGCGCCTCGGCATCCGGCAGCCGCCAGGGCTCCGCCGCGTTGGCGATGTAGCCGTCGCTCAGCAGGATGACCGGAGTCATGTATTTCGTGGCGATGCGCACCGCCTCGATGGCGACGTCGAAGCAGTCGGCCGGCGAGCGCGCGGCCAGCACCACCAGCGGCGCGTCGCCGTTGCGCCCGAAGACCGACTGGTAGAGGTCCGACTGCTCGGTCTTGGTCGGCATGCCGGTCGAGGGGCCGGCGCGCTGCGAATTGACGATGACCAGCGGCAACTCCGCCGAGATCGCCAGGCCGACGGCTTCCATCTTCAGCGCGACACCCGGCCCGGAGCTCGACGTCACGCCGATCCCGCCGGCGTAGGAGGCGCCGATGGCCGCGCAGACCGCGGCGATCTCGTCCTCGGCCTGGAAGGTGACCACCCCGTGGTCCTTCAGACCGGCCAGC
>JBFGUI010000285.1:0-3398 GCA_041565695.1 Kiloniellaceae bacterium
CGAGGCGCTGGAACCAGGCCTGGCGCGCGAAGTCGAAGGCGCCGGGCAGCGCCGGCGGGCTCGGCGGCCGGAGTTCGGCGCGCAGCGAGACCCGGCTGCCGGGCGGCGGTGGCGCCTGCAGGGCGGCGACGGTAACCCGCAGGCGCGCCGGCAGCCGGTGGTCCTCCAGGCCGGGCATCGCCAGCGGCTGCAGGTAGAGCCGCCAGCCGCGGGTCTGGGGCTCGCTGGCCAGCACCAGTGCGCTCAGCCGGGCCGGTCCCCAGTTCCCCTCGAGCACCGGGGCGGCGACCTGTTGGCTGCGCAGCTGGGCCAGGGCGAAGCCGGCGGCCAGGGCGAGCAGCAGCAGGGCCGCGCGGCAGCGCCCCGGCCTGCGGCGCAGGGCCCAGGCGGCGAGCGCCAGCGGCAGGGCCAGGATGGTGCCGGCCCAGGGCGGCGGCTCGACCGGGCTCCAGAAGTAGGCGGTGACGCCCAGCCCCAGGACCACCGGCAGCCACAGCGGCCAGCGCTCCCGCTCGGCCAGCAGGCCCTCGCGCAGCCGGGCCGCCCAGCCGCCGCCCGCCGCAACCCGCGGTCCGGTCTCCTGTTCGGCGCGGACAGCCATCGACATCGCACGACGCCCTTAGCGGATCTGTAACAGCACCCATGCGAGTGTAGCCCTCCCCGCACTCCCGCAAAAGAAGAGCAAGGGGCCGTTTGCCGAGCTTCGGCCGCCTGTGGTAAACCGCGCCAACCTTCAGAGCCCATCCGTTCCAGCAATCGGTACCCTCCATGACCACCGACACCCGCTCCGTCGTGACGCGCTTTGCGCCCTCGCCCACCGGCTTCCTGCATATCGGCGGCGCCCGCACCGCGCTGTTCAACTGGCTGTTCGCGCGCCACCACGGCGGCCTTTTCCGCCTGCGCATCGAGGACACGGACCGCAAACGCTCGACCCAGGCGGCCATCGACGCCATCCTCGACGGCCTCGACTGGCTCGGCCTCGACCACGACGGCGAGGTGGTCTACCAGTTCGCCCGCGCCGCGCGGCACGCCGAGCTGGCCCGCGAGCTGCTGGCCGGGGGCCGCGCCTACCACTGCTACGCCTCGCCGGAGGAGCTGGAGGAGATGCGCGCCACGGCGCGCGCCGAGGGCCGGCCGATGCGCTACGACGGGCGCTGGCGCGACCGCGATCCCGCGGAGGCCCCCGCCGGCGTCGACCCGGTGGTGCGCCTCAAGATGCCGCAGGAGGGCGAGACGGTGATTGAGGACCTGGTGCAGGGCGCGGTCACCGTGCGCAACGACCAGCTCGACGACATGATCCTGCTGCGCGCCGACGGCACGCCGACCTACATGCTCTCCGTGGTGGTCGACGACCACGACATGGGCGTGACCCACGTGATCCGCGGCGACGACCACCTGACCAACGCCTTCCGCCAGACCCAGCTCTACCGGGCGCTCGACTGGCAGCCGCCGGCCTTCGCCCACATCCCGCTGATCCACGGCCCCGACGGCGCCAAGCTGTCGAAGCGCCACGGGGCGCTGGGCGTCGAGGCCTACCGCGACATGGGCTACCTGCCGGAGGCGCTGCGCAACTACCTGCTGCGCCTCGGCTGGGGCCACGGCGACGACGAGATCATCTCCACCGAGCAGGCCATCGAATGGTTCGACCTGGCCAACGTCGGCAAGTCGGCGGCGCGCTTCGACTTCGTGAAGCTGGAGAGCCTGAACGGCCATTACATGCGCGAAGCCGCCTCCGACCGCCTCGCCGCGGCGGTCGCGCCGCGGCTCGAGGCGATGCTCGGCCGGCCGCTCTCCGAGACGGCACTGAGCCGTCTGCGGGCGGGCATGGACGGGCTCAAGGCGCGCGCGAAAAATCTTGTGGAACTGGCTGAAAACGCGGTATTTTATGCCGTCGACCGGCCCCTCTCCATGAACGCCAAGGCGGAGAAGATCCTCAAGCCCGAGGCCCGTGCCCGCCTGGCGCGCCTGCATCAGCATCTGAGCAATCTGCCGGAGTGGAGCGAGGCCGGGATCGAGGCCGCCGTGCGCACCTTTGCTGAAGCCGAGGATTGCAAGCTGGGCGACGTGGCGCAGCCGCTGCGTGCCGCGCTCAGCGGGTCGAACGTTTCGCCGGGGATCTTCGAGGTGGCCGCGATACTGGGGCGCGCGGAAGCGCTGGCCCGCATCGCAGACCAGAGCGCGGCCTAGGTCCGGCCATGCTGCGCCGCGGCATTTGTTTGATTGAATCGGTCCGCTTCACTATGCTCGCGCACGACATCGCGGGCTGCCTGCGGACCCTTCCTAACGCTGAGGGAACGGCACTATGAACGACGCCAAACCGACCACCGGAAAAAAAGAGACCGTTACCCTGACGGACAATTCGACCGGCAAGAGCCTGGAACTGCCGATCCTGAGCGGGAGCGTCGGCCCGCGTGCCATCGACGTCAGCAAGCTCTATGCCCAGACCGGCATGTTCACCTACGATCCGGGCTTCACCTCCACGGCGAGCTGCGATTCCGACATCACCTACATCGACGGCGAGGTCGGCATCCTCATGCACCGCGGCTACCGCATCGAGGATCTGGCCGAGCACAGCGATTTCATGGATGTCTGCTACCTGCTGCTGCATGGTGAGCTTCCGAAGGCCAAGGAAAAGTCGACATTCGAGAAATCAATCACTTATCACACCATGCTCCACGAGCAGATGAACAACTTCTTCCGTGGTTTCCGGCGCGATTCGCACCCCATGGCCGTCATGGTCGGCGTAGTCGGCGCGATGTCCGCCTTCTACCATGACTCCACGGACATCAACGACCCGCACCAGCGCATGGTCGCCTCGCACCGGCTGATCGCCAAGATGCCGACCATCGCCGCCATGGCCTACAAGTACTCGGTCGGCCAGCCCTTCGTGTACCCGCGCAACGACCTGAGCTACGCCGAGAACTTCCTCTACATGATGTTCTCGGTGCCCTGCGAGCAGTACAAGATCAACCCGGTGCTGGCGCGCGCCATGGACCGCATCTTCATCCTGCACGCCGACCACGAGCAGAACGCCTCGACCTCGACGGTACGCATCTCCGGCTCCAGCAACGCCAACCCCTTCGCCTGCATCGCCGCCGGCATTGCCTCGCTCTGGGGCCCGGCGCACGGCGGCGCCAACGAGGCGGTGCTGCAGATGCTGAACGAGATCGGCTCGAAGGACCGCATCCCCGAGTTCGTCACGCGCGCCAAGGACAAGGACGATCCCTTCCGCCTCATGGGCTTCGGCCACCGGGTCTACAAGAACTACGACCCGCGCGCGACGGTGATGCAGCAGACCGCGAAGGAGGTTCTCGGTTTGCTCGGGGTCGAGAACAATCCGACGCTCCAGGTCGCCCAGGCGCTGGAGAAGGTGGCGCTCGAGGATCGCTATTTCATCG
>JBFGUI010000286.1:0-3254 GCA_041565695.1 Kiloniellaceae bacterium
GGCGGCCGGCAGGCGCCAGGCGACGGCGCGCTGCGTGGCCTGCTGCCGGCGGGCGTCGCGTGCCGCGCCGCTCGAAGAGAGGCTGACCGGTGCCGCGGTGATGGAAAAGGCGGCCACCGGCTCCGGGATGTTCTTGACCTGCTGCGGGCCGAGGTCCTGGAAGCCGACCGAGAGCTTGTTCTTCACCTGCTCGAAGGTGCTGCCGGAAATACAGATGCCGCCAGGCTCGGCGAGGCCCTCGAGGCGCGCAGCGACGTTGACCCCGTCGCCCAGCAGGTCGCCGCCGTCCTGCACCAGCACGTCGCCGACGTTGATGCCGATGCGCAGCGCCAGGCGGCGCTGCGGCACCAACTCGGCGTTGCGCGCGCGCAGCTCGTCCTGCACGGCGATGGCGCAGCGCACGGCCTCGACCGCCGAGCCGAACTCGGCCAGCACCGAATCGCCGCCGGTGTTGAAAATGCGTCCGTCGTGGCGCGCGATGAGGCGGTCGATGACCTCCCGATGCGCGGCCAGGGTGCGCAGCGTCGCCTCCTCGTCCTCGGCCATCAGCCGGCTGTAGCCGACCACATCGGCCGCCAGGATCGTCGTCAGGTGGCGGCGCCCGTGAGTGCTCTCCATCCTCGGCCCCTTCCCTTAAAGGCAACGGGGACACACTCAATCGGGAGTATTATGGACCGATTGGGACAAGAAGGAAGGGGGAAGAAAAACGGCGGAGATCGCTCCCCGCCGTTTTGTGTTGTAACTGCCGTTGGACGTGACCCCTAAGCCGAAACCCCCTCGACGTACCAGTCCATGCTGAGCAGCGCGCCGTCGTCCATGGTCTCGCCGTCCTTGATGCGCTCGGCGCCCGACTGGTCCTTGATCGGGCCGGTGAAGGGGTGCAGCGAGCCGTCGATGATGCCCTTGCGCACCGCCTCCGCGGCTTCCACCGCCGCGGCCGGCAGGCGCTCGTTGTAGGGCGCGATCTGGACCATGCCCTCCTTCATGCCGTGCCACACGTTGGAGGTCTGCCAAGTGCCGTCCATCACGGCGCGGGCGCGCGAGACGTAGTAGTTGTCCCAGACGTCGAGGATGGCCGTGGCGTGATGTTCCGGCGCGAAGCTCGTCATGTCGGAGGCCTGGCCGAAGCTCCAGGCACCGCGGCTGGCGGCGGTCTGCACCGGCGCCGGGGAGTCGGTGTGCTGGGTGATCACGTCGCAGCCCTGGTCGATGAGCGCCTTGGTCGCATCGGCCTCCTTGCCCGGGTCGTACCAGGAGTTGACCCAGACCACCTTGATCTCCGCATCGGGGCGCACCTTGCGGGCGGCCAGGATGAAGGCGTTGATACCCATCACCACCTCCGGGATCGGGAAGGAAGCGATGTAGCCGAACTTGCCGGTCTTGGTGACGTGGCCGGCGATGGTGCCGATCACCGCACGGCCCTCGTAGAAGCGCGCGTTATAGGCCGAGACGTTCTTGGCGGTCTGATAGCCCGTGGCGTGCTCGAAGTAGACGTCCGGGAACTGCTTGGCCACCTTGACGGTCTGGTTCATGAAGCCGAAGGAGGTGGTGAAGATCAGCTTGTTGCCGGAAGAGGCGAGCTGGCGGATGACGCGCTCGGCGTCCGGCCCCTCGGCGACGTTTTCCACGTAGGTGGTCTTCACCTTGTCGCCGAATTCCTTCTCGATGGCCTTGCGGCCCAGGTCGTGGCCGTGGGTCCAGCCGAAGTCGCCGATCGGGCCGACGTAGACGAAGCCGACCTTCAGCGGGTCGGCGGCGAAGGCGGCCCGACTGCCCAGGGCGCCACCCAGGGTGAGGGCGCCCGCCGCGGCGGTGCTGCCCGCCAGGAAGTGGCGGCGCGACAGGTTCTTGATCATGAAAGCCTCCTTGTTCTCGTTCGCTTGCTTATTTGTCCGAGTTCCCTTGGCCTAAGTAGATGGCCTAAACGGCTTGCCAAGGCAAGCCGGAGCGTTGAGCCGGCCCTTCCAGGGCCCGGCAGCGATGATGGTCAGCACCAGGATGGTGGCGAGGTAGGGCAGCATGGACATGACCTGGGAGGGAATGCCGAGGCCGCCGGCGCCCTGGGTGTAGAGCTGGGCGATGGTGACGCCGCCGAAGAGGTAGGCCCCGGCCAGCAGGCGCCAGGGCCGCCAGGAGGCGAAGACCACCAGGGCCAGCGCGATCCAGCCGCGCCCGGCGGTCATGCCCTCGGCCCAGAGCGGGGTGTAGGACAGCGACAGGAAGGCGCCGCCGAGCCCCGCCATGGCGCCGCCGAACAGCACCGCGCGGTAGCGCACGGTGATCACGTCGTAGCCGATGGAATGGGCGGAGATGTCGGACTCGCCGACGGCGCGCAGGATCATGCCGGCGCGCGACTTCTTGAGGAACCAGGCGACGGCGGCGACGGCGGCGATCGAGAGGTAGACCAGGGCGTCATGGCCGAAGATCAGCGGGCCGATGAGCGGCAGATCGCTGACCCCCGGGACCGCCAGCTTGGCCAGCGGCGACACCGGGATGCCGACGTAGCCGGCGCCGATGAGGGAGGAGAGGCCAAGGCCGAAGATGGTGAGCGCCAGGCCGGTCGCCACCTGGTTGGCGGCCAGCGTCAGGGTCAGCACGCCGAACACGAAGGCCAGTGCCGTGCCGGCAGCGGCCCCGGCGAGCACGCCCAGGCTGCCGGAGCCGGTCGTCACCGCCACGGCGAAGGCGGCGACGGCACCGAGGATCATCATGCCCTCGACCCCGAGGTTGAGGACGCCGGACTTCTCCACCACCAACTCGCCCAGCGCGGCAAAGAGCAGCGGCGTCGCGGCGGAGATCACGGTCAGCAGCACCAGGGCGATGGCGTCGGGGGTCATAGCCTCACTCCGCGGGCTGGCTGCTGGCGGCCGCCGCCACCGTGGGACGGAACCGCAGGCGGTAGCGCACCAGGAAGTCGGAGGCCAGCAGGAAGAACAGCAGCAGGCCCTGGAACACGCCGGTCACCGCCTGCGGCAGGCCGACCTCGACCTGCGCCGTCTCGCCGCCGATGTAGGAGAGCGCCATGAGCAGGCCGGAGAGGATGATCCCCAGGGGATGCAGGCGGCCGAGGAAGGCGACGATGATGGCGGTGAAGCCGTAGCCCGGCGAAATCGAGGGGATCAGCTGGCCGATCGGCCCGGCCACCTCGAAGGTGCCGGCGAGGCCCGCGAGCCCGCCGCTCAGCAGCAGGCAGAACCACACGATGCGGGTCGAGGAGAAGCCGGCGAAGCGCGCGGCCTGCGGCGCCTGGCCCA
>JBFGUI010000287.1:0-3201 GCA_041565695.1 Kiloniellaceae bacterium
GAGGGCAATTGTTGGACCCTCCCCCCCACGGGGAGAGGGTTGCGCAGCCTGGGCGAGGGAACCGAGCCTAGGCGAAGCTGGGTGAGGGGGAGTGCGACTCCGCCTACACCACCAGCTTCGCCAGCGCGCTGCGCAGGCCCTCGGAGATCGGCACCGCCTTCATGCTGGCGCGCTCGACGAAGACGTGGACGAAGGCGCCGACGGCGGCCGCCTCTTCGCGGCCCTGCTTGAACAGGCCGATCTCGTAGCGCACCGCGCGGTTGCCGAGATGCCCGACGCGCAGGCCCGCCTCGACGTTCTCCGGGAAGGCGAAGGAGGCCTTGAACTTGCAGTCGCTCTCGGCGCAGACCCCGACGATCGTTCCCTCGTGGATGTCGAGCCCGCCTTCGCGGATCAGGTACTCGTTGATCACCGTGTCGAAGTACGCGTAGTAGACGACGTTGTTCACGTGGCCGTAGATGTCGTTGTCCATCCAGCGGGTCGGGATGGTGAGGAAGTGCGGGAAGCGCGCGCGGGTTTCCACTACGTCGTTCATCGGGCTCTCTAGAGAATCGTCTTCAGCGCATCGAGGGTTTCGTCGGGCTTTTCGGCCAGCATCATGTGGCCGCAGCCGGGGATGACGGCTTGCTCGGCGCCGGCGATTGCGGCGGCCAGCTTGGCGCCGGCCCGGGCCGGGGTCATCTTGTCCACGGCACCCATGACCACCAGCGCCGGGCAGGCGACCTTCGCGGCGCTGTCCATCCCCGCCGCATAGGCGTTGCAGGCCGCGAGGTCGGCGGAGAGCACGCCGGGCCTGATCCGCTCCAGGAGGCGCTCGCCGCCGCCCATCAGCCAGGAACCCGGCACCCGCGCACCGCCGAGGTGCCCCGCCGGCCCGAAGCCCCAGGAGGTCATGAGCTCGAAGGCGGCATGGTCGTCGGCCGCGGCGGCGGCCAGCAGGTCGGGGTGCACCGGCATCTTCGGCGCCGCGCCCAGCAGCGCCAGGGCCCGCAGGCGCCCCGGGTGCCGCGCCGCCGCCTCGAGGGCCACCAGCGCGCCCATGGAGTGGCCGGCCAGCGCCGCTTTCTCCGCGCCGACCTCGTCCAGCAGGCTCACGGTCCAGTCGGCCAGGGCTTCGATGCTGGTCAGCGCCGCGCCCGCCGACTTGCCGTGTGCCGGCAGGTCGACCGCCAGCACCGCGCGGTCGTGGTGCGCGAAGTAGCGCGCCGGCAGGGCCCAGACCGTATGGTCGAGGCCGGCGCCGTGCAGGAAGACGATGAGCGGCAGGTCGGGATCGAAGGCGCGCCCGCCGGTGCCGGCGTGGACGCGCTGTCCCGCAACGGTCAGGTCCATAAAGCTCTCAGTCCTTCTGGGAGGTGCGCAGCGCCTGGCGCAAGTCGGCGATGATGTCGTCGGCGTCTTCCAGGCCCACCGAGAGGCGGATCATGTCCTCGCCGACGCCGGCGGCCTTCAGCTGCGCGACCGTCATCTGCTGGTGGGTGGTGCTGGCCGGGTGGATCACCAGGGTCTTGGCGTCGCCTACGTTGGCGAGATGCGAGGACAGCTGGCAGGCCTCGATGAACCTGGCGCCGGCGGCGCGGCCGCCCTTCACGCCGAAGGAGACGATGGAGCCGCAGCCCTTGGGCATCAGCTTCTGTCCCAGCGCGTGGTCGGGATGGTCGTCCAGGTCCGGGTGCAGCACCCAGGAGACGGCGTCCTCGCGCTGCAGCGCCTCCAGCACCTTGTGGGTGTTGGCCATGTGGCGCTCCATGCGCAGCGGCAGGGTCTCGACGCCCTGCAGGATGTAGAAGGCATTCTGCGGCGCCATGGCGGCGCCGAAATCGCGCAGCCCCTCGGCGCGGGCGCGCATGGCGAAGGCCTGAGGCCCGAACTCCTCGGCGAAGTCGATGCCGTGGTAGCCCTCGTAGGGCTCGGTCAGGGTCTCGAACCTGCCGCTGGCCTCCCAGTCGAAGCGCCCGCCGTCGACCAGCAGGCCGCCGCGCGCGAGGCCGTGGCCGCCGAGCCACTTGGTGGCCGAATGCAGCACCAGGTCGGCGCCGAGCTCCACCGGGCGGCACAGCCAGGGCGTGGCGAAGGTGGAGTCGATCAGCAGCGGCAGGCCGGCGGCGTGCGCCACCTCGGCGACCGCCGGCATGTCGAGCACCTCCAGCCCCGGGTTGCCGAGCCCCTCAGCGAAGACCAGGCGCGTCTCCGGGCGGATGGCGGCGCGAAAGGCGCCGACGTCGCGCGGGTCGACGAAGGTGGTGGTGATGCCGAAGCGCGGCAGGGTGTGGGTGAAGAGGTTGATCGAGCCGCCGTAGAGCGAGCGCGAGGCGACGATGTGGCCGCCCTGGCCCATCAGCGTCACCACCGCCAGGTGCAGCGCGGCGTGGCCGGAGGCCGTGGCGATGGCCGCTACGCCCCGCTCCAGGGCGGCGATGCGCTCTTCCAGCACGGCCACGGTCGGGTTTGAGATGCGCGAGTAGATGTGGCCGGCGCGCTCCAGGTTGAACAGGGCGGCGGCCTGATCGGTGTCGCGGAACACGTAGGAGGTGGTCTGATAGATCGGCACCGCCCGCGCGCCGGTCACCGGGTCCGGCTGCTGGCCCGCGTGCAGCGACAGGGTGTCGAATTTCAGGAACTTCGGATCCGCCACGGCGCCCCTCCCTCTCTGCCCAAGGCGGGCAGCTTACACAAAGGCGACGCCCAGGCCAGCCGGCAATGGCGCAAGCGGGAGCGCGATCCGCCGCGGTAGAGATTCGCGCCGGACGGCAGCGCGCGAGTCTGCGGCAAATAAAGGCCGCGAACTTTACTTTAGAAAAAGTCTAAGCGGGGAACTAATAGGGAGCTGGAGGCGGAAAGACTCCAAAATTAAAGGAGGGCCTTCGATCCTTGTGGATCGTGGCCCTTCCCCTTGTTTGAGTCCTACCCTGTCAACTTGCCTGGGCGCAACAGTAGCAGGGTCCTTCCGCCGGTCAAGTGGAGAATCGTTAATACCAGGCGAAGTGCCTAAAAACGTTGGATAACGTTGGATTCTGTGGCTGTTTGCGGTGTCATGTATGACCGCTCAGGCAGGCCGCCGCCTGCCCAAGTCACAGCCAAGAAATCGCTGTGGATAACTCTGGGCACAAAAGAAAAAACCGCCGGGCGAACCCGGCGGCAAGTTGAACAGGGAGGCGTTACAAGGAACGGATAAACATCCGAAAGACGGTCGGGAGGACC
>JBFGUI010000288.1:0-3170 GCA_041565695.1 Kiloniellaceae bacterium
ATTGGCGGCCCGGATGCGGTCCCAGGCGGCGGCGTCGAAGCCGAAGATGATGGCCAGCTGCTCCAGGTAGGCCAGCTCCTCCTCGCTGACCTTGCCGTCGGCGCGGGCGATGTGGAACAGCCCGCCGAGCAGTTCCTCCAGCTCCGCCGGGTTGTCCGCGAAGAGCCGGGCCAACTGGCGGGCATAGGGCTCGTAGCCCCCCGCGTCGCGGCGCGCCCGGTCGAAGACGCGCCCGACGTTCTTCATTTCCTCCGGCGGGATGCGGAATACCTGCTTGAAGGCGTCGACCTCATCGCGGGTCACCTGGCCGTCGGCCTTGGCGAGCTTGGCGCCGAGGACGATGACGCCGATGGTGAAGGCGATCTGCTTGGTGGCGTCGCCGGCTTCGGGGCCGCCGGCGGCGTCGCTCATCCGGTCGACGGCATGGCCGGCCACGGCGCCGATCAAGGCACCGATGGGGCCGCCCAGCGCAAAGCCTGCGGCGCCTCCGAGAATCTTGCCCCAAACGCTCATGTCGTCGCTGAAAGGAAGGAAAGCGGGAAAGGGTGAACCCGGCCAGAATGACGGTGCCGCCCCGCTGGCGTCAAGCCGCAGTGGCGCAGAGCAGCCTTGCAGGCCCGCCGGGCGCGCCCTCAGCCGGGGCCGATGCGGCCGAGACCGGGGATCTTGAGGGCGAGGTCGAGCGGGTCGATGCCGAAGGTGAGACCGAAGAGGTTGACCTCCAGGCCCTCCTCCCAGGCGGCCAGCAGCCCGAAGACGCCGAGCAGCGAGAACTGATAGCCGCTGCCGCTGGGCGCCGCCGCCAGGAAGGTGGTGGTCCCGAGGTAGTCCTTGCCGATCGCTGTCGGCGGCAGGTCGAGCGCCAGGGCCGGGACCTGGCGGGCGATGGTCGCGGTGAAGGTGTTGGAGTTGGGCCCGGGCCAGGTGCGGTACTGGTCGGCAAAGCGGTAGCCGGCGATCGCCGCCTCGATCTGCGGAATCGCCGCGGCGGCTTCGGGCCCGCGCAGCTCGGCATAGAGCTCGGGCGCCGCGCCAAACCACTCCCGGTCGGGGATGCCCTCCCGGCGGCTGAGGCCATTGCCGCCGCGCCAGTAGCGCCAGCCGATCACTTCATAGGAGGTGTAATGATCGGCCCCGGCCGGCTTCACGGAAATCCAGGTGTGGACGGCAAAAGCGCCGCGCCAGCGCACCGTGCGGGCGCCGTACACCTGGACGACGGCTTCCGGCGTGCTCGCCGCCGGCGGGGCCAGGCCGGCGCTGTCGCGGCTTGCCGTGCGCCAGCTGCGCTCCAGGGACACCTCGTCGGTCATCAGCGACAGGGCCGGCCCGGCCAGCAGCACGCCGAGAAGGAAGAGCAACCGACGAAGATGGACGACGACGAGGCTCACGCGGATACATCCTTACGAGTTGTGCGCCAATCAGCCTTAACTCTAGGGGTCAATGTGGCGCGAGAATGGCGGAATTCCACACCTGGTGCGGTGAACATAAGGCTTTCTTAACCCCGTTGCAGCACATTGGCGCGCCAATGGACTGGCTTCCGCTGCCAGTGGAGAATTTAGCACACACTAGGGCTGGAAATGGGTGACGTGGCCGCGGAAGCGGGAATTATCGAGGGACTGGCGCGCGAAGCCGCCGGCCTCGGCGTCGAGATCGTCGACGTCGCGGGCAACATCGACGAAATCTCCGCCAGAGTCGCGCAGCAGGCCAAGTCTTTCCGGGAGCTGGTCAACAACGCCGGCGAGGTCAACGAGAGCAACCGGCGCATCGTCTCGGCCGCCGGTCACGCGCGTGAGAAGGCGTCCGAGACCGCCAGCAGTGTGCGCACGTCCGAGCAGACGGTGCGCAACGCGGTCAACGACATCCACGCCCTCGTCGAGGCGGTTTCTGTCATCGAGGGGCAGCTGGCCGGCCTGCAGGAAGCGCTGGCCCAGGTCGCGCAGGTGGCCCAGGGCATCGACGCCATCGCCAAGCAGACCAACCTGCTGGCGCTGAACGCCACAATCGAGGCGGCGCGGGCGGGCGAGGCCGGCAAGGGCTTCGCGGTGGTTGCCGGCGAAGTCAAGGCGCTGGCGACGCAGACTTCGACCGCCACGTCGCAGATCGACGAGACCCTGAAAAAACTCACCGAGCAGGCCGAGCAGCTGATCACCCAGGGCAACGAGACGACGAACCGTGCGGAGTCCGTGCGCAGCGGCACCCAGACCATCGGTGACGTCATCAACGTTGTCGGCCAGGCAGTCAGCGGCATCGAGGAGGATACCGCGGCCATCGCCGAGAGCGCCGCGCGCATTGACCAGCAGTGCGGAACTTTCGTGTCGACGCTGGAAGTCATGAACCGCGAGGTCGACGTCTCCAGCACGACGCTGAGCGAGGCGCGCGACCGGATCAACCGCCTGATCGGAGTCAGCGAGAAAGTCGTGCAACTGACCGGCCAGAGCGCGCTCAATTCCATCGACGGGCCCTTCATCACGAAGGTGAAGCAGGTCGCTGCCGAGATCTCAGCCGTCTTCGAGAAGGCGGTCGCCGAGGGCCGCATCACCGAGGCCGCGCTGTTCGACCGCGACTACAAGCCGATCCCCGGCAGCAACCCGGAACAGCTCATGGCCGGCTGCGTGAAGCTGACCGACGAGGTGCTGCCGCCGATCCAGGAGCCGCTGCTCGACTTCGACGAGAAGGTGGTGTTCTGCGCCGCCGTCGACACCAACGGCTTCCTGCCGACGCACAATCTGAAGTTCGGCCAGCCGCAGGGCGACGATCCCGTGTGGAACGCCGCCAACTGCCGCAACCGCCGCCTCTTCAACGACCGGGTCGGTCTGGCGGCCAGGCAGAACAGGGAGCCGTTCCTGCTGCAGACCTACCGCCGCGACATGGGCGGGGGCAACTTCGTGATGATGAAGGACGTCTCGGCGCCGATCCTGGTGCGCGGCAAGCACTGGGGCGGCCTGCGCCTGGCCTACAAGGTCTAACTTTTGTCACAGCATAGTCGGAACCGGGTGCGGACTTGAGTCCGCGCCTCGGTTGCCTATCGACCCTATTCATGCAATCGCTTAAGGTCTCCGCCACGTAAGCGGCGCGTCGCAAGTGCGCGCGGCAGCGTTCGATGCAGTCCCACTTGATCCCCCCGGCGGAGGCAGTCATGCAGCTCTTCTATTCCCCCACGTCCCCTTACG
>JBFGUI010000289.1:0-3136 GCA_041565695.1 Kiloniellaceae bacterium
GAAGGAGATTTTACGAGCGATCTTAGAATCTTTTCCCTCCCCCTTAGGATGGGGGAGGGTAGGGTGGGGGTGACACCCTTTCGGCTTCCAGCCATCTGTCGTTCAGGCACATTCCCTGTCCCGACCGCAGAGTCCGACACCAAGGCATCGAGCCTGAATCCATTTCCGGACTTGGATTGAAGTCTAACCGGACAGCAGTGGAACAAGCCCAGTAATGACGACTTGGAGATTGCGGCAAGGGGGTGCGGCCGCTCTGCGGCTAAAGCACCTTGCCCTCGAAGGGGTGGCTGCCGTCGCGGCTCTCGATCTCGACCACCCAGACGTCGGGGTCGCGCTTGACGGCGCGCTGGATGTAGGCGTCGGCCTCGGCCTCCGGCACCAGCTCGCCGCCGAGGCCCGGCATCCAGGCGATGGCGCCCTCCAGGTCGCGGGTCTGGGTCAGCAGCTTCACGCCCGCACCGATGTGGTGCAGTTTCAAAATCAGGCTGCCGCTGTTCTTCTCGCCGCGGTGCACGACGGTGGCCGGAATGCCGTCCACCATGCAGCGCCGGACGTGCGCCTTGATCCAGAGCTCGGCGGGCAGACGATCGTCCATGTCACAGGACGCCGGGCTGCAAAGACATCAGATCTGCTCTTTGGTCTTGAGGAAGCGCAGCTCGGGCCAGTCCTCGGCGGCGCGGTCCAGGTGCCAGGCGTTGCGCGCCAGGAACACCGGGGCGCCGGTGTGGTCGGTCCCGGTGGCGCCCTGGTTGGCGTCGAGGAAGCGTTTCAGCTTCTGCGGGTCGTCGGCCTCGACCCAGCGCGCCGTGTGCAGCGCGGTCGGCTCGAAGCGCACCGGCCCCTCGTACTCGGTGCGGATGCGGTCGGCCAGCACGTCGAACTGCAGCGGGCCGACCACGCCGACGATCCAGTCGGCGCCGATGGTCGGCTTGAACACGCGCGCCGCGCCTTCCTCGGCGAGCTGCTGCAGGGCGCGGCCCAGGTGCTTGGCGCGCAGGGGGTCGATGGGCCGGACCGCCTGCAGGTATTCCGGCGCGAAGGAGGGAATGCCGGTGAAGCGGATCTCCTCGCCCTCGGTCAGCGCGTCGCCGATGCCCAGGTTTCCGTGGTTGGGGATGCCGATGATGTCGCCGGGCCAGGCCTCCTCGGCCAGCTCGCGGTCGCGCGCCAGGAACAGCACCGGGTTATGCACGTTGATCACCTTGCCGCTCTTCGAATGCTTCAGCTTGGCGCCGCGCTTGAAATGCCCGGAGCAGAGGCGCAGGAAGGCGATGCGGTCGCGGTGGTTCGGGTCCATGTTCGCCTGGATCTTGAACACGAAGCCGCTGACCTTGTTCTCGGTCGGATCGACCTTGCGGCTCTCGGCCGGCTGGGGCCGGGGCGGCGGCGCCATGTCGGCGACCCCCTGCAGCAGCTCGCGCACCCCGAAGTTGTTGAGCGCCGAGCCGAAGTAGACCGGCGTCATGTGGCCTTCCAGGTAGGACTGCCTGTCGAAGGCGGGGCAGAGCTCGCGCACCATCTCCACGTCCTCGCGCAGCTTGGCGACGGCGTCGGCCGGCAGCAGCCGGTCCAGCTTGGGGTCGTCGATGCCCGAGCAGCTTTCGCCCTCGGCGCCCTTCTTGTCGCGGCTGCGCTCGACCAGCAGCAGGCGGTCGTGCAGCAGGTCGTAGCAGCCCAGGAAGCTGCGCCCCATGCCGATCGGCCAGGAGGCCGGCGTGACGTCGAGCGCCAGGCGCTGCTCCACCTCGTCGAGCAACTCGAAGGGGTCGCGGCTCTCGCGGTCCAGCTTGTTGATGAAGGTGATGATCGGCATGTCGCGCAGGCGGCACACCTCGAAGAGCTTGAGGGTCTGCGCCTCGATGCCCTTGGCGGCGTCCAGCACCATGACCGCGGAGTCGACGGCCGTCAGGGTGCGGTAGGTGTCTTCCGAGAAGTCCTCGTGGCCCGGCGTGTCGAGCAGGTTGAAGGTCTTGCCGGCGTAGTCGTAGGTCATCACCGAGGAGGCGACGGAGATGCCGCGCTCGCGCTCCACCTTCATCCAGTCGGAGTGGGCGCGGCGCTGCTCGCCGCGCGCCTTCACCGCCCCGGCCAGCTGGATCGCCCCGCCGAACAGCAGCAGCTTTTCGGTCAGGGTGGTCTTGCCCGCGTCGGGGTGGGAGATGATGGCAAAGGTGCGCCGCCGGGCGACGGCTTCGGACAGGTTCGTCATGTTTTCGGATCTGAGGGCCTGGAGTTCCCGGAAAATGGGGCTTCGCAGGCGATTCTGCAAGCGGTCGCGGGGACAGGCGCCGGCGGCCGGGTTCTCGGCCGGGCTGAGGCCCGCGCGGCGCTGTCGATGGGGCGGGTCACGGCGGCGCGCGACCCGTACGTCCGGTAGTAATACATCCTGCGCGACAAACATGGCGTGTATTTGCGCTCTACTTATTAAGTCGTCGGGTTAAGTATTCGTAAACCTTAAAGTTTCTTACTGTACGGAGTCTTTTACTGGGCGCCGGCGGCCTTCGCTTGTCCGCGGCGCGCCGTCACGGGCGGGACCCCGAGGGGGCATGACAGCAGCACGACGAGAGATGCCCGAAGCGATGGGCGAGACAGCGGTGAGCGAGCCGCCGGACGCGGCCGGCCTGGCCCGGCAGCTCGACCTGCTCGCCGCCGCGCTGGCCGAGCGCCACGCCTTTCTCGACACGCCGCCGCTGACCGAGCTGGACATCGCCCAGGGCGACGCCGGCCTGCTGGCCTGGGCGATCATGGCCGGCCGCTATCCGGACCCGCAGGTCCGCGGCCTGCTGGCCCGCTGGCTGCGCGAGGGCGAGATCGAGGCGCTGGAGGCCGCCGTCGACGCAGGCGCGGCGGCGCCGGGCGATCCGCTGCTGGAGCAGGGGCTGACGGCGCTGGGCGAGATGGTCCGCTCGGGCAGCCTGGAGCAGCGCCTGGCGGCGGCCCTGGAGCTGGCAGGGGACGCCGGGCCCGGGCCGCTCAGCGGCGGGTCGAGCTGGATCGACCTGGCCGCCAACCTCCACCCGCTCGACCCCTCGGTGGCGATCAGCGGCGTCATCGTACCGGTCGCCGCCAGCGTGCCGGCGGTCTTCGGCAGCGGCAGTACCGGCGGCCTGCCGACCTTCGGACGGCTGCTGGGTGA
>JBFGUI010000290.1:0-3075 GCA_041565695.1 Kiloniellaceae bacterium
ATCGGCGGCACCCTGGTCGCGACCTACATGGCCTGGGCCAGCCGACGCTACGGCGCGCGGAAGATGCCGGTTGCGCACTGGACCCTGCTCACGACGCTGACCGACTTCTCGCAGCCGGGCGACATCGACGTCTTCATCGGCGAAGGGGCGGTGCGCGCCCTCGAGGAGAAGATGGCCAGGACCGGTTACCTCGATGGCGACGACATGGCCTCGACCTTCCGCCTGCTGCGCTCGAACAGCCTGATCTGGCACTACGTCGAGCGCAGCTATCTGTTCGGCGAGCCGCTGGGCCCCATCGACGTGCTGTTCTGGAACATGGACACCACGCGCATGCCGGCGGCGATGCACGCCTTCTACCTGCGGCAGATGTACCTGAACAACAAGCTGATCGAGCGCGATGCCCTGACCATCGCCGGCGAACCGATCGACCTCGGCCGCATCAGGGCCCCCCTCTATGCCGTGGGCGCCGAGGAGGACCATATCGTGCCCTGGCGCCAGGCCTACCGCATCCGCGACTGCATCGACGCCAGGGCACCGGTGCGCTTCGTGCTGACGAGCTCGGGGCACATCTTCGGCATCGTCAACGCGGTCGTCAGCCCGCCCAGGCGCAATTTCCGCGCGGCCGAGTCCGGGCCCGCCGAGGACGTCGAGCAGTGGCTCGCCCGCACCGCGAGCCAGCCCGGCAGCTGGTGGGAAGACTGGCTGGCCTGGTTGTCTCCGCGCTGCGGGCCGATGGTGGAACCGCCGGATGTCGACGCCGAGGCCTATCCCGACCTCGGCCCGGCGCCCGGGACCTACGTGTTCGAGCATTGAACGAGCGCCGGTCCGGCAGTGCCGTCTGCATTTTTCGTGCCCCGGTTTGGTGCATTGACCACCGAATGCCTGGAAGGTAGGCTGATTCCGCAACACATAAGAATCTAACCCCATTCCCCGAGGAGAGAGCGATGAGCGAGAAGCGGACCGAGCGCGGCATTCACGAACTCTATGCGCAGGATCCCGAAAAGGCGGACTGGCTGCTGTGGGGGCGCAAGGTCGACGCCGTCAGCCGGCGCGGATTCTTGAAGAAGACCGGCCTGCTGGCGATGAGTGCCGCGGTCGGCGCGCAGATTCCGTTCTGGCAGAACATGCCCGGCGGCCTGATTCCGGCGGCGCTGGCGGCTACGCCCGAGCCCTTCGTCATTCCGGGCAAGGACGGGCTGAAGGTCCTGAACGACCGCCCGATCAACGCGGAGACGCCCGCCCACCTGCTCGACGACCTGGTGACGCCCGCCAGCCGCCTGTTCGTGCGCAACAATGGCCTGCCGCCCGAGGCCTCGAGCATCGATCCGGCGACGTGGACCCTGGAGATCGGCGGCGAGTCCTGCGAGAAGCCGCAGCGCTTTACGATCGCCGAGCTCAAGAGCAAGTTCGAGCACCACAGCCTGCAATTGACGATCGAGTGCGGCGGCAACGGCCGCGCCGAGTTCAACCCGCCGGCCACGGGCAACCAGTGGTCCGTCGGTGCGGTCGGCTGCCCGACCTTCACCGGCGTGCGCCTGCGCGACGTGCTCGAGTCCTGCGGCATCAAGGCCGATGCGGTCTACGTCGGTTATTACGGCGCCGACACCCACATCGGCGGCGACCCGAACAAGGTGGTCATCTCCCGCGGCGTGCCGATGGCCAAGGCCCTGGAAGACGAGACGCTGATCGTGTGGGAGATGAACGGGGAGGATATTCCGCTCCTCCACGGCCACCCGTTGCGCCTCGTCGCAGGCGGCTGGCCCGCGTCCGTCTCCGGCAAGTGGCTGAAGAAGCTCGTGATCCGCAACAAGGTCCACGACGGCTCGAAGATGACCGGGCAGTCCTATCGCGTGCCCTGCAAGCCGGTTGCGCCGGGCACCAAGGTCGCCGACGAAGACATGTGCATCATCGAGTCGATGCCGGTCAAGTCACTGATCACCTTCCCGAAATCGGGAATCGTCCATCCCCAGGCCGACAAGCTGGCCGTGCGCGGACATGCCTGGGCAGGCGATCTGGAGGTCAGCGAGGTCCACGTCTCGATCGACTTCGGCGCCACCTGGCAGAAGGCCGAGCTGAAGGCGCCGGCGAACCGGCTGGCCTGGCAGCACTGGAGCGCCGAGCTTGCCTTGCCCGAGGTCGGCTATTACGAGATCTGGGCGCGGGCGGTCGACAGCCAGGGCAGGTCGCAGCCGATGGTCCTGCCGGGCTGGAATCCGCGCGGCTACCTCAACAACGCGTGTCACCGCGTTGCCGTCAAGGCGGTTTGAGTCATGAACGCCGTCATCAGAGTTGCCACGGTCGCCGCCCTGTGCCTTGCGGGTGCAGCTTCGGCTGCCCAGAAGGTGGACGAGGAGTCCGGGCTGATCATCGCCCCCAACTGGGAAACGGTGAAGGCCAACTGCACCGCCTGCCACTCGGCCAAGCTCATCACCGGTCAGCGGGGAAGTCGCGAGACCTGGGAGGGCATCATCCGCTGGATGCAGAAGACGCAGGGGCTATGGCAGTACGAGCCACAGGTCGAGAACGATATCCTCGACTATCTCGCCGCCAACTATCCGCCGGGCGACAGCTTCCGCCGCAGTCCCATTCCGCCACAGCTGATGCCGCCGCAATAGAGGCCTGCAGGCCGCGAAGACCGCGTTGCGATGACTCCCCATCGGGCCAGTCGTCGTGCCGGAGCCTTCCGCCTTCTTGGCGCGGCCGCGGCGAATCACGCCGCCAATGGCGCTCGGCCCGTCCAGGCAGGCGCGGGCAGCGTGACTTCAACTCGCCTGGCGCTGCTCCGCCGGCTCCAGCGCCCATAGCGCCGACAACTCGCCCACTACCGCGCGGACGACCGGATCGTTGGCGCGCTTCCTGAGGTGGGCGAAGCGCAGGCTGACCGAAGGCAGTTCCAGCGGCAGCGCGAACACGAGCCCCTCCTTCTCGGCCTCCTCGACGTCCGAGCGACGCATGATGCCGAGCCCGACCCCGGCGACGACCATCGCGCGCAGGGTGTCCTCCTGGTTGGCCAGCACCGTCTTCACCGGGTCGCAGCAATGGGCCTCGAACAGGGCCCGCATCACGCCGTAGTGC
>JBFGUI010000291.1:0-2961 GCA_041565695.1 Kiloniellaceae bacterium
GCTGGCGCTGGGCGCCGTGCTGCGCCTGATGCCGGCGGAACGCGAAGCCCCCGCCACGGCGGCCGCCGGCGGCCCGCGCCGCGCCGAGCGGCGGCTGGTCGCCCTGATCGCCGCCTACGGCCTGTTCGGCTTCGGCTACGTGATCACCGCCACCTTCATCTCCACCCTGGTGCGCCTCACCGAGGGCCTGCAGTGGCTGGAGCCCTATGTCTGGCTCACGGTGGGCCTTGCCGGCCTGCCCTCGGTGGCGCTTTGGGGCTGGATCGGCCGGCGCATCGGAAATGCCCGGGCCTTCGCCCTGGCCTGCCTGGTGGAAGGCGTCGGCGTGGCGCTCTCGGTGCTCGGCAGCGGCCCGCTCGCGGTGCTGCTGGCGGCGATCCTGCTGGGCGGCACCTTCATGGCCATCACCGCCCTCGGCCTGGTGCACGCGCGCAGCCTGTCGCGCGGCGACCCGCGCCGGGCCATCGCCCTGATGACCGCCGCCTTCGGCCTCGGCCAGATGATCGGGCCCAGCTTCGCCGGCTTCGCCTACGGCCTCGGCGAATCGTTCCTGCTGCCCTCGCTGGTTGCCGCCGGCGCGCTGTTCATCGCCTTCGCGCTGACCATGGAGTGGCGCCGCCGCGGCTGACTAGGACGCGTAGCCGACGTAGCAGAACCAGTTGCCGAGCAGCAGCGCGAAGACCGCGCTGCCCAGCAGCAGGGAGCCGTGGGTGAACGTGGCAGTCAGGCGCGCGGCCGCTTGTGGAAAGACCAGCAGCAGGACGCCCTTGGCGACGCCGAGCCAGCCCAGGATAGTGAGAATCACCCGCCAGTCCGCCACCCAGAGATTGTGGAACAGCAGGACCGCCACGCCGAACATCAAGGCCAATGCGCCCGACAGGTAGTAGAAAATCCCGCTGCTCTGCAGATTGCGGAACATGTCGCGGTAGTAGCTCTGGTTCAGCAGCAGGCCGACGCCAACCACCAAGTAGAGCGGACCCAGCAGTCGGGCCAGCAGCAGGGAAGTATCCATCATTGCCTCGCTTTACACCGCTTCCCCTTGCCGTGCCAGGGGTATCGGACAGTCTGCTGGCGCACCCGGCGGGCTGCCTTGATGCGGATCAAGCAGGAGCCGGCCCTTTCCCAGCGATCCTTCGCGCGCTTATACTGCACCTGCGAAATGTCTGCAGAGGGCCGGCGGCAAGGTCGGCGTTGAGCGGAGGGCAGAGATCATGACCGACTGGCCGGAGAAGACCGTCGCCGACTGGCGCGCCCTGGCGGACGAGGAATTGAAGGGCAGCGACCCGGACAGCCTCGTCTGGGACACGCCCGAGGGCATCCGGGTCAAGCCGCTCTATACCGCCGAGGACCTCGAGGGCCTGGAGACGGTGGGATCCCTGCCCGGCTTCGCGCCCTTCACCCGCGGGCCGCGCGCCACCATGTACGCCGGACGCCCCTGGACGCTGCGCCAGTACGCCGGCTTCTCCACCGCCGAGGAGTCCAACGCCTTCTACCGCGCCAACCTGGCCGGCGGGCAGAAGGGCCTCTCGGTCGCCTTCGACCTAGCGACCCACCGCGGCTATGACTCCGACCACCCGCGCGTCGTCGGCGACGTCGGCAAGGCGGGCGTCGCGATCGATTCCGTGGAGGACATGAAGATCCTCTTCGACGGCATCCCGCTCGACGAGATGTCGGTCTCCATGACCATGAACGGCGCCGTGCTGCCGGTGCTGGCCGGCTACATCGTCGCCGCCGAGGAACAGGGTGTCGGACCGGAGAAGCTCTCCGGCACCATCCAGAACGACATCTTGAAGGAGTTCATGGTCCGCAACACCTACATCTATCCGCCCGAGCCCTCGATGCGGATCGTCGCCGACATCATCGGCTACACTTCCCATCACATGCCGCGCTTCAACTCGATCTCGATCTCCGGCTATCACATGCAGGAGGCCGGGGCGACCTGTGTCCAGGAGCTGGCTTTCACCCTGGCCGACGGCGTCGAGTACGTGCGCGCCGCGCTGACCAAGGGCCTCGACGTCGACGCCTTCGCCCCGCGCCTCTCCTTCTTCTTCGCCATCGGCATGAACTTCTTCATGGAGATCGCCAAGCTGCGCGCCGCGCGCTTCCTCTGGGCCGAGCTGATGCAGAAGCACTTCCAGCCCAAGGACCCGCGCTCGCTGATGCTGCGCACGCACTGCCAGACCTCCGGGGTCTCGCTCACCGAGCAGTCGCCCTACAACAATGTGGTGCGCACCGCGGTGGAGGCTCTGGCAGCGGCGCTGGGCGGCACTCAGTCGCTGCACACCAACGCGCTGGACGAGGCGGTCGCCCTGCCGACGCCGTTCTCCGCGCGCATCGCCCGCAACACCCAGCTGATCCTGCAGGAGGAGACCGGCATCACCAAGGTGGTCGACCCGCTGGCCGGCAGCTACTACGTCGAGAACCTGACGGCCTCCCTGGTTGCCGAGGCGCGCAAGATCATCGAGGAAGTAGAAGATCTGGGCGGCATGACCAAGGCGGTGGCGTCGGGCATGCCCAAGCTGCGCATCGAGGAGTCCGCCGCGCGGCGCCAGGCGCGCATCGACCGCGGCGAGGAGGTCATCGTCGGCGTCAACAAGTACGTCAGCAAGGAAGAAGAGCCGGTCGAGATCCTCGACATCGACAACACGAGCGTGCGCGAGCAACAGGTGCGGCGCCTCGAGAAGATCCGCGCCGAGCGCGACGCCGCGGCGGTCGAGAAGGCCCTGGCCGATCTCACCCGCGCGGCCGAGGACGGCAGCGGCAACCTGCTCGACCTGGCGGTGAAGGCGACCCGGGTGCGCGCCACGGTGGGCGAGATCTCCGACGCGCTGGAGAAGGTCTACACCCGCCACCGCGCCATCATCCGCTCGGTGACCGGCATCTACGGCTCGGCCTACGAGGGCGACGAAGGCTTCCAGCGCATCCAGTCGGAGGTGCTGGCCTTCGAGGCCGAGGAAGGCC
>JBFGUI010000292.1:0-2712 GCA_041565695.1 Kiloniellaceae bacterium
GGCGGATCACGAAGGCGCCCGGGCCGTCACTTGGCGGCCTGGCGGAACTCCGGCGTCTCGTCGTCGTTGGGATAGATGAAGCCGTAGGCCGGGTAGTGGCGCGAGCCGTAGGTCTGGCCCGGCGTGTACCAGACACGCACCACGGACCAGTCGTTGTTTTTCGAGACGTCGCGCACCGGGGTATTGCGATGGATCTGGCCGCGGTTCAGCCAGTTGGCCTGATGCACCACGATCTCACGGCTGTTGAGGATCTCCGCCACCACGGCAAGGTGCCCGAGGCGCAGCCGACGGGTCTTGCTCAGCACCATGACGGCGCCGGGCTTCGGCACCGACCCGCGCTCGTAGCGCCCCTCGGCCTTCTGCCACCAGGTCCAGGCATTGCCGCGCAGGGCGATGTTCGACAGCTCGCGGGCGTAGGGAACGCATTCCAGCGGCCGCGCGCTCTTGACGATGGCCGGGCGCGGCCGCGCCGGCAGGGTCACCTCCGGCAGGGCGGAGAGACCGGCAGGGGTCGGCTCGCCGACCGTCGGGATCCCGGCGCGGGCAGCCTGCTGGCGCGCCATGGCCGCGGGAACCTGCGCCTGCGGCGAAGTCGCCGGATGGCCCGTTTCGTCCAGGGCACCGGCCCGCGGCGCGACACAGCCCGCCGACAGCAGCATCACGCAGAACGCGAAGAGACGGAGCAGCATGACCGGCGGCGCCTAGCAGCCACCGCGCCGCGCTGGGCGAATCCCGACCCGCCGCGTCACTTCAAAACCACGACCTGACATCATCAAAACGGACAGTTCCCCCAAGACAAGGTTCCCGGCCCCGGCACGCCCCCCGGCAAAGGAGCCGACCGGACGGCGGCCGGGAAACCTGCCGTTCCCGGCCGGCCGGTGCAGTCATCGCCGCGCCGGCAGAGTGAACCATAAGCCGTCGGCAGCGAAACTGGGCCAAGAAGCTTTTAAGGGCACAGTTTTGACATAGCAAGAGGCGGAATCGTTTACCCCTATCCCTCCGCCATCAACCTCGGCACACCCTGTTGGAAGCAGCCGGCGCCGGCAAGGTGGCGCGTCAGCGCCGCCCCAGCGCCAGCACAGCCTGGCCCCAGGCGACGCTGCCGCGAACGAGGTCGATGCGCAGCAGGTCCTCCGCCAGCACCAGGGGACCGCTGAAGTCGGCCGCCACCTCGGCCAGCAGCACCTGGCGGTCGCAGGCCGGCGGCACGAAGTGGGTCAGCGCCAGGGCCTTGACCCCCGCCTCGGTGGCGATCCGGCCGACCTCGCCGGAGAGCGTGTGGTAGCTCGCCACGTTTTCGATGGTCTCGGCCGAGCGCTGGCCTTCGACCACCGGCATCTCGCGGTGCACGAAGACCTCGTGCACCAGCAGGTCGGCGCCTCTCGCCGCCTCGATCAGCGCCGGGCAGCGCCGGGTGTCGCCGGACAGGGCCAGCTTCTTCCCCGCCGCCTCGAAGACGAAGCCGTAGGCATGGCGCACCGGCCGGTGGTCGACCTCGACCACGCGCACCGCGAGGCCGCCGAAAGCCAGCACCTCGCCCGGCGCGACCTCGGTCACGTCGATATCCAGGGCCGCGGTCGAGGGGCGCTTCTCGTGGGCGATGCGCTGGCTGAGCTCCGGCTGCCACAGCGCCATCAGCCCCTCGAGGTAGCGCCTCGTCCCCGGCGGCCCGTAGACCGGCAGCGGCCGGTCGCGGCCCTGGTGCCAGGAGGAAACGATGAGCTGGTAGAGATCGACCAGGTGGTCGGAATGCAGGTGGGTCAGCAGCAGCGCGTCGAGGTCGCGTCCGGGCGTCCCCGCGGCCAGCAGCCGCTGGGTCACGCCGGAGCCGCAGTCGACCAGCACCTTCGCGCCCGCGCCCAGGACCAACTGCGCCGGGCCGTAGCGCTCGGTCGAGACCACCGGGCAGCCGGTGCCGAGAAACACGATTTCCATGGGCCGAGAGGCTAGCGCCGCTGGCAGGCGGCGCAAAGAAAAAGGGGCCGCCCGATGGACGGCCCCTTTTGCCTCGTTTGCCTCTGCCCGGCCTCAGGTATCGAGGAAGGAGCGCAGCTTGCGCGAGCGGCTGGGGTGCTTCAGCTTCCTCAGCGCCTTGGCCTCGATCTGGCGGATGCGCTCGCGGGTCACCGAGAACTGCTGGCCGACCTCCTCCAGGGTGTGGTCGGTGTTCATGCCGATGCCGAAGCGCATGCGCAGCACGCGCTCCTCGCGCGGCGTCAGGCTGGCCAGCACCCGCGTGGTGGTCTCGCGCAGGTTGGACTGGATCGCGGCATCCAGCGGAATGACCGCGTTCTTGTCCTCGATGAAGTCGCCGAGGTGGCTGTCCTCCTCGTCGCCGATCGGCGTCTCCAGGGAGATCGGCTCCTTGGCGATCTTCAGGACCTTGCGCACCTTCTCCAGCGGCATGACGAGGCGCTCGGCCAGCTCCTCCGGCGTCGGCTCGCGGCCGATCTCGTGCAGCATCTGGCGGCTGGTGCGCACCAGCTTGTTGATGGTCTCGATCATGTGCACCGGGATGCGGATGGTGCGCGCCTGATCGGCGATCGAACGAGTGATCGCCTGGCGGATCCACCAAGTGGCGTAGGTCGAGAACTTGTAGCCGCGGCGGTACTCGAACTTGTCGACAGCCTTCATCAGGCCGATGTTGCCTTCCTGGATCAGGTCGAGGAACTGCAGGCCGCGATTGGTGTATTTCTTGGCGATCGAGATCAC
>JBFGUI010000293.1:0-2481 GCA_041565695.1 Kiloniellaceae bacterium
TATGTCGGCCTAACCCGGGCGCGCAAGCGGGTCATCGTCTCTTTTGCCGCCAACCGGCGCATGCACGGCTCCTGGGCGGTGGCGATTCCCTCGCGCTTCGTCGACGAGTTGCCGAAAGAACACGTCGAGGTGGAGAGCGACCAGGGCGTTTACGGCGCCGCCGCGTCGACCTTCGGCGGGATGGGGGACGGCTGGGGCGGCAGCGAGTGGCGCCAGGCGCGGGTCAGTCCCGGGCTGCAGCGCGCCCAGGCCCGCCGCGGTCAGGGAACAGCGCACTACATCGACGTGGTACCGACCCGGGTCGAGAGCCTTTCCAGCGGCGCCTTCCAGCGCGGCGACCGTGTGTTCCACCAGAAGTTCGGCTACGGCAAGATCACCGCGGTGGAAGGCGATCGCCTGACCATCAACTTTGATCACAGCGGCAACAAGAAGGTGATCGCCAGCTTCGTCGTGCCCGCCGACCAGGCCGGGTGACCTTCCCTTCAGCAAGTGGACTCGGAACCGCCCGTGAGCGACACCTACTGCCTGACCCTCAGCCTGCCGGCCGATTGCCTGGACGCCTTCGAGGCGGTGTTCGAGCCGCTGGGTGGCGCCCTGGCGACCGGCGGCAAGGACGCGGCCGGGCTGGTGCCCTGGCAGCTTTATCTGCCGGCTAAGCCCGATCCGGCAGAACTCGACCGCCTGCTGTCGCTGGCCTGTGAGGTCGCCGGCCTGCGCAGCCCGCCGGTCTACAGCCTCGACAAGCTGCCCGACATCGACTGGGTGGCGGAAAGCCAGAAGGCCCTGCCGCCGATCACGGCCGGGCGTATCCGGGTGCGCGGTTCGCACGTGACGGAAGCGCCGCCGCCGGGCAGCATCGACCTGCTGATCGACGCCAACGCCGCCTTCGGGACCGGCCGGCACGAGACCACGCGCGGCTGCCTTCTGGCCCTGCAGGACATCGCGCGGCAGCGCAGTGTCGCCAACATCCTCGACATGGGCTGCGGCTCCGGCGTGCTCGCCATGGCCGCCGCCAGGCTCTGGCCCTGCCGCGTGCTGGGCGTCGACAACGATGCACCGTCGGTCCGCGTGGCGGGGGAAAACGTGAAGGCCAACGGCGTGGCCGACGTGGTGCATCTGCTGCTGGGCGACGGATTCGGCCGCGCCGTCGTGAAGCGCCGCGGCCCCTATGACCTGATCCTCGCCAACATCCTGGCGGAGCCGCTCTGCGCCATGGCCCAGGACCTGCGGCGCCAGCTGGCGCCGGGCGGCACGGCGGTGCTCTCCGGCCTTCTCATCAGCCAGGAGCGCCAGGTCCTCGCCCGCTACCGGGCCGCCGGTTTCACTCTGCTGCGCCGCTATCACCTGGGCGAATGGTCGACTCTCGTGCTGCGCGGTTAGCCGGTGCGCAGGGGTGCTTCCCGGTCCAGGACGACGCTGGTTTCTTCGTAGAGAGAGCGCGCGCGCTCGAGCGTCTCGGCGACGCAGACGACGCCCAGCTTTCCGAATTCCTGCAGCGCGCCCAGCAGGTGGAACACGACGCCCTCCTGTGTTGCGCCGTGAAAGTGCAGGCCGTTGACGACCGAGATGTCGATCAGGTCGTCGGGCGTCAGGCCGCGATAGATCGGGCTCTCGAGATTGTCGGACGCGTAGTAGTAGCGCGGCTGGCCGCTCGGGGTGTGATAGAGGCCCGTCGTCGGGTCGTAGGACCCGTCGGTCAGGAACTGCAGCATCAGATAGGGGTGGGTCGTGCCGCCCTTGCGCAGGTTCACTTCGATCGCGTAGTGCCGCCAGCGTTCTCCTTCTCGGACCGAAATGAAGTCGACACCGAAGCGACCCAGGACACCCTTGCGGCGCAGCGCCTCGGCAGCCTTGAGGCCCTCTGCCTGGATCTCCAGCCGGTAGCTCGCGTCGGCCGGAAAGCGGCAGCCGAGGAAGATCTGATCCGACCTGCCGCCCATGATCTGATCGTGGGTCGAAATCGCCTCCAGCTGGCCCAGCGGATCGATGCGGAACTGAGCGGAGGGCGACTGCTTTTCCCTGCCCTCGATGAAGGCCTCGGCGATGGCGCCCATGTCCCCGACTTTGGCGCTGAAGGCGTCCCAGGACATGTCGCGCGCCTCAAATGCCAATGACGGCAACCTGGCGCGGGTCCAGGGGGCCAGGCCGGACGTTTCCGGTGCGCCTTCGAAGCTGAAGACGGCATTGCCTTCGCCGGAGAAACCTTCATTGAGCTTCACCACGGCGCGGCGCAGCCCGGGGTTCTTCGACTTGAGCTCCGTCAGCGCCTCGGCGACGTCCTGCGCGTCGGTCAGATCCTCGAATCCCTCGGGCAGCGCGACGCCGGTCTCGCGGAACAGCCTGCGCGAATCGCTCTTGAACCCGAGGTGGTGAAGATCAGGGTCGCAACCGTAGATCGGAACGCCAAGACGCACCGCGAGGCTTCGTTCCAGACCGGTCACGTTGAAACAGGTCATGTGAGCCTCGGTCGGGTCTCCAATA
>JBFGUI010000294.1:0-2303 GCA_041565695.1 Kiloniellaceae bacterium
GAAATCGATCTACTACCTGGGCGGCCTCACCGAGGGCAGTGAGACCATCGCGCTGTTCGTCGCCATCTGCCTCCTGCCGGACCTGTTTTCCTGGTTTTCCTGGATTTTCGGTGGGCTCTGCTGGCTGACCACGGCGGTGCGCATCTTCATGGCGGTGGAGACTTTTCGTCGCTGAACCGGCCGTCATTCCCGCCTACACAGGCTTAAGGTATTTGCTCTAGGAAGGCAGCATGTGTGGAATCGTCGCCATCCTGTCGCATGGGCGCCAGGTGTCGCCCGAGGCGCTCGCCCGGGCCGTCGCGCGGCTGCATCACAGGGGCCCCGACGGGCAGCGCTGCTGGCTGGCGCCCGACGGCCTTGTCGGCCTCGGCCATGCGCGGCTCAGCATCATCGACCTGGAAGGTGGTGCCCAGCCCATCGCCAACGAAGAGGGCGACATCCACATCGCGGTGAACGGCGAGTTCTACGACTTTGAGAGGATCCGCCGGGGACTCGAGGATGCCGGGCACAGCTTCCGCACGAAGTCCGACAGCGAGATCGCGCTGCATCTCTACGAGGAGCACGGCGCCGGCGCCGTGCAGCACCTGCGCGGCGAGTTCGCCTTCACCCTCTGGGACCAGCGCAGCCAGACCCTTTATGCCGCGCGCGACCGCTACGGCATCAAGCCACTGTACTACAGCCTGCACGACGGGGTGCTCTATGTCGCCTCGGAGATGAAGGCGCTGTTTGCCGCCGGCGTGCCGGCACGCTGGGACGTCGAGGCGGTCCACCTGGGCGTTGCGCTGCGCGGCGGCTCGCGTACGCCGTTCCTTGGTGTCCGGGCGGTGCCGCCCGGGCACTACCTCGTCGCCGACCGCGAGGGCCTGCGGCTCGTGCCCTATTGGGACATCGACTATCCGCCGGCGGGAGAGGCGGCCGCCGACCTGGCCGAGGCGGACCTGGTCGCCCGCTTTCGTGCCCTGCTGGAGGAAGCGGTGCGCCTGCGCCTGCGCGCCGACGTGCCGGTCGCCTGCTACCTCAGTGGCGGTCTCGACTCCTGCGCCATTCTGGGGCTGGCGGCGCGCCTGCGCGGCGATGCGGTGCGCAGCTTCACCCTGGGTTTTGCCGATGCGGACTACGACGAGGGACCCATTGCCGCGGAGATGGCGGCCGCCGCCGGCGCCGAGCACACCGTGATCGAGGTGCGCGAGGACGATCTGGCCGACAATTTCGCGGAGGCTATCTTTCATGCCGAGGCGCCCTGCACCAACGCGCACGGCGTCGCCAAGTTCCTGCTCAGCCGCAGCGTGCGGGACGCGGGCTACAAGGTCGTGCTCACCGGCGAGGGCGCCGACGAGGTGCTGGCCGGCTATCCCCACTTCCGCCAGGACCTGCTGCATTTCGACAGCGGCGATCTCGATCCCGGGGAGAAGCGGCGGCAGCTGAGGGCGCTGCGCGAGAGCAACCTGGTCTCCCGCGGGCGGCTGCTGGCGGACATGACGGTCGAGGGCTCGGCCGGGCTGCGCCGGCGGCTCGGCTTCGTTCCGTCATGGCTGCAACTGCATTTCGCGGCCCGGGAGTCCCGCCACATGCCGCTGAACTTCGCCTGCTTCCGGCCTTATGCCGAAGGCGATGCCGCGCGCCTGCTGCTCGACGGCATCGACTTGGAGGCACGCCTCGCGGGGCGCCGCCCGGTCGACCAGGCGGCCTATCTCTGGGCCAAGACCATGCTGCCGAACTACATCCTGGCCATGCTCGGCGACCGCATGGAGATGGCCCACTCGGTCGAAGGCCGCCTGCCGTTCCTCGACCACGAAGTCGGCGGCTTCGTCAACCGGGTTCCCCTGGCAGCGAAGATCCGCGGCTCGGTGGAGAAGTACCTGCTGCGTGAGGCGACGCGCGACGTGGTGACCGAGACCGTCTATCGCCGCGAGAAGCACCCCTTCCTCAGCCCGCCGGTCAGTCTGGTTCCCGGCACCCGGTTCTACGATCTGGTGCAGGACAGTTTTCGCAGCGAGGCGATGGGTTCGATGCCCCTGCTCGACAGGGCGAAGCTGCTCGACATCGCCGAGCGGCTGGCCGGCGCCACGCGGCAGCAGCGCGGCGCGGCGGAGCCGCGCGTGCTGCATGTCCTCAGCCTCTTCGTCCTGCACCAGCGCTTCGGTGTTGAAGGCTAAGAATCCGGAATAAGAAGGGCCCGCCGATCGGAAACCGGCGGGCCCGCAGAAGCCGGCGCGCGTAGAGCCCGCTCGGGAGGGCTCTCCCTATTCGGCGGCGGCGGAAGCCGTCGCGTCGCCGGCCACCGGGTGGGCGGCCATCAGCTC
>JBFGUI010000295.1:0-1513 GCA_041565695.1 Kiloniellaceae bacterium
CTGGCGGAAGGCCGCCATGGTCCAGTCGCCGGCACAGCCGCAGACCTTGTGGGTGAAGTTGGCCAGCAGCTTCGCGCCGTCCGGCGTGTGCACCACCTCGGGATGGAACTGCACGGCGTAGATCTTGCGCGCCTCGTCGGCGATGACCGCGAAGGGCGCGCCCTCTGAAGTGCCGTAGACCGAAAAGCCTTCCGGCAGGCGCACCACGCGGTCGCCGTGGCTCATCCACACCTGGTGGCGCTCGCCGGTCGCCCAGACGCCTTGGGTCAGGGTGCAGTCGGCCTGCATCGCGACGAAGGCCTTGCCGAACTCGTGGTGCTCGGAGGTCTCGACCTCGCCGCCGAGCTGGGCGCAGAGGGTCTGCTGGCCGTAGCAGATGCCGAGGATGGGGACGCCACTGTCGAACACCACCTGCGGCGCGCGCGGCGTGTCCTCCCCGGTCACCGAGGCCGGCCCGCCGGAGAGGATGATCCCCTTGGGCGCGAAGTCGGCGATGCGCTGCGGCGCGCTGTTGAAGGGATAGATCTCGCAGTAGACGCCGCTCTCGCGCACGCGCCGGGCGATCAGCTGGGTGACCTGGGAGCCGAAGTCGAGAATGAGAATGCGGTCTGTCATGTATTGTGTTCCGTCCTGATCATCCCACCGCCGGGGTTTTACCTGCATCGCCGAAGCCAGCACACCACTTGTCATTACCGGGCTTGTCCCGGTAATCCATGCCCCGGACGGACCCGCTGCTGCGCGCCGCGAGATGGACCCTCGGGTCAAGCCCGAGGGTGACGTCTCGAGTGGTGGCGCATAACAGCCCTCTCCCGCCAGGGGAGAGGGAAACAACAAAACTCATCCGCCTCACCCCTTCATCTCCGCCAGCCAGGACTCGATGTCCGGCCAGCCGTAGGCCAGCTCGTCCAGCTCGCTGCCGGCGAAACTCTCCTGGCGCTCGCCGGCGCGCTGGCCACCCATGGTCTCGTAGAAGAAGCGCGCCGGGTTGGCCGCCAGCACCCAGGTCATGGCGCCGCGGTGGCCTTCCTTGTGCAGCGCCTCCAGCGCCGTGGCCAGCAGGCGGCGGCCGAGGCCGTGGCCCTGCCAGTCGCCGGTGACGTAGAGGGCATAGACCTCGCCGCCGTAGGGCATCTCCGGGTTGCGCGTCGGCCCGAAGGAGACGAAGCCGATGATCTCCTCGTCGATCTCCGCCACCACGAGGTCGTTGCCCTTCTCCGCCTTGGCGGCGGCGCGGTGCCACTGCGGCGCGGAGCGCGCCACCGACATGCGCGCCAGGTAGCCGGAGGGCACCAGGCCGGCATAGGTGTTCTGCCAGGTCTCGACATGAACCCGGGCGATGGCGTCGGCGTCGCGCGGCAGGGCCGGGCGCAGCACCACGAGGTCGCGCTCGCTCATGCCGCCTCCTTCTTCTCGAAGACCGCGACGAAGAAGCCGTCGGTGCCGTGGCGCAACGGCGTCAGGGTGAGGTAGGGGTCCGCGCCCGGATAGGGCAGGCCGAGCACCGCCTGCCGGA